>NZ_CP051293.1:333500-667000 GCF_013170805.1 Mesorhizobium sp. NZP2077 | reverse complement strand
CGTGCCGCTGGTCTTCCTCATCCTCTCCGACAAAAACATGGATCCGCAGACCAAGAAGGTTGCCGGCGGCCTCGGTGCTGTACTGGCCGTGGTCGCCGCGATAACAGGGGTCAGTCTCAAGCCTCCGTCTGTCGAGCAGTACACCCAGGACATGAACGCGTGCGCGACACAGATCAAGACGGGGCAACCGACCACGGCCTGTTCGCCCGACGTCGCCGCCCAGGCGCAGGCGATCGCCACGGACAGCGCCGCGGTGACAGCGGCGACGCAGGACGCGAGCCACCCGGCCGGTCAGGATGTCGTTTACTGGATCGCGCCCGAAAACGGAGCCAAGAAGTCCTCCGAGCCGCATGTTTTCCACCTCTGCGCAGGCGTGAGTCCGCTGAAGGACAAGACCGTGAATAGCGGCTCCGTGACGGAGGCCTACGCACAGAATGCCATCCGCATCACCAAGCAGATCGATATGGAACAGAAGCAGTGCGGGTTTACCGCTAAAGCCAGCACCAACTGAACCCACCCGCGCTCGATCGTCGGCGCCTCCAGCATAACGGTGCCCGCAAGCGCCCCTGGGTGCCTTCGTGGGCATGTGGTTCGCCCGCTTCTGGCGGGCGGTACAAGAACGCGGCGTGACTGGCTGGAGCAATTCCAAGGGAAGTGGGACGCGGTTTTCCCGGGAAAAGCGCTAGGCGCTTTCCCTTGGGAATTGTGTCCAGACAAAGGGCTGCTCCAGGAATCGAGCGATTGCGCCGCGGGCTGGTGAATCCTTAACGCGATTTTCACCGCGCTAGCCTAGCCACTTGGCATATGAGGCATTCCAAGCAGCCTGTTCCAGGGTCCGCCCCTCAAGGGCAGGGTGAATCCGTGGACGCCGGGATTCTCCGGGATCAGTTGGCTGATCTGCGGACCGGGATCTTCATTTCGATGCCTGTCGGCACGGTCCTCTCGGCCCTGATCCTGGCCGTGCAGATGCTTTCGGGCGGCGGGCTTGCGGCGGTTCTGTGGTTTGCGGCGGTCAGCACGATAAATGGCGCACGCATTGCCCTTGCTCTCTCCCAATCGGATAAGATCGACAACCGGCTGAAACCGGTCGGTGCAGGGCTCTCTTCTTATGGGATTCTGGCTCTGGCGTCGGGTATCGCCTGGTCTTTTCTGGCAGTGCTGACCGATGGCTACACCACGCCCCAGGCGCCGATCTATCTGATCGTTCTCGCCGGCGCGTCGGCCGGTTCCGTCACCTACGGAACATCATACGCCCCGTCCTCGATCAGCTTCATGACGCTGCCGCTTTTGATCACCATCGGCTGCCTTTCGGCAAAAGGCGGAGTCGAGAACTATATTCTGGCTTTCACAGTCCTGCTTTTTCTCGCTGGCATGGTCAGAAGCGCGCTTCTTGGACAAGCCCGCTTCCGCGAGGCGAGCCGCCTTAAATACGAGGCGAAGGCGTTCGCCACCGAGATGGAGCGAAACTCCAGGCGGGATCCGCTGACCAATTTGCTCAACAGGTACGGGCTCGAGCAGGCTATCCGCCAGCTCGGACTTGCCGACGGTCCGTTCGTGGCCATGCTGATCGACCTGGACGGCTTCAAATCCGTCAACGACACCTATGGTCATAATATCGGCGACGAGCTGCTGGTCAGGGTTGCGCGCAGAATAGAAAACCATGCGCCGCCAGGGGCAACCATTTCGCGCATCGGCGGCGACGAGTTCGTGCTGCTCTTTCCCGCCGGCAAGTCCGTGCAGTCGACCGGCGAACTTGCATCGTCGATCATCGCCGCCATCGCAAATCCGGATCCGGCGTTGAATTCGGTGCGTGTTGGCGCTTCGATAGGCATCTACGTATCGGAGAGACCGCAATTGACGGAGATGTTGCTGCGGGCGGACTTCGCACTCTATGCGGCCAAGCGCAGCGGCAGGAATGAATACCGTCTCTTCGATGCCGGGCTCGATCGCGGACTCGAACGCAAGCACTGCATCGAGCGCGATCTGCGCGGGGCCATCGAAACAGGCACTCTCTGCTCATGGTTCCAGCCCATGGTGCGACTGGACACGAATGCCGTGGTCGGCTTCGAGGCGCTGCTGCGGTGGCGCCACCCGGTTCATGGCCCCATTTCCCCGCCCGAAATCGTCACCGCGGCGCGTGAAACCGGGTTGCTTTCCCTGTTGACGGAAACGGTGTTTCTAAACTGCTGCGCCATGATCGAAGAGCTGGTGAGAAACGGGCGTCAGCATGTTCGGGTGGCGATGAATCTCTCGCCGCGCGAACTCGAGGCGGGCAATGTCGATGAAATGATCCTCGACACCCTCAAGACGAAGAATGTCCCTGTGGCGATGCTCGAGATAGAGATCACGGAAGAAGCGCCCGTGGATCGCGACAGGGTTGACGAAAAGCTGGAACGCCTGGCGGATGCGGGCCTATCGATTGTGCTGGATGATTTCGGCACCGGCTTTTCGACGCTGGTTTCGCTGAAGGACAGCCGAATCCGCAAGATCAAGATCGACAAGGACTTCGTTCGCGATCTCGCCAAATCCGTGGAAGATCAGGCCCTGGTCAAGGCAGTCATCGATCTCGGGCGAACGCTGGGAATGGAGGTGGTCGCCGAGGGGGTCGAAACCGACGCTGATCGCCTGATCCTGCGGTCGCTCGATTGCATGGTCGCGCAGGGCTTTCTCTTCTCGGCAGCACTTCCCATGCATGATGCGCTGGCCTTCGAGCCAGGCCGCTTCGACAACTCTCTCTCTACCTTCCTTGATCCAGCAGCGGGCTTGCCGCTCAAATCCCAAACCGGCGCCGCCGCTTAGCAACGGCCGCGTGCAGGCCAGCGGCGCCGACGCGTCCCCATCACCCGTAACACCCGCGTTCCACCGCCAGGCGCCGCACAAGCGCCAGCACGGCGTCGATCGTCGGCGTCGGCTTGTCCGTTAGCCGGCCAAGTTCTTGCACCGCGCTCACCAGCGCGTTGATCTCCATCGGCCGGCCGCGCTCCAGGTCCTGCAGCATCGAGGTCTTGTGTTCGCCGACATCGCCGGCGCCCTTGATGCGGCGATCGACCCCGATCGGAAAGCGCACGCCAAGGCTTTCGCCGATCGCTTGCGCTTCCAGCATCATGGCGCGGGCAAGCTGGCGGGTGCCTTCGTCGGCGACGATCGCGGCCAGCGTGGAGCCGGTCAGCGCCGAGATCGGGTTGAAGGAGAGGTTGCCCCACAGCTTCACCCAGATCTCGCTGCGTATGTCGTCGCGCACCGGCGCCTGCAGGCCGGCCTTGACCATTTCCTCGGCCAGGCGCGTCACGCGTTCGCTGCGCGCGCCCGAGGGTTCGCCGAGCGAAAAGCGCTTGCCTTCGACATGGCGGATGAGGCCGGGCGCGTCGACTTCGACGGCGGGATAGACGACCGAGCCGATGACGCGCTGCGGCCCGATCCGTTGCCAGATCGCGCCGCCGGGATCGACCGCGTTCAGTCTGGTGCCCTCGAGCGGCCCGCCAACGCCATGGAAATACCACCACGGCACGCCGTTCTGCATGGTGACGACGGATGTGTGGTTCCCGAGCAGCGGTGCGATCTGGTCCAGCGCCGGGGTCAGCGAATGGGCTTTCAGCGCCAGAACCACGTAATCCTGCACGCCGAGTTCCTCGGCCTTGGCTGCGGCGCGGACCGGCGCCACCGATTCTTCGTCATCCTCGATCAGGCGCAGGCCGTTTGCCTGGATCGCTTCGAGATGAGCGCCGCGGGCGACGATCGACAGCTCGGTGCGGCCGGCGATCGCCAGCTTGGCGGCGAGATAGCCGCCGATCGCGCCGGCGCCGAAAATGGTGATCTTCATCGTCAAAGCCCGAGTTTGGCGGCAAGCCCGATGCGCTGCAGCTTGCCCGTCGCACCCTTGGGGATTTCTTCGAGGATCAGCACCTTGCGCGGCACCTTGAAGTCGGCGAGCCGGGTCGCGGCGTAGGTGCGGATGTCGTTCTCATTGGCGCTCATGCCTTCGCGCAGCACCACGGCCGCCGCCACCTCCTCGCCAAGCTTTTCATGCGGCATGGCGAAGGTGACGACCTGCGCCACCGCCGGATGATCCATCAGCACGTCGTCGACCTCGAGCGGCGAGATCTTTTCGCCACCGCGGTTGATGATCTCCTTGAGCCGGCCGGTGACGCGGAGATAGCCGTCCTCGTCGAGCACGCCCTGGTCGCCGGTGTGGAACCAGCCATGCGCGAAGGCGGTGGCATTGGCATCGGGGTTCTTCTCATAGCCAGCCGTGACATTGGGCCCGCGAATGACGATCTCGCCGGTCTCGCCGGCTTTGAGCAGCTGTCCGTCGGGCGCCATGACGGCCACCTCCGGGCCGGCGCCGGCGCCGACGCTGCCCGGCTTGCGCAGGCCCGGCGGCAGCCGGTTTGAGGCCATCTGGTGGGCGGCCTCGGTCATCCCGTAGGATTCGATCACCGGGCAGCCGAAGGTTGCTTCCAACTCGCCCATCACTTGCGCCGGCAGCGACGCCGAGGAGGAGCGGATGAAGCGCAGGCGCGCGGACTCCAGAACCTCCGCATTGCGGGCCGCACGGGGCAGGATCGCCTGGTGCATGGTCGGCACCGCCGTGTACCAGCTTGGCTTCGCGTCGCTCAGCCACTGGAAGAAACGCAGCGCGTTGAAGCCCGGCGTGCAGTAGATGCTGCCGCCCGACGCCAGCGACGACAGCACCGCCGCAATCAGGCCGTGAATGTGGAACAGCGGCATGATGTTGAGGCAGCGGTCATCGGCGGTCAGGCCGACGGTTGCGCCAATATGGGCTGATGAAGCGGCGATGTTGGCATGGCTGAGCGGCACCAGTTTTGGTCGCGACGTCGTGCCCGATGTGTGCAGCAGAAGCGCGATGTCGCTATCCCGCGCCATATCGGGCGCCGCTTGCGGACCGACCGCCGCGCCCTCGATGGTGAAGCTGCCGGCGGGGGTGCCGGGCGAAACGACCAGCCGCAGCACGCCAATGCCGAGGCGTTCGGCCACCGCCACCGCCGGTCCGGTCTCATTCTCCGTGATAAGGATCGCCTTGGCACCGATGTCGGTGAGGTAGAAATCGAGTTCATCGGCGCGATAGGCGGGGTTGAGCGGCGCCGTCGAGGCGGCGGCGGCCATGGCAACAAAAGCGGTGGCCATCTCCGGCCCGTTCGGCAGCACGATCGCCACCCGGTCGCCCCGGCCGATGCCGAGCGCATGCAGCCGCTCAGCCGTGGCCGCGATCAGGCGGCGCAGTCCGCCATGGGTGAGGGTGGTCCTGTCGGGTGCCAGGATCGCCGGTGCGTCATCGGCGCCGGCGGCGAGACGGTGGGAGAGGTCTTTTGAATTCGTGCTCATGGTCACCGAATATGTTTCAAACGACTGCTTCTAGAAAGCCCAGAAGACGAAGGGCAGCGCCGACGTCCGGAAACCGGTTCTCGCGGTCACCTCAATATCCCAGCGCCAAACCATCCTTGCGCGGATCGGAGGCGCCGGTCAGCGTGCCTTTCTCCCAGTCGATCAGCACCGCCTGCCCGCCACCGAGTGGATGATGCGGCTCGACAATGCGATGGCCACGACGGCGCAAGCCTTCGAGCGCCTCGGCGGGAACGCCGCGCTCGGCCTCCACCATATCATCATTGTAAAACACCCGTGGCGCATCCAGCGCCTGCTGCGGGTCCATGCCGAAATCGATCATGTTGGTCAGCAGATGGACATGGCCGAAAGGCTGGTAACCACCACCCATCACGCCGAACGGCATGACCACGCGGCCGTTCCTGGTTGCCATGCCGGGCATGATCGTATGCATTGGCCGTCTGCCGGGCCCGATCGCGTTGGGGTGCGCCGGGTCGAGGCGGAAGCTCGAGCCACGGTTTTGCAGCACGACACCGGTCTTGGGGCCGACGACACCGCTGCCGAAGGAATAGTAGGTCGAGTTGATGAAGGAGACGGCGTTGCGGTCGCGGTCGACGATCGAGATGTAGACCGTGTCGCTGTCCGGCAGGTCCAGGCGCGGCAGGTGCGTCATGGCGCGGTCGCGATGGATCTCGGCGCGCAGCCGGTCGGCATAGGCGCCGGAAAGGATCTGTTTTGTCGGCACATGAACCCGGTCCTGGTCGCCGACGTAGCGGTCGCGGTCCTGGTAGGCCAGCCGCCCGGCCTCGATCTCCAGATGCAGGCGCTCGGCGCCATTGGGGTCCAACCCGCCGAGCTTGAAGCCAGACAGCACGTTCAGCATAAGCAGCGCCGTCAGCCCCTGATTGTTCGGCGGCATCTGGTGGATGTCGTAGCCGCCATAGGCGGTGCTGACCGGCGCCACATAGTCGCCCTTCGTCGCGGCGAAATCCTCATGCGAATGCAGTCCGCCCAATTCATTGAGCCGGCGCACTATGTCGTCGGCGACCGCGCCTTCGTAGAAGCCCGCGCGGCCCTGTTTGGCGATCACCCGCAGAGTGGCGGCGAGTTCCGGCTGGCGGTGTACGTCGCCAGCCTTCGGCGCCATGCCGCCCGGCAGGAAGATGCGTGCGGCATGCTCGTCGGCCGACAGGTCGGTTTCCGGCTCGGCCCAGTCGAAGGCGACGCGGTCATGCACGACATAGCCGTTCTCGGCATAGTGGATGGCCGGCGCCAGCACCTCGGCCAGGCTCTTGCGGCCATGATCTTCCAGGAGCCGGCTCCAGGCATCGACGGCGCCAGGCACCGTCACCGCATGCGCGCCCTGTTTGGGAAGCTCGCTAAAACCCTTGTCCAGATACCAGTCGACGGTGGCGCCCGCGGGCGCGCGGCCCGAACCGTTGAAAGCCAGCACCTTGCCCTGTCCTCCGGGGGAGTAGAGGACAAAACAATCGCCACCGATGCCGGTCGATTGCGGCTCGACCACGCCTTGCACAGCGGCGGCGCAGACGGCGGCGTCCATGGCATTGCCGCCGGCGCGCAGCATCTCTATCGCGGCAAGCGTCGCAAGCGGATGCGAGGTCGCGGCAAGCGCTTCTGTCGCACGAACCGGCGAGCGGCCGGGAAACTGGAAATCACGCATTCTGTCTTTGTATCCCTTGGTTTGATGGATGCGACGTTGCCGCCATGGCGTAACACGACACGGCAACGGATCGCTTCGGCTGCTCGACACTGCGCATTTTGCCAATTCTCCTCGTTACGCCAGACGCGTATCAGGCTCGGACCCGATAAGGCGTTAGCCAGGTTTCCACCGCGTTCAGTGCCGAGATGATCGTGAAATTGATGGTGAGATAGATCGCGCCCGCGGCCACGAAAACCTCTACGGCGCGATAGGTCTGCGAAATAAGCCCCTGGGCGATGCCCGTCACTTCCATCAGGGTGACGATCGATGCAAGCGACGTACCCTTTACCATGAGGATGATCTCGTTGCTGTAGCTCGGTATGGCTTGGCGCAGCGCCAAAGGCAGAACGACGAGGCGCAGGGTCTGGAGCCGTGTAATGCCTAGGGCAGAGGCCGCCTCGACAAGGCCGCGCGGCACACCCTGTATCGCACCCCGCAGGATTTCGCTGCCATAGGCCGCGGTATTGAGACTGAGCGCGATGATGGCGCACCAATAGGGCTCGCGAAACAGCCACCAGAGCCCAACTGCCTGAAGTGTGGGGCGGAACTGGCCGAGGCCGTAATAGATGAGGAATATCTGGACGAGCAATGGCGTGCCGCGAAAGACGGCAACGAAGGAGCGGATGGGCCAGACCAGCATCCGATGGTTTCCCAGCTGCGCCAGTGCGAGCAATAGGGCCAAGGCAAAGCCTATTCCGATCGACAACCCCGCAAGTTGCAAGGTTAGCGGCAAGCCGGAGAGAAGGGTGGGAATGATTTCTACAAAAAAGGCGAAGTCGATCATGCGTGGACCATGCCTCGCCACGCCCGTGCCTCGCCGTAGCGGAAGACCGATCCGGTCATGATAGCGATGAGGAAATACAGCGTCGCGGCTGCTATATAGAAGACGAAGGGCTCCCGCATCGATCCCGCGCCGATCTGAGATTGCCGCATCAATTCCACCAGGCCGATCACGGAGATCAAGGCCGAATCCTTGAGCACAAGCTGCCAGACATTTCCGAGGCCCGGCAGGGCGTGCCGCATCAGTTGAGGCACGATGACGAGACGCAGCAATTGGAACCGGGACAGGCCGAGCGCCTTGCCAGCCTCAAACTGGCCGAGATCGACGGCGAGATACGCTCCGCGATAGACCTCGGCTTGATAGGCGCCCGAAATGATGCCGATCGCCAGGACGCCAGTCGCAAATGTCGGCAGCCCGACGAAGCCTGCGCTGCCGAAGAATTTACCGATCTCAGTCAATGCTATGCTGCCGCCGTAGTAAAGCAGGTAGATCGTCAACAGATCGGGCACACCCCTGAACACCGTGCCATAGCCCTTGGCGACCCATGACGGTAAAGCTCTCGTGGAGAGCCGGCCTCCTGCTGCAACCGCGCCGAAGAGAGCGCCGAGCAGGAAGCCGAGGACTGACAGCGCAAATGTCACGCCAGCTGCCAGCAGCAGGGCTCCGCCCCAGCCGCCCTTGCCCACGGAAAGGATATGGAGTGTGTCCGTCATGTGAAACCCGATCGTTCAGCGCGGCGCCCGGCCGATCGGTTGATACCAATCGGCCGGACAGAATACACACGTGACTACTTGACCGGCGTCACGTCCGTTTTCACCCATTTTTCCGAGATGCGTTTAATCGTCCCGTCGGCAATGGCGGCGCTGATCGCGTCGTTCAGCATTTCCTTGAGCTTGGTGTCTTCCTTCCTGAGTCCCGCACCCGTTCCGGCGCCGAACAAGCCGCCGACAAAGCCCGGACCTGCAACCGTGAAGCCCGAGAATTCGGGTTTTGCGAGCGTCGCGGCGAGCGCTGTCTTCTGAGCGAATATTGCATCGATGCGGCCCGCGGCCAGATCGAGATCGTGCTGCTCGGTCGTCTTGTACTCACGGATCTCCACCGTGTCGCCGAAGTATTTCTTGACGAATTCGAGCATGGCCGTGGCCGCCTGGACACCGACCACCTTGCCCTTCAGCAAGGGCTTCAACTTGTCGACCGCGGCCTTGGAAGCGGCCTCATCGTCCAGTTTGAATTTCTCGGTCGAAGCGCCGAGCTTCCCCAGGTCGCTATCCTTGGCGGCTGCGAACCCGCCCGGGTCGATCGCATAAGGCTGGGTGAAGTCGATGGTCTCGAGGCGTTTCGGCGTGATGAACATGCTGGCCATGATCACATCGAACTTGCCGACCTTCAGCGAAGGAATAAGTCCGTCCCAGTCCTGAGCGATGATGGTGCATTTGACCTTCATCCGCTCGCAAAGATTGTTGGCGAGTTCGATCTCCAGTCCGTCGAGCTTGCCGTCTGCGTTGGTGAAGTTCCACGGAGCGTAGGCGCCCTCCGTGGCGATGGTTATGGCCTTGGGCGCGTCCTCGGCCAATGCGGTGTGCATGAAGCCGAACATGCTGAGTGCGGCCCCAACTGCGGCCAAACGACAAACTTTCATGTGGTTCCCCTTTTTTGATAGGCTGATCGAACTGTTCCTACGTCCGGCCGCATTGCCGGTTCGAGGCCATTCCTGCCCGGCCGGCGTTCGTCACCGGCTCGGACTCACAAACTCGGCCAGCATCGGTGCTGTGCTGAGAATATGATCCTGCATCACCTTTTCCGCGTGAAGTTCGTCGCCTGAACGCAAGGCCGCGATCACGGCGGCATGCTCCTCGCGCGCAGAATGCGGCTTGTCACAGTCGTCGAACCAGATGCGCATGTAGGGCTCTATCACCACATGCAGCGCCGATATCTGGTGGATAAGCTTGGGCCTCCGGCTTAGCGCACAGATACGGCCATGGAATTCCTGGTGGCGGACCACCCAGTCGCTGCTGCCGCTCTGGCCCGCGCGTTCCATGCGCTCGAGCAGGCGATCGAGTTCCTCGAACTCCTCCTCATCGATCCGGGGCATCGCCAGCCTTACGGCCAGTCCCTCCAGAACCGAGCGAATTTCGAAAATCTCGTAAAGCTCATCGACCGTCAGGCCTGCGACCACGCATCCACGATTGGGCCGCAGAACCACCAGCCCGTCGGAGGCCAGGCGCCGAAAGGCTTCCCGCACCGGCATGCGACTCATGCCGATCTCGGCGGCAATCTCCTCCGGAATAAGCCTTTCGCCCGGTTTGTAGCGGCCGAAGCGAAGGGCTCTATGAACGTGCCTGTACGCCTCTTCCTCGGCAGTGGCGGACATCTGTGGCTCTGCCGGAAAGGCTGCTGGCATGGGGCACCTAAAAGCATTTTTGTATCCACGTATTATCAAATCCGCTTTTTATTTCATCGTCAATACCCCGGTGACGACGTTCAGAAGCCGATACCGGTGCAGTGCACCAGCGGCCCGACGAGCATACCGAGATCGAAGCGATCTGCGCCGGCGATGTCGCGCGGGCCGGTGCGCCTGCACGAGCCCGTGCGCGGATCGCGTGCTGCGCCTGCTGCAGGCGAAATCGGATTATCAGAGCTTTTTCGCCAAGGCGTCGTGAGCAGCCAAGAATGACGGAGGCGGCGCTACTGATGCGCGCTGCGGACCCTAGCCGTTGCCTCAGCCAACATCGC
The DNA here is from genome assembly GCF_013170805.1 of Mesorhizobium sp. NZP2077. Taxonomy (NCBI): domain Bacteria; kingdom Pseudomonadati; phylum Pseudomonadota; class Alphaproteobacteria; order Hyphomicrobiales; family Phyllobacteriaceae; genus Mesorhizobium; species Mesorhizobium sp. NZP2077. Next base: position 656,426 of record NZ_CP051293.1, on the reverse strand, counting down.
CAGCGCCTGTTCGACATTCTGCGCCTGAGCGTCGGTGCGCTCGATATGCTTCACCATCAGCTTTCGCAGCACGGCGAGCTTTGCGGCTCGATTTGCCGCACTCTTTTCGGGAGATTCGAAGGGCATAGCCATGGGACAATCAGTGTGTCTTGGGATCGATGTGGCGGAGGCGAGAGCGCGCTTCAGCCAGACGCGTTTGCTCGGATCTGATCCGGCAGCACAAGGCAAGGCTGATACCGACGCCACGTTCCTCGTCCAGCATCTCACTCGCTCGCGTGAGAAAGAGTTCCGCACGCTTGACGCGCTGCCTGGCTCTCGCCAGTTCCAGTTCCAGATGGTCGTACATAATTCCGCATCCTTGAGATTTGCGGTCCCTTCAAGGAGAAAACCTTCGCTGAGCGGTTTGGTTCCCTGATTGGGAGGCACTCAGCCCTTGTGCTCCTGAAGGCAGTTGCCGCCATCGACCACCAGAAGAGCGCCGTTGACATAGCTGGCGCCTTCGGAGGCCAGGAACACCACTGCTGCTGCCACTTCATCCGGCCGACCGGCGCGCTCCGGGGGTGTGTGCAGGGCCGCTTCCAACTCCATCTCGCTCGACGAGCCCGTCGCGATCCAGCCGGGCGCCACGGCGTTGACGGTTATGCCGTGCCTCGCCACTTCGAGCGCCAGCGTGCGCGTCAGGCCGACCATGCCGGCCTTGGCGGCGGAATAGGCTGATGTGCCGACGAAGGACACCAGCGGCCCGGTGACCGACGCCACATTGACGATGCGCCCATAGCCTGCGTCGACCATCGCCGGCAGGAACGCATGGGTGACCAGAAACGCCGTCTTCAGGCTGACCTCGATGCCTTGATCCCAATCGGCCTCGGTCATCGCAACAAAAGTCTTGTCGACCGAAGGTGACGCCAGCGAGCCCATGCCGGCATTATTGACCAGTATGTCGACAGCGCCGACCTCTGCCCGCAGCCGCGCGACATCGGCGGCCTTGGTGAGATCGGCGACCACGGCCCTGGCACCGATGCCCTCTGCACAAAGCTCGGCGGCGCGATCAAGCACGCGCGCACTGGCGCCGGTGAGGCACACGGCATCGCCGGCGTGACCAAGCTGGCGGGCGATGGCAAAGCCGATGCCGTCGGTGGCTCCGGCGCCGGTGATCAGGGCGCGCTTGATGCTGGGATGGGGCATGGTCGGATCTACTCCAAAGGCTCCGCCCGCTGCATGCGAACGGACAGTATCGGCTGTATCGGCAGAAACTATATAAAGGAGGTTTGGCGCCGTGTGAGCCCAGGGGCGCGATCCCCGGCAACGGGAAGAAGCTAATCATCGTGCCAAGCAGCGCCAGCTCCTGGCCCAACGCCTCCGCTCCGAGCATGGGGCCGAGCTGCATGTCGAAGCCGACGACGATTGCCTGGCGTATCGACGCTCGATGGCCCTATTGACGGCAAAGGCTCGGCCAACGCACCATCCCCACTTTCGGTGGCTTTAGGAGACCGTCGTGGTGGCACTGCGCCTCAATCATGTTTCCCTCCGCGTCCGCGATCTGGCAGCCAGCGCGAAATTCTATCAGGATGCACTCCAACTGCCCGAGATTGCTTGTGGAGCAGGAAAGCCGAACATCCGCTGGTTCGGCCTTGGCGATGGCCAGTCGCTTCATCTGATCGAAGGTGACTTCGGCAAGACCTTTGTGACGATGTCGACGCATTTTTGCATCTCCACCACCGATTTCGATCAGGCTTTGCAGCATTTAAGCAGCAAGGGTATTCCGTTCTGTAACCTTGCGGGCGAAATCGGCAAGGAGCACGTGAGGGCGGACGGTCAGCGATCCGTCTATCTAAAGGATCCCGATGGCTACTGGATCGAGGTCAATGGCGACTATTAAAAGCGCTGGGAAATCAATCGGATGGAATGGCGCGCCCGAAGAGATTCGAACTCCTGACCCCCAGATTCGTAGTCTGGTGCTCTATCCAGCTGAGCTACGGGCGCGCATCAGGCCATGTTTTCAACGGCCCCGCGATCCGATCCCAAGGACCGGCCGCGAATGTGTGCAGTTCCCTAGCGACTGAATTTGGGAAAAGCAAGCCGAACCGGCAAAAGTTTTGTCGTGAGTTCGTCATCTGGCGTTGACGGCCCCGATCCCGAGGCTTTGAAGCTGTCGGGGAGCCAGCATGATTTCAGGCTGAGAGGGGAAAAATCTCGGCGAGGCTCATGGAGCGCGTCAGGTCTGAAGGGCAAATGCCTTGTTAAAACAGCGCCGAGGCCGTCATGCCGGGCGACGCAGGCTGCCGCGGGCCTGGTCGAGCCGCACCGGCTGGTCGGGGATGGTGACGGCGAAAGTGGTGCGTCCGCCAATCGACTCGACCAGTTCCACCGTGCCGCCATGCGCCCGGATCAGTTCGTGCGCGATGGCCAGGCCAAGGCCGGTGCCGCCGCTGCGCGCCGAGCCGCGGAACGCCGCGAACAGGTTTTCGCGCGCCTTCGGCGGCAGGCCGGGGCCAGTGTCGGTAACGGCGATGCGGCTGACGCTGCCCATGCGCTCGGCCGATACGGCGAGCCGCCGCACCACCGCGCTCTCGGTGTCCGCAGCCATCGCCTGGACCGAGTTGCGGCACAGATTGGTGAGCACGCGGAACAATTGGTCGGAATCGGCGTCCACCTCGAAAGCCGCCTCGACGGCGTTGATGAACTCTATGCCCTCCTCAATGTCGAGCAGCCCGTGCACGTCCTCGACCAGCTGGCGCAGCCGCACCCGGCGGCGCGAAGGCGGCGGCTCCTGCGTGCGGCCGTAGTGAAGCACACCTTCCGAGTAGGAGACGGCACGGTCGAGCGCGCGCAAAAGCTTCGGCGCGAAGGCCTGCACGGTCGGATCCCTGACCTGGCGCAGGCGGTCCGACATCAGCTGTGCCGAAGCCAGGATGTTGCGCATGTCGTGATTGATCTTCGAGACCGCCAAGCCGAGGTCGGCAAGGTGTTTCTGCTCGGAGAGCATTTTTTGCAGCCGCTCCTGCATCTGCGACAGCTCGCGTTCGGCAACGCCGATCTCGTCGGCGCGGGCGGCGGGATGGATGATGCGCCCGGGGTCGTCGGGGGCTTCGGAGAAGGCCAGCATCGAGCGCGTCATCGTGCGGATCGGCCCAATCATGATCAGGTCGATCGCGGCATAGACCAGCATGGCCGTGAACAGCGAGATCAGCAGCGAGACGAAGGCGACATTGCGCGAGTAGATGAGCATCGCCTTGCGCAGCGAATAGTCCGGCATGATCAGCTCGAACTCCTTGTCGCTGTCGCCGACCGGCCCGAAAACCCGCAGCATCCGGTCGCCGCCGAAGAACAGCGTGTCGAGCGCGCCGGTCATTCCCTTGACCATGCCGACGCTGGCGAGGTCGATGTGCTCGTCGACCTGCGGCGGCATGTCCGCCACCACCAGAAGCCGCGAGACGCCGCCGTCGCGCACCGCGATCGCCTTGGCGCCGATCGCCATCAGCACGTCGTTCTGCGCCGTGCGTGACAAGGAAGTGGACTCACCCTGCACCAGTACGATCGACACGGCGGCGGCCGTGCTCAGCCGCTCCTTGAGCCAGCTCAGCCGGTAACTGGCGATCCAGGGCAGGAAGATGAGCACTTCGGCCAGAAGCACGAAAACGATGGTGAGCAGCAGCAGTTTTGTCGACAGGCCGCGCGACAGCGGCACGCCGCGGACGGCGGCAGGCGCCGTGCCGATCCCTTCCCCCGCTTGGCTGATTTCGCTCATGCGACTCTGTCTTCACAATCACTTGATCAGCCAAGATTAGGCGATTGCGGCATTTTTGCCAATTTCATCCTTTGGCTGGAACATTAAATTACCGTCATAAAGCCTGCATCCTTGGCGCGACGACCCCGGATTGACTTCCAAAACCCTTCTTTCTATAAGCCCGCTCACGCTCGGGCCATTCGTCCCGGCGCGGTTTCGATCGCGCCAAAGCCGGCCCGGCAAAGCTCCTGTTACAAAGTGACAGAATCAAGAAGGGCCGCACCCCGCGGTATTAAAACAAATGAAGCGTACCTACCAACCGTCCAAACTCGTCCGCAAACGCCGGCACGGTTTCCGTGCCCGCATGGCCACCAAGGGTGGTCGTGGCGTCGTCGCAGCTCGCCGCAACCGCGGCCGCAAGCGGCTCAGCGCCTAAGCGAGACGAGATCGTTGCCCGCAACCGGTAAGCCAGTGGGGCAAGCTCCCAAGCGGCTTCTGAAACGCGCGGAATTCCTGGCCGTCCGTCGTGGTGAAAAGCGACGCGGACGGTTCTTCCTCGTCGAGGTCCTGGACCGCGGCGATGGCGGCGTGCCGCGCGTCGGCTACACCGTCACCAAGAAGGTCGGCAACGCTGTTGTGCGCAACCGCGTCAGGCGGCGGCTGAAAGAAGCCGTCCGCGTCCATGCCGCAGATGACATGGTGCCCGGCAATGATTATGTCATCGTCGGGCGCGATGACGCACTGCGCGCCCCGTTCGGCCAGTTGAAGGCCGAACTCTCCCGCCGACTTCGCGGAACACGATAGGCCAAGGGCTCTCGATGGAAAACAACCGGAACTTCTTCATCACCATCGCGCTGTCGGTGCTGATCCTGACTTTGTGGCAGGTTTTCTACATGAACCCGCGCGTCGCGTCGCAGCGCGAGGCCGCCAAGATCGAGCAGCAGCGTGTGGAAGAGCAGAAGAAGGCGGCCGAGGCGGCCAATCCGGGTGCTGGAACACCGGCTCCGGCGCCGGGCACCATTCCCAGCGCGCCCGGCGGTGATGCCGTCACCGCGGCCAGCCGCGACCAGGCGCTTGCCGCGTCGAAGCGCGTCAAGATCGATACGCCGAGCCTCGAGGGCTCGATCAACCTGACCGGCGCGCGCCTCGACGACCTCAAGCTCAAGCACTACACCGAAACCGTCGACAAGAATTCGCCCGAGATCGAACTGCTCAACCCGCAGGCTCTGCCCACCGGCTATTTCGCCGAGATCGGCTTTGTCGGCAACGACAAGACCGGTACGGTCCCGGGCGCGGAAACGGTGTGGAGCGTGGACGGCAATCCGACGCTGAGCCCGTCGACGCCGGTGACGCTCACTTACACCAATGACAAGGGCCTGACCTTCAAGCGCACCTTCTCCGTCGACGCCAACTATATGTTCACGGTCTCGGACACGGTGCAGAATTCCGGCGCGAGCGCGGTTTCGCTGTTCAATTACGGCCGAGTTACCCGCTATGACAAGCCGGCCGTGGCCAGCACCTATGTGCTGCATGAAGGCCTGATCGGCGTCACCGGCACTGAAGGCCTGGCCGAATACAAATACGCCAAGATCGAATCTGAAAAGCAGGTCACTCCGGGCAAGTCGACCGATGGCTGGCTCGGCATCACCGACAAATACTGGGCCGTCACGCTGGTGCCGACCGAGAAGCAGCCTTTCCAGCCGCGCTATGCCTTTTTCGAGGATGGCCGGCACCGCTACCAGTCCGACTTCCTTACCGATGCGATCAATGTCGATGCCGGCCAGTCCGCGACCGTCGAGACCGAGATCTTCGCAGGCGCCAAGGAAGTCGCCAAGATCAACGCCTACGAGGCGGACCGTCATATTCGCCAGTTCAATCTCTTGATCGACTGGGGCTGGTTCTATTTCATCACCAAGCCGATGTTCTGGCTGATCGACACGCTCTACAAACTCTTCGGCAATTTCGGCCTGGCGATCCTCGCCACCACCGTCATCGTCAAGGCCCTCTTCTTCCCGCTCGCCAACAAATCCTACGCGTCGATGGCGAACATGAAGAAGGTGCAGCCCAAGATGCTCGAGATCCGCGAGAAATACGCGGACGACAAGATGAAGCAGCAGCAGGCGATGATGGAGCTGTACAAGACCGAGAAGATCAATCCGCTTGCCGGCTGCTGGCCGGTGGCGCTGCAGATCCCGGTCTTCTTCTCGCTCTACAAGGTGCTCTACATCACCATCGAGATGCGCCACGCGCCGTTCTTCGGCTGGATTCAGGATCTGGCCGCGCCCGACCCGACGTCGATCTTCAACCTGTTCGGCCTTGTGCCGGTCACGCTGCCGCACATGCTGATGATCGGCGTGTGGCCGCTGATCATGGGTGTCACCATGTTCCTGCAGATGCGCATGAACCCGACGCCGCCGGATCCGACCCAGGCCGCGATCTTCACCTGGATGCCTGTTATCTTCACCTTCATGATGGCGGGTTTCCCGGCCGGCCTCGTCATCTACTGGGCCTGGAACAACTCGCTTTCGATCCTGCAGCAAGGCGTGATCATGAAGCGCCAGGGCGCTAAGATCGAACTGTGGGACAATCTGGTCGCGCTGTTTCGAAAGAAGCCGTCGCCGGCGGAGTAGCCGTCCCGTCTTCTGCAAAAAGCGGAATAGAAACGCTCTCTCCTTCGCGAAAAGCCCGGTTCGTCCGGGCTTTTTCTTTGCGCGGATAGTCGTTCACGTTCCCGTGATCGACGAAACTGCCAGCCGCCGCGCGGCGTGACTGCGTGTGCATTTCCAAAGGCTATCAATTCCGATCAGCCCTCACCCGGAGGAAGACCAAATGCGCTTGCCATCATTCCGCATCATCGCGCTTTCCGCGCTCGTCGCCAGCACCACGATCATTGCTCCGGCCTTCGCCAAGAACCCCATGGTTGGCGGCGCGCCGATGTACACCACCAAGACCATCGTCGAGAACGCCGTCAATTCGAAGGACCACACGACGCTGGTCGCCGCCGTCAAGGCCGCCGGCCTGGTCGACACCTTGCAGGGCGCCGGCCCGTTCACCGTCTTTGCGCCCACCAACGAAGCTTTCGCCGCACTGCCCAAGGGCACCGTCGATACGCTGCTCAAGCCCGAGAACAAGGGCCAGCTCACCAAGGTGCTAACCGCGCATGTCGTGGCTGGGAAGATTTCAGGCGCCGAGATGATGAAGAAAGCCAAGGCGATGGGCGGCAAGTACGAGATGAAGACCATCTCGGGCGACACGCTCACCGCCGAGGTCAAGAAGGGCAAGCTCTACATCATGGACGAGTCCGGCGGCGAGGCGAAGGTGACGATTGCCGACGTCAACCAGTCGAACGGCGTCATCCACGTCGTCAACAAGGTGCTGTTGCCGAAGTAACGGCTTCCGGCGAAAGGGGGCAATGGCAGCTCGTTGGGCTTTCTCGGTCTGCCATCCCCGCCTCATGACGAGGTCCATGTTTCCTTGGGAAGCCGTATCGGCGAGGCCGGGGTCCTGTAGTCCCTCACAGGATCCCGGTTTCTTTTTGCGTAGCGTGAGCTGGGCGTCAGCGGTCGAAAGCCGACCAGCCCCTCACTCCATCACGGCGCTGTGGTCGACCTTGGCCGGCGTGCCCGGCTTGCGCAGCAGGAGAACCAGCGGGATGGCGGCCAGCGACAGGATCATCATCAGCTTGAAGTCGTTCATGTAGCTGATAACAGTCGCCTGCAGCGTCACCACGCCGTCAAGTGCGGCGCGACCGGCGGCGGTGTAGGGGTTCATCGCTTGCGCGATCGCCGGATTGCCGAACGCCTGGTTGAAGGGCGTCACATAGGCGGCGATGTTGGCATGGTTGATCTGCACGTTCTGCGTCAGCAGTGCGGTGACCACCGAGATGCCGACGCTGGAGCCGATATTGCGCGACAGATTGTAGAGACCGGTGCCTTCCGCGCGACGCTCCGGCGCCAGCGTGGCGAACGTGATGGTGGTCAGCGGCACGAACAGGAAGCCCAGGCCCGCGCCCTGCACGAAGCCGGTGCTGATGATCGTCCATTGCGAGACGTCGGGGGTCCAGCCGGTCATGTCGTACATTGCCCAGGCGGTGATCGCGAGGCCGATGAACAGCAGCCATCGTGTATCCACCTTGCCGATCAGTCTGCCGACCAGGAACATGCAGGCCATCGTGCCAAGGCCGCGCGGGCCCATGACGATGCCGGCCGTCACCACCGGATAGCCCATAAGCGTCTGCAGATAGGGCGTCATCAGCGCCAGCGAGGCGAGATAGGTGATGCCGATGATGAAAATGAAGATCATGCCGACCGCGAAATTCCGGTCGAGGAACAGCCGCGGGTTCACGAAGGTGTTTTTGGCGGTGAAGGTGTGTACGAGGAAGATGTAGAAGGCGGAAGCGCAGATCAGCGCCTCGACGATGATCTCGGAGGACGAGAACCAGTTGAGCTGTTCGCCTCGGTCGAGAAACATCTGTAGCGCCGCGATGGTGATGCTGAGCATGCCGAAACCCAGCCAGTCCAGCCTTGCCTTGATGTCCAGCTTGGTTTCCAGGACGAACAGGGAGACGCCGGCGAAAGCCAGCGCGCCGATCGGTACGTTGATGTAGAACACCCAGCGCCAGCTGATGTTTTCGGTCAGCCAGCCGCCGATGACCGGCCCGAGCACCGGTCCGACCATGACGGAAATGCCGAACAGCGCCATCGCCGAGCCACGCTCTTCCACGCTGTAGATATCGAGCAGGATGCTCTGCGACAGCGGCACCAGAGCCGCGCCGAAAAAGCCCTGCAGCAAGCGGAAGCCGACGATCTGCGGCAGCGACTGCGCAAAGCCGCACAGCACAGAGGCGACCACGAAGCCGGTGATCGAGGTCAAAAGGATGCGCTTGCGGCCAAAACGATTGGCGAGGTAGCCCGAAGGCGGCGTCATCACGGCCGCCGCGACGATGTAGGAGGTCAGCACCCAGTTGATCTGGTCGGCGCTGGCCGAAACGCTGCCCTGAATATAGGGCAGCGCCACATTGGCGATGGTCGTGTCCAGCGCCTGCATGATGACCGCCAGGATCACGCAAGCTGTGATGGCGCCGCGATTGGCGACCACCGGTGTGGCACCTGCCGCGGTCGCGCTGCTCATGATTTCTGTCCGAGCCGATTCAGGAGGTTGGTGACGAAGTCCGGCAGGCCGCGCGCATGGCCGGTCTCGACGTCGACCACGGCGCTCATGCCGCCACGCAGCGGCGGTTTGCCTTGGGGATCATCGACCGTCACGCGCATCGGGATGCGCTGCACGACCTTGACCCAGTTGCCGGTGGTGTTCTGCGCCGGCAGCAGCGAGAAGCTCGACGACGAGGCGGGGCTGATCGAGGCAACAGTTCCGTGCCATACGGTGCCGGAATAGGTGTCGACGCTGATCGTCGCCGTCTGTCCTGGCCGCACATAGGTCAGCTCGGTTTCCTTCGGCTCCGCCTCGATCCACAGATCGGTCGACGACACCAGGCTGAAGGCCGGCTGCGAAGCCGGTAGATACTTGCCGACCTGCAGCGCGTCGACATTGGTGACGACGCCGTCGAACGGCGCCTTGACGACGGAGTCGCCGAGGTTGCGCTGCGCATCGTCGACACCCGACTGGGCCTGTAGGTAGAACGGGTTCTTCTCCACCGGCTGGTCTGCGTCGCCGCCCAGCTGGGCAAGCATGGCGTGCGCCTGTGCCTTGGCGACGGATACTTTCTGGCGTGCCGCGACGAGGTCGTGCTGGGCGCTGTCGAAAGACGCCTTGGAGGCGGTCGAGGTCTTCAGCAGGTCCTGCTGTCGCTGGAAGGCGGCCTCGTAATAGGGAATGTCGGCCTGCGCCTGTTCGATCTGCGCCAGCGACTGCTGGTAGCTCGCCTGCAAGGTCAGCACCTGGTTGCGCACGGTCCCGAGCTGCGCCTGGGCGGCGGCAAGAGCGGTTTCGAAGGAGGCCGGCCGCAGGCGGAAGAGCACGTCCCCCTTCTTCACCGCCTGGTTCTCGTGGACATCGATCTCCTGCACGGTGCCGGAGACGTCGGTGGAAACGCCGAGCGACTGTGCCTGGATGTAGGCATTGTCGGTCGTCATCACCTTGCCGCCGGTGACGTAGTAATAGCCGCCGACGACCAGCGCGACGGGAAGCAGGGCAAACAGCACCGGCCGCGTCAGGCTGCGCTTCGGCTTGGCCGGGGCAGGAGGGGTAATGGCGGCAGGCGTCTGCTTTGGCTGCGGCTCCTTGGCCGGAGCCTCGAGTGCCGCCGGCTCCAGCGCAACCGGGGCTTCCGGCCCGTCATTGTCGATGACGACATTGGCGCGCCTCTGTTCGCGTTCGCTGTCCAGCCGGATGACCTGGTCGCCGGTGCGACCTACGGAAGGGTCGTCTTCGGCAGGCTTCTTGGGGGATGTCGATTCAGCCATGTACTTTCTCCCGGTCGACGGCAAGCTGGGTGCAAGCCGCGAGCAGATTGGATTTGATCAAGCTTAGGGTTGGCAGCAGATGCTGCCGTGCATTGAACGAAAGGCCGGCGAAGGGCTCGTCTCGTGTTTTCTGGCCGTCGCTGCGCATCAGTCCCGACGTCCGCGAACGCCGCTTTCGAAGCAGGCGTGCGACGTCGTGCAGCACGAAGCTGATATTGGGCGAGGAGGACATGGGAGGAGATCAGGGTCTACGGACAAGCTTTCGTGAGCATGCTTATTATCATCATGCACATAATCCTGCTGGACGGCGCGTGCAAGACGGATTAAGCCGCCCGGAACAAAAATTGCATGGGCCACGGCGCCGAAAGACGCCCTGGCGGCGAGCGTTTTCCGGCGAGGATTTCGACGATGAACTGGATCAGGATCGCAGCCGTGACGGCTCTCGTCGGATGCCCGGGCGCCGCGTTTGCAAACGAGGCGGTCAGCTGCGGTGGCGCCGCCATGCTGGGTGGCGCGCAGTTGAACTGCAGCCACGTCAAACCCGCGGCACCACCGCAATTCTGCACCTTTAGCTGGGATCTCCACACCATGGCGGGCGATCAGAAAGTCGTCGAAGGCAGCTTCTTGCTGCCCCCCGGATACTCGAACGTCACCGTCTACCAGGGCAGCGGTTTCGACAGTGCGCTGTCCAATCCGATCGTCATCTGCCGCGGCAACAAATGAGCTTCTTCGTCACGGACGACTCGCTCACCAGCCGATTGGTGCTATAGGGCGGATCACGTTATTTTGACCGGGCGCGTGCGACCGCCTAAGTGCATGGCGGCCAAGATCGGCCGCAACCTCGACGCCATCAGGGGCGCCGACATCTCTCTTCTGGAGGCAGCAGCTTGAACGCTCTGAACAGCACCGTGATCACCACCGACCTCTTCACGCGCGGGTGGATCTTCATCCGTGGCGTGCCGGCCATGAAATTCCTGCCGCCGGAAGGACCGCCGGAAATCGCCTTTGCCGGCCGCTCCAATGTCGGCAAATCGTCGCTGATTAACGCGCTGGTCAACCAGAAGGGGCTGGCGCGCACCTCCAACACGCCGGGGCGCACGCAGGAGCTCAACTATTTCGTGCCGGATGGATTTTCGGGCGAGGGCGCCGATCTGCCGCCGATGGCGCTGGTCGACATGCCGGGCTACGGCTACGCCACCGCGCCCAAGGAGAAGGTCGACGAGTGGACCAAGCTGGTCTTCGACTATCTCAAGGGCCGGGTGACGCTGAAACGGGTCTATGTGCTGATCGACGCCCGTCACGGCATCAAGGCCAAGGACGACGAGGTGCTGTCGCTGCTCGACAAGGCGGCGGTGTCCTACCAGATCGTGCTGACCAAGACCGACAAGATCAAGGCCGCCGGAGTGCCGCGGCTGATCGAAGAGACGCTGGCCAAGATCAAGAAGCGCCCGGCGGCATTTCCGTTCGTCCTGGCGACGTCATCGGAAAAGGGCGAGGGGCTGGAGGAATTGCACGCCGCGATCGTACTCGCGGCCAATGGCGGCTAAGCCTTTGCCTCCAGGGCAATCATCGCGTGGCTTTCTTCCTCGGCAAGCGCTTTGGTGCCGTAGGCCGTCAGGAACATGCCGACGCCCGACCTGACGACGTGGTCTATCTCATCCTGGCTCGGCGCCTTGGTACGGTAGGCGAATATGCACTGCCGGAAGAGGCCGGCCAGGCACAGGTCGGTGAACTGATAGGCGGCCAGATCGACGTCATCGATCCGCAAAAGGCCACGCTCGATGGCGGCGTTGAAAAATTCCATCGTCTTGTCATGGCCGCGTTTGGGGCCGCGTTCATAAAACCGCGCGCCAAGCTCGGGCATCCTGTCGGTAACACCGATCACTGTGCGCTGCGCCTGGATGACCTTGGCCGACGTAATCTTCAGCGCAAGCACCTTGCCGTACTTCACCAGCGTCTCACGCAGATCGTCGGCGTTGTCCAGCAGGTCGTACATGTTCTTGAAGATGGTGCCGCGCTCTTCCTCGATCAGCGCTTCGAACAGCTCTTCCTTGTTGGCGAAGTAGACATAGATGGTGCCTTTGGAGACACCGGCCTCGCGGGTGATGTCATTCATGGAGGCGGCTTCGAAGCCCTTCTCGATGAAAACTCGACGGGCGCCGTCGATGATCTGGCTGCGCTTGGCCGGATCCTGCCCTGCGGCATGGCGGCCGCGGCGGATGCTGTCGAGCAAATCGCAGGGGTCTCTGGTCAGGGTTTCGGCATTGGGTAAGGTTTCGGCCATAGGGTGACACCTCGAAAATAATTCGAACCAATCGGTTCGATTGCCTCTTGATATGGTCTTCTTTTCACGCTATGTCAACGGCCGGATCGAACCGAACGGTTCAGTATTATTACTTTAGAGAGATGTCATGTCCTCGAACGCGCCCACCACTGCCGAAGTCCGCCCTTTCCCCAATGCCAAGGTCGCTCCGGCGACCGAAGCTCCGGAAATTCCCGTCCAGCCGGTCGCACCGCCGCCTGCGGCTGAAGCTCCGGCCAAGAAGAAGCGCTCGGTGCGTTCCTTCCTGCTGCCGATCATCGGCCTTGCGCTGCTGAGCGGCGGCGCCTGGTACGGCTACGACTACTGGACCACGGGCCGCTTCATGATCTCGACCGACGATGCCTACGTCCAGGCCGACATGGCGTTCGTCTCGCCCAAGATTTCGGGCTATGTCGACCAGGTCAAGGTCAGCGAGAACCAGTTGGTCAAGGCCGGCGACCCGCTGCTGACGATCGACGATGGCGACTACAAGATCGCCGTCGCACAGGCCGAGGCGCAGATTGCCACGCTGGCGAAGACGCTCGACCGCATCGACGCGCAGACCAAGGCGGCGCAGGCTTCCCTGCAGCAGGCCCAGGCGCAGAAGGTCGCCGACCAGGCCGCGGCCGACAATGCCGCCCGTGGTCAGCAGCGAGCCGCGCAGCTGGTCAAGACGCATGTCGGCACGCAGGCGCAACTCGACGACGCCCAGACCGCGCTCGACCAGGCCAATGCCGCTCTGGTCGGTGCCGATGCCCAGATCGCCGCCGCACAGGCCAATATCGGCGTGTTCGAGGCACAGCGCGCCGAATCGGCAAGCACGCTCGTCTCCTTGCAGCTCAGCCGCGACAAGGCCGCCCGCGACCTGTCCTTCACCGTGCTCAAGGCGCCTTATGACGGCGTTGTCGGCAACCGCTCGGTCGAGCAAGGCGACCTCGTCAGCCCCGGCCAGAAGCTCGCCGTCGTCGTGCCGATGGACAAGCTCTACATCGTCGCCAACTTCAAGGAGACCCAGCTTGCCCGGCTGGTGCCCGGCGAAAAGGTCAACATCTCGGTCGACGCCATCGACGGCCAGCCCATCCAGGGAACCGTCTCGTCGCTGGCGCCGGCTTCAGGAGCGGTGTTCTCGCTGTTGCCGCCGGAAAATGCCACCGGCAACTTCACCAAGGTGGTGCAGCGCGTCCCGGTCCGCATCGATGTCCCGGCAGATGCCCTGAAGACCGGCAAGCTGCGCGCCGGCCTCAGCGTTATCGTCAACGTTGACAGCCGCACCGCACCGGCCGCGACGACCAACTAAGCGCTTCTCGGAGGGCGGCTCGGTGGCTGATTGAGCACCGAGCCCCCCGGCCTGCCTCAAGGAGGCCCATGCAATGGCAACCGCAACAATCACCGCAGGAGCGCCGCCGGCACAGCCGGCGGTTCCTGATACCATCTCGACGCGGCGCGTCATCGCCTTCCTGGCGATGGTGTTCGGCATGTTCATGGCGATCCTGGACATCCAGATCGTCTCGGCTTCGCTATCCGAGATCCAGGCGGGCCTGAGCGCCAGCTCCGACGAGATTCCGTGGGTGCAGACGGCCTATCTGATCGCCGAGGTGGTGATGATCCCGCTGTCGGGCTTCCTCAGCCGCATGTTGTCGACGCGCGTGCTGTTCACCATCGCCGCCGCTGGCTTCACCGCGGCCAGCGCGCTGGCCGCGACCGCCACCAACATCGACCAGATGATCGTCTACCGCGCCGTGCAAGGCTTCATCGGCGGCGGCATGATCCCGAGCGTCTTTGCCGCGGCCTTCACCATCTTCCCACCCTCGCGCCGCGCCATCGTCTCGCCGATGATCGGCCTGGTGGCGACGCTGGCGCCGACCATCGGCCCGACCGTCGGCGGCTATATCAGCCACGCTTTTTCATGGCACTGGCTGTTCCTGGTCAACGTCGTGCCCGGCATTTTGGTGGCGACAGCCGCGTGGTCGCTGATCGATTTCGACAAGCCCAATCTCAAGCTGTTCAACAAGTTCGACTGGTGGGGCCTCGCCGGCATGGCGGCCTTCCTCGGTTGTATGGAATATGTGCTGGAGGAAGGCCCGAACAATGACTGGCTGCAGGACCAGGGGGTGTTCATCTGTGCCATCGTCATGACCGTCGGTGCGGTGATCTTCTTCTGGCGTGTCTTCACCGCCGAGGAGCCGATCGTCGATCTCCGAGCCTTCAGCAACATCAACTTTGCCTTCGGCTCGCTGTTTTCCTTCGTCATCGGCATCGGCCTCTATGGGCTGACCTATCTCTATCCGGTCTTCCTCGGACGCATCCGCGGCTACGATTCGATGATGATCGGCGAGGCGCTGTTCGTCAGCGGCCTGGCCATGTTCATCACCGCGCCGATCTCCGGCATCCTGTCGAGCAAGATGGATTTGCGGCTGATGATGATGATCGGCTTCTTCGGCTTCGCCACCGGCACCTGGTGGATGACGCATCTGACCGCCGACTGGGATTTCTATGAGCTGCTGATCCCGCAGATCCTGCGCGGCTGTTCTATGATGCTGTGCATGGTGCCGATCAACAACATCGCGCTTGGCACCTTGCCGCCCGACCGGCTGAAGAACGCGTCCGGCCTGTTCAACCTCACCCGCAACCTCGGCGGTGCCGTCGGCCTTGCGCTCATCAACACCGTGCTGATCGACCGCAATGCCTTCCACTATGCAAGGCTCGCCGAGCATGTGCAGTGGGGCAGTGCTGCCGCGCAGACCAAGCTGCAGAATATGACGCTCAATTTCGAGCAGGTCACGGGTCTCGATGCCACCAGTGCCGCGATCTCCAAGCTGTCGGGCATGGTCCAGCAGCAGGCGGCGCTGCTCTCCTTCATGGATGTGTTCTACATGCTGACGGTGCTATTCGCGACGCTTGGCCTGTTCACCATGCTGATCAACAAGCCGGCCGCGCCCGGTGGCGGCGGAGGTGGTGGACACTAAAGCAATTCCAGGAAAAGTGTGAAGCGGTTTTCCCGGGAAAAGCGCGTAGCGCTTTCCCTTGGGAATTGCGTCAAAGCAAAGGTACCAGACGTGGCAGTGGTTTCGGGAAGCTCCTCCAGTCCACGCCCGAAAAAGCTCTGACCGCGCAAAAAACTCCGGGCCGCAAGACCCGGAGTTTTTTGTATTTCTGGCTGGTTCAGGCCGTGGCGGGCTTGAAGGTCAGCGCAACGCCGTTGATGCAATGGCGCAAGCCGGTTGGCGCCGGACCATCGTCGAAGACATGGCCGAGATGGCCGCCGCAGCGGCGGCAATGCACCTCGGTGCGGGTCATGCCGAGCGACCTGTCCTCGGTCCTGCCGATGCCGTTGGCGATCTCTTGCCAGAAGCTCGGCCAGCCGGTGCCGGAATCGAACTTCGTCTCCGAGGGATAGACCGGCAGGTCGCAGCCGGCGCAGGCGAAAATACCCTTGCGGTGTTCGTTGAGCAGCGGGCTGGTGCCTGGATATTCGGTGCCTTCCTTGCGCAGCACGTCGAACGCGGCCGGCGACAGGATGGCTTTCCATTCATCGTCGGTCTTGGTGACCTCGAATTTTTCGGCGGCCTGTGCGGGCTGCGGGCTGCCCATGCGCAGCATGGTTGCCGCGGCCCCAACGACGCCAATGGCGGCGGCACCGCTCAAAAGAAGATCGCGACGGTTCATGACCAGTTCCTCCGGTTGCTCTTTTGCCAAACTATACCGCCACGCAGAAATCAAAAGCCGGTGACGGTTGCCCTCTAACGAAACTCCGCGCCGTTCCACGGTTGACCGTGGGCGGCGCGGAGCACGCGTGTCGTTTGCAGGGTCACGGGAGCGAGACTAAGCAATCGACGGAGGGCTCTTGCTGCAGGTTCGTCGCGGCAAGCCCTTTGTTACATTTTCGGGCCGATCACATCTTCGGGAGCAGAACCTTGTCGACGACGTGGATGACGCCGTTGGACTGCTCGACATCGGCGATCGTCACATTGGCGACGTTGCCGTTCTCGTCAGTGACGGTGACCTTGCCGCCCTCGGCCTTCAGCGACAGTTCGCAACCGCCAACGGTCTTGACCTTGTGCGTGCCGCCGTCGGCCTTGGCCATTGCGGCGACGTCCGCTCCCATCGCCTTGGCGCCGATGACGTGGCAGGCCAGGATCTTGGTCAGCTTGTCCTTGTTTTCGGGCTTGAGCAGAGTGTCGACCGTGCCGGCCGGCAGTGCGGCGAAGGCCTCGTTGGTCGGCGCGAAGACGGTGAACGGACCGGCGCCCTGCAGGGTCTCGACAAGGCCGGCTGCCTTGACGGCGGCGACCAGCGTCGTGTGGTCCTTCGAATTGACGGCATTCTCGACGATGTTCTTGTTGGCAAACATGGCGGCGCCGCCGACCATCGGGTTTTCGGCATAGGCAGCGGTGGCGAGCGCGGAAACGGCAATCGTACCGGCGATCAAAAGGGTGGCGAATTTACGCATGATGTTCAAACTCCTCGGGTTTTCTCTTCCCAGTTTTGGGGACGCGAGGAGATACGCAAAGCAACCACGCGAGTTTCAGAATATTTTTGGATTTTTAATTTTATCGCTCGGGCGAAGAGATTTATTGCGCGCAACGTTTTGCCGGCTCACATGCATATTTAGACATGCGTGACATAAGATAGATTGAAATTATTCTGGCGACGGCTTCGCAGCGAGGAGACGAGGTCAGATGCTCTTCAGGTCGCCCGCGGCCACCACCGGTCCGGTCGGCTGTCCGGTTGGTGAACCACCGGCGGGCTCAAGACTGACGGCCAGCACCGCACCCTGGGCAAGCTTCTGCTGGGCTGCCGGCGAGACGACGATATGGGCTGTCGACCCGACCGGGATGACACCCATCGACACCGGCGGATTCTTGCCCTCGATCATCCAAAGTTCGAAGTCCTTGCCGGTGGCACGCTCACCGGAGACATGCGACAGGCCGACCTCGTGATGCGCGGCATCGTAGACGGCAAGATATTTGACGTCGCTGCCATCGGCAGCCAGCGAGGCGACGAGGCGTGCCTGCGGCTGTGCGACCGGCGGGTTGACGTAAGGGATCGCAATGTAGATCGCCAGCGCGGCAACCGCCGCCGCGGCAAGGCCGCGCCAGAAGGCAAGGCTGGACCACAAGCCGGCGCGTGCGTCGGCTGAAGTGGGCGCGGTCGATGCAAAGAGCCGGCGATCGATCGCCGGCTTCACTGAAGCCGGTGGCTCGATTTCCGGATATGCTGCGGCCAGTGGCGAGAGGTGAACCTCCCAGCCATCGACGAGCCGTGCGAAATCGGTTTCGGAATCGATGCGCCTGGACGCGATCTGCCGCTCTTCCACCGGCAGAACGCCAAGAACGTATTCGGCGGCGAACATGTCGTCGCCCCCACGTTCCGGTCCATTGTCCTCTGCGAGCGTCATCTTTCCAGACATTCTCTGAGTTTCATCAGGCTGCGGCGCAGCCAGGTACGCATCGTGTTCAGCGGCACGCCGTGGCGTTCCGCCAGTTCGGCATAGCTTTCGCCCTTGAGATAAGCGCCCCGGACGGCCGCCGCCCGGTCCTTCTCCAGCTCTTCGAGACAATGATGGATGCGCTCGGATTCGTCGCCCGCAACCACCATCGCTTCAGGTCCCGGTGCCGGATCGGCCACGTCGAGCGCGGCATCGATATCGGCGGCAGGCTTGCGCCGCGCCCTGATGCGATCGATCGCATGATTGCGGGCGATTGCCACCAGCCAGGAGATCGGGCTCAGATCGGAGACAGCAAAACGGTCTGCCTTCGTCCATATCTTGACGAAGACTTCCTGTAGCGCTTCTTCCGCATCTCCCCGGTCATTCAATACACGAAGGCACACACCGAAAAGTTTCGCGCTCGTCTGCCGGTACAGCAGATCGAACGCAGCCCGATCCTTCATCGAAGTCCGGACGATCAGCTTGGTGATGTCCTGCGGCGTCATGCGGGTCAAATTAGGCGATTACGCTGTATTTGCAACGCCGGAAATATTCCTTGCACCTAAAGTTCCGGCGTCCGGGTGCAGGCTTCGATTGCCAAGGGAATCGCCGCTGGCTAGGGTCAGGACTCATTGATCCAGAAGATGAAGGCTGCAGCGAAGGCGATCGCCGACAGGAAAGTGTGAGCACATCGGTCGTACCTGGTGTGGATGCGTCGCCAGTCTTTGAGGCGTGCGAACATGTTCTCGATCCTGTGGCGTTGTCGGTATAGGACAGGATCGTAGCTGTGCTGAATACGATGCTTGGCATGGGGCGGGATGCATGGCGTGATACCGCGCTCGACGAGCGCCTGACGGAAGGCCGCTGAACTGTAGGCCCGATCGGCCAGCAGGGCGTTGGCGGCGGGCAAATCCTCGATCACTGCCGCAGCAGTCTTGTGATCATTGGCCTGCCCTTCGCTCAGATGCAGCAGCCGCGGGCGTCCCTTGCCGTCACAGACCACTTGCAGCTTGGTGGTCAGTCCACCTCGGCTGCGTCCGATACATCGGGATAGAGCCCCTTTTTAAGGAGGCTGGCGGCAGTGCGATGCGCTTTGAGATGGGTGGCATCGATCATCAGATTGTCCGTTTCGCCGCCCTGCGCGGCCAGTTCCGCCAGGATGCGATTGAACACACCCAGCCGACTCCAGCGGATGAAGCGGTTGTAGATGGTCTTGTGCGGACCGTAGTCAGAAGGGACATCTCGCCAGCGAAGGCCATTGCGGATCACGAACAGGATGCCGCTCAGCACCCGGCGGTCATCTACACGCGGCACACCATGCGACAAAGGAAAATAGGGCTCGATCCGGCGCATCTGCTCCGGGGTCAACATCAGCAAATCACTCAAGGCGGCACCTCCTGCCACCTTGAATCACCCAACAGAAATCAATTCAACAAATTAATAGGTCCTGACCCTAGCTTGGCGGGAGTGGGAGAGCTCAGATGTCGGTCGAACGGATCCTGTGGGAAGAAGACGCGACCGGCCTCGCCGGTCTTGTGCGCAAGGGCGAGTTGTCCGCGGTCGAACTGACCGAAGCGGCAATCGCCCGCGCCGAGGCCACGCGGCCTGAAATCAATGCCACGGCCGAGCCGCTCTATGACGCCGCGCGGGCGCGGGCGAAAACCATCGACCGCTCGCTGCCGCTGGCCGGTGTGCCCTTTGCCATCAAGGATCTCGGCATCGCCATCAAGGGCGTGCCGTCGCATGGCGGCAGCCGCATTCCGGCCTCGGTGCCCGACGTCAATTCGGTGATGACCGAGCGCTACCTCGCCGCCGGACTGATCCCGATCGTCACCTCGACATCGCCGGAACACGGTCTGCGGCTGATGACCGAATCAAAAGCCTTCGGCATCACCCGCAATCCGTGGAACACCGGCCACACCAGCGGCGGCTCGTCGGGCGGCGCGGCGGCCCTGGTCGCCGCCGGCGTCGTGCCGGTGGCGCATGCCTCCGATGGCGGCGGCTCGATCCGGGTGCCTTCGGCCTGCACCGGGCTGGTCGGCCTCAAGACCTCGCGCGGCCGCATCCCGCTGACGCCGATGGTCAGCGAAAGCTGGTACGGCATGGTGGTCGATCACGCCGTCACCCGTTCGGTGCGCGATTGCGCTTTGCTGCTCGACCTCACCCACGGTCCCGACCCCTTGTCGCCCTATGCGGCATTGCCGCCGACGGACACGTTCGCCGCTGCTGCCGCGCGCGATCCCGGCAAACTCAGCCTGGCCGTGTACCGCAAGTCGCCGCTTAGCCTGCCGATCTCGACCGAGACAATGAAAGCGCTCGACACGGCGGTGGCGCTTGCGCGAGAGGGCGGCCACACGGTCGAGGACATCGACCTGCCCTTTATCGGCCGCGATTTCCTGGCCGACTTCTGCCGGACGGTTGCATCAGCCGTTGCCGGCACGCTGCGGGCGGAAGCGTTGCGCGTCGGCCGTTCCGTTACCGGCGACGTCGAGCGCGCCACGCGGGTGCTTGGCCGGTTGGGCGAAATGCTCTCTGCCGGCGAGATCTACGCCGCCCTGCAGCGGCTGCACGCGGCCTCGCGGCGGATGATAGAGGAAACCGCGCAGTATGACGCCGTGCTGATGCCTGTTATCGCGCATCCGCCGCTCGCCTGCGGCGCCATGGATCCGAAAGGCGCCGATGAGCTGATCGAAAACCTGCTCGATAAGCTTCACCTGACGCCCTTGCTCAAGCTGAAACCACTGTTCGGCCAGCTGATGGACAAGAGCCTTTTCTTCACCCATTGGCCGGCGATCCACAATGTCAGCGGCCAGCCGTCGATCGCGCTGCCCGTCCACGTCACCGACGCCGGCCTGCCGCTCGGCATCCAGGCCGCCGGCCGCCCCGGCGACGAAGAGACGCTTTTGTCCTTCGCCGCGCAGATGGAGAAAATCTCGGGTTGGCTGACGAGGCGGGCGCCGCTGATGGTGCCGTCATGATGACGACGCCGTGAGCTCGGCGAATATGACAGCAATGCCATTTGCCCCTTGCGACAATTCCCGCTAAGACGCCGCCGTCCTTTCCAGTGCATGTCGCCCAAAAGTGCTTAGCGGTTTTGGGGTAACGACATGCATAAGCCAAGTGCATGTCGCCCAAGAGTGTCCAGCGGTTTTGGGACAACGACATGCACAAATCAAAAGCCGGGAACCACGCCGATGACGGAGATAACCGCCACCGCCGAAATGCAGGCTGCCCTGCTTTCGCGGGCGCTGCCCTACATGCAGCGCTACGAACACAAGACCGTCGTGGTGAAATATGGCGGTCACGCCATGGGTGACCTCGAGCTCGGCAAGGCCTTCGCCCGCGACATCGCGCTGCTCAAGCAATCCGGCGTCAACCCGATCGTCGTTCACGGCGGCGGGCCACAGATCGGCGCCATGCTGGCCAAGATGGGCATCGAATCCAAATTCGAAGGCGGCCTGCGCGTCACCGACCAGAAGACGGTCGAGATCGTCGAGATGGTGCTGGCCGGTTCGATCAACAAGGAGATCGTCGCGCTGATCAACGCCGAGGGCGAATGGGCGATTGGCCTGTGCGGCAAGGACGGCAACATGGTGTTCGCCGAAAAGGCGCGCAAGACCATGATCGACCCCGACTCCAACATCGAGCGGGTGCTCGATCTCGGCTTCGTCGGCGAGCCGGTCGAGGTCGACCGCACGCTGCTCGACCTTCTGGCGCGCTCCGAGATGATCCCGGTGCTGGCGCCGGTGGCCCCCGGCCGCGACGGCCACACCTACAACATCAACGCCGACACTTTTGCCGGCGCCATTGCCGGCGCTTGCCAGGCAACACGTCTGCTGTTCCTGACCGACGTGCCCGGTGTGCTCGACAAGAACAAGAAGCTGATCGACGAGCTGACCGTGGCCGAGGCCCGGGCGCTGATCAAGGACGGCACGGTGTCGGGCGGCATGATCCCCAAGGTCGAGACCTGCATCGAGGCGATCGAGCGTGGCGTCGAAGGCGTCGTCATCCTCAACGGCAAGACGCCGCATGCGGTGCTGCTCGAACTCTTCACCGAACACGGCGCCGGCACGCTGATCGTGCCTTAATCAACAGTCAGCCGGCTAATCGTTTCGCCGGCAGCTCGTGACTTGCGACGACAGGGGGCGCCGGCTTGCGCTGCGGGCGCCCGACGATCATCGATTCCTCTTCCGTGTCCTGCGGCGCGCCCCAGAATTCGGCGAGCGTCGGGCCGTCCTTCACCCTGATATCGCGGGCCAGAAAACCCCAGACCTCGCGGAACCAGACGCGGCGGCCCATTTTGGTGTACCAGCGCATCGAATGCCGCTGCTCGGGATCGGGGTGGAACAGGATGCGTGCCAGCGCCTTCGGCCGCGACTGCACCGCCACTTCGATCAGCTTGACGCTGAAGAACAGCATCCACGGCTTCAGCCGGGTCATCTGCAGGACCTGGTGCTTGTAGTCCCACAGCCGGGCATCCCTCTGGATCACCTTGCGATCGCGGGCGATCCTGAAGAACGGCGTCCAGCGATGCGGCGTGACGTAAAGCGCCTGGATCTGGTCGGGGTCAGAGGCAAGGAGCTGGCGAAAGCCGCGCCACAGGTCGCGAAACCCTTCATCCTCAAAGCCGGCCACCCAGGTCGCCATCGACAATATGCCGTGCTTTCGCAGCAGCCTTATCGCCTCGCGGTCGGATGAGGTGCTGCTGCCCTTGCGGATCAATTGCAGCGTCTGTTCGTCGGTGTTTTCCATGCCAAGCAGCCAGCGGATCACGCCCGCCCTGCGGTAGAGATGCAGGATGTCGGCATCGCGCACGATGTCGTCGGCGCGGGTCGAGCCGACGATCAGCACCGGAACATTCTCGGCGATCAGCGCGTCGAGAAAGGCGCGCCAGGCCTTCTTCGAAACCGTCGGGTTCTCGTCGGCAAGGTTGATCAGTTCGACGCCATGCTCGCGGTGCAGCCAGGCGATTTCCTGCGCGAATTTTTTGGGATCGCGATGCCGCCAGCGAGTCCAGAAACCGCGCTGGCCGCAATAATTGCACAGATGCGGGCAGCCGCGCGAAAACTGCATGACCACCGCGCGCTTGCCGCCCCAATAGCTGTAGCGCCGGTGGTCGATCAACTCCCAGCCGACGCGGTAGGCGTCGAGTTCGGCAATCGTCATGGCCGCCTGCGTGGCGAAGGGCCGCCGCAGATCGTCGCGAAAGGCGATGCCGGCGACGCTCGCCGGCGGCTGGTGCATTTCCTGCGCCTCGACCAGCGCCACCACGGTCGCCTCGCCCTCGCCGCGCACGATGAAGTCGAAGACGTCGGTTGCCGCGAGGATGTCGCGCCAGTGATAGGTCGGGAAAACGCCGCCATAGATGATGATGGTCGCCGGTTCGCGCTGCTTGATCATCCCGGCAATCAGCAAGGCGGTCGGGTGCGCCGAGGTCGAGCCGGAATGGCCGATCAGGACGAAGTCCGGGAAGTCATCCAATGCGTCGCGCACGACGCTATCGAGCGGCATCGGCCCGAATTCGGCATCGACCAGCCGCACCTCGTGGCCGGCATCGATCAGCGGGCCGCCGATCGCCAGCAGGCCAAGCGGCGGCAGATGATCGTCCGGCACGCGGCTGCCGATGGCGGTGTGCGGTGGGTTGATCAGGACGATTTTCATGGCGGACCTCCTGGGAAGTTGGTCCGCGTATGCTGGTCGGCGATGTGGACGCCCGATTGGCCCGTTTCAGCAGTTTGCGTGCAGCTTTTGGTCAGGAACGCCGGGGATGCGCGTCACTTCCGGAGATGCGCGAGCGGCACGTGGCCTGGCCCCTTGATGTTCTGCAGGACCAGCTGCGTGTGGACGTCGCGCACGCCACCGAGCCGCATCAGCCGGTGCATGACGAAGGCGTTGAGCTCGTCGACCGACGGCACCATGACATGCAGCAGGAAATCGTGGTCGCCGGTCATCGTCCAGCATGACGACACCTCGTCCATGCGCTGCACCGCGGCAATGAAGCTTTCGGGGGAACCGTCGCTGTGGCTGACCAGGCGAACCTGGATGAACACCTCGACCATCAGGCCGACCGCGCGGCGGCTGATCACCGCGGCAAATCCCTTGATGATGCCGGCATCCTGCAGCGCCTCGAAGCGCCGCGCGCATGGCGTCGTCGACAGGCCGATCTCCTGCGCCAGCTCGGAGACGGGCTTGCGGCCGTCGCGTTGCAGCACATCGAGCATCTTGATCTCGAAATCATCGAATTGAGGCATTTTCACTCCACTAGTGCCGATTGTGAGTGAATGTTATCTCGAATCCCGCGAGTGAGCTATCATCAAAACCAGATTGCCTCGGCAGATCCGGTTACGCTGCCGGCACGTCAGCCATTGATGACTTGCGAGGAGAAAAACCATGACGACAATGAGCGTTGCCGAATATGCCCGCGACTGCGCGGCGCAGGGGTTGCGCGGCGACTATTCGGTCTGCCGTTCCGATTTCACCGTGGCGCAGGGTTACGACTACAGCGCCGAGGAGCAGGCGGTGTGGCGCACTTTGTGCGACCGCCAGACCAAACTGACGCGCAAGCTCGCCCACCATTCCTATCTCGACGGTGTCGAAAAGCTCGGCCTGCTCGACCGCATCCCGGATTTCGAGGACGTCAGCGCCAAGCTGCGCACGCTGACCGGCTGGGAGATCGTCGCTGTGCCAGGTCTCATCCCGGCCGCCCCCTTCTTCGATCATCTCGCCAACCGCCGCTTCCCGGTCACCAACTGGCTACGCACCAGGCAGGAACTCGACTACATCGTCGAGCCGGACATGTTCCACGATTTCTTCGGTCACGTGCCGGTGCTGTCGCAGCCGGTGTTCGCCGACTTCATGCAGATGTATGGCAAGAAGGCCGGCGACATCATCGCGCTCGGCGGTGACGAGATGATCACCCGGCTCTACTGGTACACGGCCGAATATGGCCTGATGCAGGAGGCCGGCCAGCCGCTGAAGGCTTTTGGCGCCGGCCTGATGTCGTCCTTTACCGAACTGCAGTTCGCGGTTGACGGCAAGGACGCCCACCATGTGCCATTCGATCTCGAGACGGTGATGCGCACCGGCTACGAGATCGACAAGTTCCAGCGCGCCTATTTCGTACTGCCGTCCTTCGACGCCTTGCGCGATGCCTTCCAGACCGCCGATTTCGCGGCGATCGTCGCTCGCCGCAAGGGCCGGCCGGCGCTCGATCCGGCGATGGTCTAGCAAATCCGGCTCCAGCGTTTGAGGCGCGTCGCATGAATCCGTTTCAACGCGACGCGCTTCATACGGTTTGATCCCGACAGGCTATTGCATGGCGGCGGGGTTCATCCACAGGAACTCCCAGACGTTGCCGTCGGGATCTTCGATGTGGCGGTTGAACATGAAACCGAGATCCTGCGCTGGATTGGGATCAGCGCGGCCGCCTGCCGCCACACCCTTCTCGATTATGGCATTGACCTCGTCCTTGCTGTTAGTGGTGAGCGCGATCAGCATCTGGCTGTCACGCTTGGGGTCGCCGATCTGCCGAGCCGTGAACTGGCTGTAATGCTGGTGCGTCAGCAACATGACACCGATGGAGTCCGAGAACATGATCGAGCTGGCCTGGTCGTTCGAGAACTGCGGATTCAGCGTGCCTCCGATCGCGAGATAGAAGTTGGTCGCTGCCTGCAGATCGCGCACCGGTAGATTGACGAAGATCATTTTGCTCATCGGCTTAAGCCCTGCTTTCGTTGACGGGTACTAGCCAGTCTAGTACTGTGGTCGCAACTACCATGCAGGAACGGTACCGTCTAGTACTGGCCAGGAGGATTCCATGGAAATCGACGGCGAGACCAGATCAGCCCGCAAGGATCGTGAAATCATCCAGGCGGCCACGGCGGCGTTCATCGGCAAGGGCTATGATGGAACCAGCATGGAGGAAATCGCCACCAAAGCGGGGGCTTCCAAGCAGACCGTCTACAAGCATTTCACTGACAAGGAGACGCTGTTCGGCGAAGTCGTTCTGGCAACCGCTACCCAGGCCAACGACATCATCGAATCCGTGACGACGCTGCTTTCCGAGGCGAAATTCATGGAGGGTGGCCTGCAGCAGCTTGCCCGACGTCTGATAGCGGTTCTCATGGATGAAGAGTTGTTGAAGCTGCGGCGTTTGATTATCGCCAACGCGGATCGAATGCCGCAGCTTGGCCGCAGTTGGTACGAAAAGGGCTTCGAGCGCATGCTTGCCTCGATGGCGTCCTGCTTTCAAAAGCTCACCAGTCGAGGACTGATACAAACCAGCGACCCCTATCTGGCGGCCAGCCATTTTTTTGGAATGCTCCTTTGGATCCCCATGAACGAAGCCATGTTCACGGGAAGCAACCGGCGCTCCAAGGCCGAACTTGAACGGCACGCGGATGCCTCGGTGGAGGCGTTTCTTGTCGCTTATGGTGTCCAGCCGAAATAGTCCCGTTCCCTGCCGACTTTTGCAGTAACATTAGAACACATCGCATCCCTATCGCTGGAGGCTGTCCGGCCCCTCGGCCTTCAGCCGCGCAAGCTGAGCGCGCTGCAGGTCGAGCGCGGCGTTGACGAAGCGCGATATGGTCGCGAGTTCGTCGTAGCTGAAGCTGGCGATGACCTTTTCGCCCTCCTGCGCGATTGCGCCGTAATAGCGCGCCGACAGCTCCCGCGTCGCCTCGGTCGCTTCGATCACCACCTTGCGCCTGTCCTCGACGCTGCGCGTGCGGGTCAGCAGGCCGCGCGCTTCCAGCCGGTCGATCAGCGCCGTCACCGCCGCCGGCGTCAGCCCGGTCGCGGTCGCCACCGCGCCGGCCGATTGCGGGCCGCCATGGAGCAGCCCGATGCAATGGCGCTCGGCCATGTTCAGCCCGAGCCGCATCCCCACCGCGTCGTCATAGGCCTGCGTCGCGTCCTGCCACTGCATGATGGCAAGGCCGATGGCCGTGGTCATGGCGTTACGATTCTCGCTTGACGATTTTATTTCGATCATCTAACTATCAATCCGTCTAACATTTAGACCATTTCAGCAATATGCGGCTCTGGCTCAGACAAGGCAAGAGCGAGCCGCCGACCAGGAGTGAAAAATGAGCTTGATTCAACAGCGGCCGCCCCTCTCGCATGAGGACGAGTTCAAATATGCCAAGCTGGCGATGGAATGGTATGGCTGGGGCTCTCCCATCGGCCTCGGCATCCTGCTCGTGGCGCTTGCCGCCGCGGCCGTGCTGGTGCGTATCGCCATCTACGGTTTTTGAGGCCATGCCGGATTTCTGCCGGCGCCATCATTGGCGCCGGCAATGTCGGGATGCGTCAAACCGGCCGACTTGTGGTGGCTCCGCTCAGACGGAGACCACCTTGCTCAGATGATCCCCCAGCCGACAGGCCAGCGCGGTAATCGTCGTCGTCGGGTTGGCTTGACCCGACGTGCAGAATACCGAAGAGCCGCCGACATAGAGATTGTCCATGCCGTGCACCTTGCAGTTGGCGTCCACCACGCTCCTGGTCACGTCGGTGCCCATGCGCGTGCCTCCCATGTGATGGTGCCCCGCGGTCTCCTCGTTGGTCGGATAATCCTCGCCATTGGCGATCCAGTCCATGAGACGGACACGGCCGAGATCCTTCTCGATCAGTGTCGTGCCGAACAGCTTGAGGCCCTCGACAAGCGTGCGGCGTTCGAGCTCCGATTTCTTCCAATGCAGCTCGATACGCGGCACGCCGGCATGGTCGACATCGGTCTTCGACAGTTCGATCTGGTTGGACGCGAGCGGCGCCTGTTCCCAGGCGACATAGAGTTGGGCCGCGCAGCGCAGGTTCTGGCTGAGCTGATAGGCAACCCATTCGGCCATGTCGGGCGCCGTGCAGGCGAGATCGGCAATCACATGCTTGACGCCGGCATAGGGCGTCTCGATCAGCCTGATGCCGAAATTCATGATCCCCAGTCGCTCCATCGCGGCAAGCGTCGGCGAGAAGAAGGCCTCGTTGACGGCATCGACCTCGAACTCACTGTAGTCGGCCAGGATGGCATTGCCGCCCTCGAAGGTCGGATGTTCCATCCAGTAGCGGCCGAGCGCCGCCGCGTTCGGCACGACGCCGCCATTGGAGCGCTGGTTCGACCACAAAAGCAGCCGCGAGTTCTCCAGCCCGCCGGTGCAGACGATGAAGTAGTCTGCGCTGAACGAGCCGGCGTCCCGGCTGTTGGACCACAGTTTGGCGTCGGTCACCCGTTTGCCGTCGCCGGCAAGCTCGGTGGCATAGGTGTTGAGCACGACGGCGATGTTGCGGCTCGTGTCGAGTTCGTCGGCGAATTTTTCGGCAAAACGAACCGCCGGGCTCTTTATCAGCTGCACCCAGCGTATGTCGTCCGAAACCGGCACGTCAGGTCGGAAATCCGGAAGTTCGAGGATATCGTGCACCTCCGGCAGATAGGGCTCGAGGTCGGCGCGGCGGATCGGCCAGCCGGTGTCGGGCGCCCAGGCCTTCGGCTCGAAATCCTGCTTGTCGAGCACCCGGCACCAGCCGGCCCAGTGGTTGGAGCTGCCGCCCATGTAGCGCAGCCGGGTGATGTCGAGGTCGAAATAGAAATCCCCGACCGTGGTGCCGCGGTAGAAATCCTGCGACTCGTCGCTGAACTCCCGCGAGCCGGCCTCAAACACCACGACCGGGATGCCGGCGGCACCCAGCTTGCGGGCAATGGTGGTGCCGGCCGGGCCGGAACCGAGGATGCAGACCTTGGGTTTGAAGTTGGCGGCGCGATACGCCTCATAGCTGTCGAAGATCATGCCAGGTCGCTCCGCTTCAGGATCCAGCCATTGACCTCGACGATCTCATTCGGGTCGGCTCGGGATGGACCGGCCCGTGATGGATCGGAATGCGCGGCATTGGCCTCAGGCAGCTTGCGAAACACGGACAGGGCAGGCAGGGCGACCAGCGCCTGCACGAGCGTGCGGCGCGATATCTTTTTGATGAAGAAACTCATGACAGGTCTCTCGGATGGGGGCTTCGATGCGCGCATGACATTCCCCAAACGGCACACGCATCGTCACAGAGGCCAGTATCGTGCCAAGCTTGGTCTCAAGGCAGTGAAAAGGCGGGCAAGGGCACAACCGAATGCAAACAGAGTTAGAAATTCCTTAACGGGCAGGGTGTGCCGGGTCGGCCGGCTCAGGCGGCCGCGGAAATGTCCGTATCGAGGATCGTCAGGTTGCGACCGCGATGCTTGGCCTGGTAGAGGCGCCGGTCCGCGGCGCGCATCAGGTCCGACACGTTGACGTCCTCGCCGCAGACGGTGCCGCCGATGCTGACGGTCAGCGGAATGGTCCGTTCGTCGACCGGCCGGAAGCGGATCAGCTCGACCTCGCGGCGAATGCGCTCGGCGACACGCTTGGCCTCCTGCTCGGTGGCTCCTAACAGAAACGCGCCAAACTCCTCGCCGCCGATGCGGCCGAGCACGTCGCCGCTGCGCACGCCGCGTTCGATGGCGCTGGCGATCAGCAGCAGGGCGTCGTCGCCGGTCAGGTGGCCGAAATTGTCATTGATCTTCTTGAAATGATCGGCGTCGATGATCAGCAGCGCCCCACGGTCGGACTTGCGCCGGGAGCCGTCGAGCGCGGCAAAGAAGCTTTCCCGGTTGAGCATGCCGGTCATGTCGTCGCGGCTCGCCTTCTCCGCCAGGCGGCGGTGTGCCGCGGCAAGCTGGGCGTGGGCCCTCGCCAGTTCGCGATGCGCGTTTTTCAGCCTGTCGCTCTGCCAGAAGGTGCTGGCGCAGGCCACCCATGCAAGCACCAGCGGACACAAAGTGGAGGTCAGCCAGATCGTTCGGTTGATCGGGAATCCCAGGGCCGGAACGATAATCAGCGTCAAAAGGAGCGAGGCGGCGACGGAGGCGAAAGCGATAGCGGCGGATTTCAGAATGATGCTGTTCATCGCGGGCTCCCCACAGGACTGTCTCTGTGCCAGCAAGCCCTGAAGGCCACCTTTCCAGGTTGCCTAAAATTTGAATCGTGCGGCCATTTCGGCCACTGAAAGCGCGTGGAAGTTGTGGATAAAGTCTCTTTCAGATTCCCCGTTTCATGCCATAAGGAGCGCATGACCACGCTGCCTGATCCCGCCCGCTTCGCCCATGTCACCGACTGGGTGTTCGACCTCGACAACACGCTCTATCCGCATCATTCGAATCTTTTCTCGCAGATCGACGTCAAGATGACCGCCTATGTCGGGGAACTGCTGGCGCTGCCGCGCGATGAGGCGCGCAAGCTGCAGAAGGAGCTTTATCTCGAATATGGCACGACGCTGAACGGGCTGATGACGCGCCACGGCATCGATCCTGACGACTTTCTCGAGAAGGTGCACGACATCGACTATTCATGGCTGGTGCCCGATCCCGTTCTCGGCACCGCCATCCGCCAGCTTCCCGGCCGCAAGTTCATCTTCACCAATGGCGACCGCAGGCACGCCGAGCGCACCGCGCGCCAGCTCGGCATCCTCGACCATTTCGACGACATCTTCGATATCGTCGCCGCCGGCCTCAATCCCAAGCCCGCGCGCCAGACTTACGAGAAGTTCGCCGCACTGCACGCAGTCACCGGCCACAATGCGGTGATGTTCGAGGATCTCGCCCGCAACCTGGAGGTGCCGAAGTCGCTGGGCATGACCACCGTGCTGGTAGTGCCGCGCAATTTCGAGCCGACCTTTGCCGAAATCTGGGAGCGCGACCCCGCGCAGGAGGATGACGTCGACTACGTCACAGATGACCTGGCCGGGTTTCTGACGGGGATAGTCGCAGGAGCGGAAGGCAGTCGGGAATAGGCAATAGGCAGTCGGGGAAATTCACTTGGAAGCAAAGGCCGCAAACGCCTTATTCTCCTACTGCCTACTGCCTACTGCCTACTCCCCTAACTTGTAGAACCGGCTGATAATCCCCCACGCCTCATCCGCGGTGTCGACGAAATCGATGATGTCCTGGTCGCCGGGGCTGATCGTGCCTTGCTCGGCGAGGAAATCGAGGTCGATCGCCCGTTTCCAGAACGATTTGCCGAACAGGATCACCGGTACGCGCTCCATGCGTCCGGTCTGGATCAAGGTCAGCGTTTCGAAGAACTCGTCCATCGTGCCGAATCCGCCGGGAAACACCGCCACCGCCTTGGCGCGCATGACGAAATGCATCTTGCGGATGGCGAAATAGTGGAAGTTGAAACAGAGTTCCGGCGTCACGTAGATGTTCGGCGCCTGCTCGTGCGGTAGCACGATGTTGAGCCCGATCGACGGCGCGCCAACGTCATCGGCACCGCGATTTCCCGCTTCCATCACGCCCGGGCCGCCGCCGGTCACAACGACATATTCGCGGTAGTAGGAGGCGGCCGACTGCCGCGAGCACAGCCGGGCGAATTTGCGCGCCTCCTCGTAGTATTTGCTGTTCTCCTCGAGGTTCTTCTTTTGCGTCTCGTTCTTGGCCGCCCAGGCCTCGCCACCGGGTTCCGGCAGGCGCGCGCCACCGAACAGGATCACCGTCGAACGGATGCCGCGTTCGGCCAGGATCATTTCCGGCTTCAGCAGTTCGAGCTGCAGGCGCACCGCGCGCAATTCGCGCCGCGTCATGAAGTCGGGGTCGTTCCAGGCAAGCCTGTAGGTCTCGGCCCGCGTCTGCGGCGTGTCTGGCACGCTTTTCGACCGCTCCAGATCCTCGTCCGAATGCGGCAGCGGCGTCCACCCCGCCTTTTCCATAGGAGTCATAACTACCCGTCCAATTCCCTTAACTGCGCCGTCCCGTGACGCACACGCGATTGACCCCCATTAAGCCTTAACATAGGGTCCGCGCGACTTTCAAAACAGGTTAAGGCTCAGGCCCTTAACAGCTTGGTAATGGAGCGAATTCATGTCGAAGCCCGATCTGGCGAGCCTCGAAAAGACCATCGAGAAGGCCTTCGAGGAACGCGACACGATTTCGACCGCGACCCGCGGCGAAACGCGCGACGCCATCCAGTCGGCGCTCGAGTTGCTCGATCATGGCACCGTCCGCGTCGCCGAGCGGCAGGCGGACGGCAAGTGGCATGTCAATCAGTGGCTGAAGAAGGCCGTGCTGCTTTCCTTCCGGCTCAACCCGATGGAGATCATCAAGGGCGGCCCGGGCGAAGCCGTGTGGTGGGACAAGGTGCCGTCGAAGTTCGATGGCTGGAGCGCCGTCGATTTCGAGAAGGCGGGTTTCCGCGCCGTGCCGTCGTCGATTGTGCGCCGTTCGGCCTATGTGGCGCCGGGCGCCGTGCTGATGCCGTCCTTCGTCAATGTCGGCGCCTATGTCGATACGGGCACCATGGTCGACACCTGGGCTTCGGTCGGCTCCTGCGCTCAGATCGGCAAGAACGTGCATCTGTCGGGCGGCGTCGGCATCGGCGGCGTGCTGGAGCCGATGCAGGCCGGTCCCACCATCATCGAGGACAATTGCTTCATCGGCGCGCGTTCGGAAGTCGTCGAGGGCTGCATCGTGCGCGAAGGCTCGGTGCTCGGCATGGGCGTCTTCATCGGCCAGTCGACCAAAATCGTCGACCGCGCCACCGGCGAAGTCTTCTATGGCGAAGTGCCGCCAAACTCCGTCGTCGTCGCCGGCTCGATGCCCGGCAAGCCGTTTCCAAACAACGAGCCCGGCCCCAGCCTCTACTGCGCCGTCATCGTCAAACGGGTCGACGCCAAGACCCGCTCCAAGACCTCGATCAACGAATTGCTGCGCGATTGATCTTTCCGCAAAGCGGGCGCACCTTCCGCCGGCGCGACAATCCGTCGCGTTGGTTCAACATGGAGGGGTGACATGGACTGGAAATATCTGCTGACCAGCTATGAGGGTCGCATCAACCGCGCGAAATTCTGGGCTTGCGTGGGCGTCATTTTCGTTGGCGCGGTGATCGCGATGATCCTCGACAACATACTGGGCACGACATTCAACCAAATGCCTTACGGCTTTATCTATGTGCTTTACTCGCTCGCCATGCTCTATTCGATCTTCGCGGTCTACGCCAAGCGCTGGCATGATCGAGGCAAGTCCGGCTGGTGGACCCTGATCATCCTGGTGCCTTTCATCGGCGCGATCTGGTTTCTGGTGGAATGCGGCATTCTCGAAGGCACCAAGGGTGCCAATCAATACGGACCGGACCCGCTTGCCTGACAGTTCAAATCTTACCTGGCTTTTCTTCAAAACATCGGGCCGCGTTAGCCGCGCGGCCTATTTTCTTGGCGGGCTGCTGGTGGCCATCATCCAGGCGTTCCCGCTCTACCGCTTCACGCTGGTGCCGGAAGGCTCGGCCGAGAGCAACATGTGGTCGTTCATCTTCTTCATAGCCTTCATTGCCTCGCTGTGGTCGAACATCGCACTGGCGGTGAAGCGGCTGCACGACCTCGACAAGCCGGGCATTGCCGCACTGATCCTGTTCGTACCGGTTGTCTCGATCGTCGCCTTTCTTGTGTTGTGTCTGTTTCCAAGGCAGCCTGGGCCCAACCGTTATGGCCGGCGCACCAACGAGCCGGCGCAACCCTGAGGACCGATCGGACATGCGCTACCGCACGCTTGATCCGAAACTGATCATCGACACCGCCGAGCGGCTGGAGGGACGCGTCGCTGACCGTTTTCCCAATGCCGGATTGCGTGGCGTAGCTGGCGAACTGGTGTCGCTGTCGCGTGATCTGGCCAAGGCGGCAAAGGCGCTCGAGGAGCCGATCTGGTGGCTGCGCGGCCTGATCATCGCCGCCTTCGTCGCCGGTGTGCTGGTGTTCGTGTTCGTCGGCACCATCCTGCCTCTCGACCGCATCTCGGGAAACGACGATGCCCTGCAATCGGTGCAAGGCATCGAGGCATCGATCAACACCTGCATTCTCGCCGTGCTCGGCCTGCTGGCGCTGATCCGCACCGAGGAGCGCATCAAGCGCAAGAAAGTGTTTCGCCAGTTGCATGGCCTGCGCTCGTTGATCCACGTCATTGACATGCACCAGCTGACCAAGGATCCGGCGACGCTTTCGGCCAATTTCAAGCCGACGGCGCATTCGCCGGCCCGCATCACCAATGCCGCCGACCTGGCGCGCTACCTCGACTATTGCTCCGAAATGCTGTCGATCACCGGCAAGATCGCCGCACTCTTCGCCCAGTCCGTCAATGACGACGTCGTCATCGACGGCGTCAACGACATCGAGAATTTGAGTTCAAACCTGTCGCGCAAGATCTGGCAGAAGATCACGCTGATCGAGAACCACCCTGCGGCGCTACCTGTTCCGACGCCAAGCCTGGCGAGCCCAGCCGCGCCGCTTCCGCCGCGCGCACCAAAGCGGTAACGCTTTTCAAGAGCGGCGCCGGCGTACCCGTTCTCTCGGCGAGGCCGATCACTGCCCCTTGCAGCTCGCCGATTTCCGTCGGCCGGCCGCGCTGCAGATCGTCCCACATCGACGAGCGTGCCTGAGGATCGATCGCCAGCATGCGTCGCGCCAGCAGTTTGAACAGCCAGTCCGGCAGCCGGAGCACTTTCGGCAACAGCGCCGGCCGCAGCCCGGCGATCCGCGCCGGCTCGATGCTGGAGGCTTTCATCGCCAGCAAGGCCTCGTCGATCTGGCCAGCCAGGATCAGCCGCCAGCGGCGGTCGGCGAGTTCGCTCGCCAGCGGCAGGCCGGAAAGCGCCACCAGCGCGTTGTTGAGGTTCATCAGAAGCTTGCCCCACAGCACGGCCTTCATGTCGCCATGGGCCTCGACAGCGAACCCTTCGACGGTGAGAAGGCGGACTAGGCCGGTGCCGCCGTCCTCGATCATCACCTTGCCGTCGCTGGCGCGGTGGACGTGCAGCGGCAACTCGCCGTCCGGTGACTGCACGACATTGAACGGCACCATGCCGGCCAGCACCGTTCGCGGGCCAAGCTCGGCGCGCAGCCTGTCGGCATTGTCGACGCCGTTCTGCAGGCTGATCACCACCGCATCGGGGCGGGCATGGGCGTCGATTAGCGCCGCCATCTCCTGCGTCGCGCCGCTCTTGACGGTGACCAGGATCAGGTCCGCTTCAGGCAAGGCGACAGCCGGATCGGCGGTGATCCCGAGCCCGTCCGGCTTGACCAGGCGATCACGGCCTTCAAGGTCGCTGATGCGCAATCCGCTTTGCCGCAGCGCGGCCTCGATGCGCGGCCGGGCGAGCAGAATCACCTGTCGCCCGGCAAGCGCCAGGCAGCCGCCGACATAGCAGCCAATGCTGCCGGCGCCGGCGATGACAATGCTTTTTCCCCCGTTTGCCATCTCTCACTCCGCACCGGCCCGACTATACGACATGAAAACCATAATGTCGGCGG
Source organism: Mesorhizobium sp. NZP2077 (assembly GCF_013170805.1). Lineage (NCBI taxonomy): Bacteria > Pseudomonadati > Pseudomonadota > Alphaproteobacteria > Hyphomicrobiales > Phyllobacteriaceae > Mesorhizobium > Mesorhizobium sp. NZP2077. The sequence continues at coordinate 621,240 of NZ_CP051293.1, read as the reverse complement.
CATCGTCTGCCATTGGCCTGGCCTCTATGTCGGGCCGTGACAGGCCCTCAGCTTTCGACTATCGCTTTTGCCATGACGCTGCCGACCGACCCCGCCGAAAACCTTGCCGCCCTCATCCGTTGCGCCTCGGTGACACCAGCCGAAGGCGGCGCGCTGAGCGCGCTGGAAACGATGCTGAAACCGCTCGGCTTCCTGGTCGACCGGCCGGTGTTTTCGGAAGACGGCACTCCCGACATCGAGAACCTCTATGCACGGCGGTCCGGCACTGGCCCGCATCTGATGTTCGCCGGCCATACCGACGTGGTGCCGGTCGGCGATGAAGCAGCCTGGACGCATCCGCCCTTCGCCGCCGAGATCGCCAATGGCGAGATGTATGGCCGTGGCGCGGTCGACATGAAGGGCGGCATTGCCTGCTTCATCGCCGCCGTGGCGCGCTGTGTCGAGACGCATGGCGGTCCCAAGGGTTCGGTCTCACTGCTGGTCACCGGCGATGAGGAAGGCCCGGCAATCAACGGCACGGTCAAGCTGCTCGAATGGGCCGCTTCGAGGGGCGAAAAATGGGATGCCTCGATCGTCGGCGAACCGACCAACCCGGATGCGCTCGGCGACATGATCAAGATCGGCCGCCGCGGCTCGATGTCCGGTTCGGTCACCGTCAATGGCCGCCAGGGCCATGCCGCCTATCCGCAACTTGCCGACAATCCGGTGCGCGGGCTGATGGGTCTCGTCGATGCCTTGCTGCACCCCGCCTTCGACAAGGGAACCAAGGATTTCCAGCCGACCAATCTGGAGGTGACCTCCATCGATGTCGGCAACCCGGCTACCAATGTCATTCCGGCAAAAGCCACTGCGATCTTCAACATCCGCTTCAACGATACCTGGACGGCCGAGACCGTGCAGGCCGAAATCCACAACCGGCTCGACCAGGCAGCCAAACGCAAGAAGTACCGGCCGGGCAAGAAGACGCCGGTCGACTATGATCTCATCTGGCGCGACCGGCCGAGCCATGTCTTCCTGACCCGTGACGACAAGCTGATCGAGACGCTTGCCGGCTCGATCAAGGCGGCGGTCGGCAAGGAGCCGACGCTGTCGACCTCCGGCGGCACGTCGGATGCGCGCTTCATCAAGGATTATTGTCCGGTGGTCGAGTTCGGCCTGGTCGGCAAGACCATGCACATGGTCGACGAGCGTGTCGCCATCGCCGATCTCGAAGCGCTGACGCGGATTTACCAGCGCTTCATCGAAGACTGGTTCGGACAGGGTTGAGCAGCATGCTTACGGCGGACGAGACCCAAGCTTCGCTGACCGGCGCCTGGCGACTGATGCTCGGCAAGGTCGACGGCCTGCGGCTGCTCGACCTTTCGGCCGATGGCTTCTGGAATTCCTTTTTCGCCATCGTCGTTGCCGCGCCAGCGCTGATCGTCGGCTGGGTCGGCATCGCCAACGAGATCGGCGATCCCGATGCCTTCGCCGGCCGCTTCAGCATGCTGATGCGGCTGGCGACGGTCGATATCGGCTCCTGGGTGCTGCCGCTGGTCGCGCTCGCTCTGGTCGCCCGGCGCGCCGGCATTGGCGGGCGCTTCGTCCACTATGTCGTCGCCAGCAACTGGGCCTCGGCCATCACCGCCTGGCTGATGCTGCCTTCGGCCCTGATCCGGCTTTTCCTGTCTTCGGCGAGCCAGGTCTCGAGCCTTGTGTCGCTGCTGCTGTTTGCCCTGTCGATGGTGCTGACCTGGCGCATGACCAACGCCACGATCGGCAAAGGCGCGGCAGTCGGCACCGCCGTTTTCGCCGGCATGTTCATCGCTTCGTTATTGGTGCTGTTCGGGTTGCAGATGCTCCTTGGCATCACTGTCCCCGACGATATCGGGGCTCAAAGCCTTTCCGGGCTGTCTCCGGGGTAGAGCCTCCAAACTCTATTCCGAATAGAGCCTTCATCTCTATTCCGAATAAAGCCTCCGGACTTTTTTCAGGGATAATCGACGTCAATGAGGAAAAGGCCGTCGGGCGGCGCCACCTGGCCGCAGGCGGCGCGGTCGCGTGCTTCGAGCGCCGCCTTGAGGTCGGCCTCGGTCCAGCCGCCATCGCCGACGCGCTTGAGCGAGCCGACCATGGAGCGCACCTGATTGTGCAGGAAGGAGCGCGCCGAAGCCCTTACTTCGATCAGATCACCGTGCCGGCTCACATCGAGCCGCTCCAGCGTCCGGATCGGACTGTTGGCCTGGCATTGGGTCGAACGGAAGGTGGTGAAATCATGCCGGCCAAGCAGGATTTTCGCTGCCTCATGCATGGCGCCGGCGTCGAGCCGCTTCGGCACCCACCACACCTTGCCCTTGTCCAGGGCCGCCGGCGCGCGGCGGTTGAGGATGCGGTAGAGGTAGTGGCGGCCGGTGGCCGAGAAGCGCGCATCGAAATCGTCCGGGACGATTGTCGCCTTCAGGATGGCGACATGCGCGGCGGCCGCCTGCAGATGCGCGTTGATCGCATCGCGCACCTTGTCTTCAGGCCACGCCTTGGCGAGGTCGACATGCGCCACCTGGGCGGTCGCATGCACGCCGGCGTCGGTGCGGCCGGCGGCGCGCATCCGCACCGCCTCGCCGCTGAATTTTTCGATCGCCTGCTCGATCGCCTGCTGCACCGAAGGCTGATCGGCCTGGTGCTGCCAGCCGGCAAACAGGCTGCCGTCATATTCGATGTCGAGGCGAAAACGCGGCATTTGCGGCTACAGCTCTCGCCTCGAGCAATTCCAGGAAAAGTGTGAAACGGGTTTCCGTCCGGAATTGCGTTAAAACAAAGAGGTAGAGCAGGTCACCGTTTCCATGAAAACGGTGGACTGCTCTACGCGGCGAGAGCGGTGAAGGCCGAAGCGTAGACCAGCCTGCCGGCCTCCGGAGCGTCGCCCCAGGCCAGCGCCTGCAGCGCCTCACCCTGGTATTCGCTCTCGAACTTTTCGGCACGCGCATGGCTGTAGCCGAAACGGCCGTAATAGGCCGGGTCGCCCAGCACCACGGCCAGCGTCTCGCCGGCATCCCTGAGACGGATATGCGCCTCGCGGATCAGCGCGCCGCCAATACCGCTGCCATGGAACGAAGGCTCCACAGCCAGCGGCGCCAGCGCCACGGCCGCAAAGCTCTTGCCGCCATTGCTGACGAACAGCCGCGAAAACAGGATGTGGCCGACCACCTGGCCGTCTTCTTCTGCCACCAGTTCGACGACCGCGTCGCCGCCGGTGACCAGCGCGTCGACCAGCCCGGCCTCCGCCTGCTGGCCGAAAGCGTGTTCTTCGACGAGGCGAATGGCCTCGCGATCCCGCGGCGTTGCCGCGCGTATCGACATCATGCTCATGAGAACTTCATTCCTTTTACGATCTTGGCTCCGCGCAGGAATTCCGACGCGGCGGCGGGCTTTCCACCCGCACGTTGAACTTCGACCAACCTGACCGCACCTGCCCCGCAGGCGACCGTCAGCCGGTCATCGAGAATTCCTCCCGACTCGCCCGAATCTTCCAAAGGCGACAGGCCTTGGGACAGCGTCGAGCGAAGCAGTTTCAGCCGCTCCATGCGGCCGCCAATGTCAATTTCGGACCAGGCGCCGGGAAAGGGCGACAGGCCGCGAATATGGTTATGGACCTCGGCCGCAGGCCGCGTCCAGTCCACATGCGTCTCGGATTTATCGATTTTTCTGGCGTAAGTCACCCCTTCCGCCGCTTGCGCGGTAAATGTCAGGGTGTTCCTTTCCAGCCGCGCCAGCGCTTCCACCATCAGGGCAGCACCGACACTCATCAACCGATCATGCAGATCGCCGGCTGTCATATCGGGGTCGACAGCGCATTTTTCAAGCAAGCCCACCGGTCCGGTGTCCAGGCCCTCTTCCATGCGCATCACCATCATGCCGCTTTCCAGGTCTCCAGCCATGATGGCGCGCTGCATGGGGGCGGCACCGCGCCAGCGTGGCAGAAGCGACGCATGGCCGTTGATGCAGCCAAGCCGGGGCGCGTCGAGAATAGCCTTCGGCAGCAGCAAACCATAGGCGACGACCACGGCGATATCGGCCTGCAGGGCATGGAACGCGGCCTGCTCGGCCTCGCTTTTCAGCGAAGTCGGCGTACGCACCTCGACGCCCAGCCGCTCGGCCTCGCGCTGCACCGGCGACGGCGTCAGCTCCAACCCGCGCCGTCCGGCGGCCCGCGGCGGCTGCGTGTAGACGCCGGAAATCTCATGTCCGGCTTCGGCGATGGCGCGCAACGTCGGCACCGAAAACTCCGGCGTGCCCATGAAGATGACGCGAAGGGGCATTTTCCCCTATCCCACCAGCTTGCCTTGCGCCTTGTCCTTGGCGAGCTTCTTGAATTTCTTCACCACCATGTCGCGCTTCAGCTTCGAGATGTGGTCGATGAACAGCACGCCGTTGAGATGGTCGATCTCGTGCTGCAGGCAGGTCGCCATCAGGCCCTCGGCCTCCATCTCCTGCAGCTTGCCGTCGCGATCGAGATATTTCACGCGAACGGAAGCCGGGCGTTCGACCTCGGCGTAATAGTCGGGGATCGACAGGCAGCCTTCCTCGTAAACCGAACGCGCGTCGGCGCTGCTCAGCACCTGCGGGTTGATGAAGACATGCGGCGCCGGCGTTTCGTCTTCCTTGGCGAGGTCGATCACCAGCATGCGCACAGGCTCGCCGATCTGGATCGCCGCCAGCCCGATGCCGGGCGCGTCATACATGGTCGCCAGCATGTCGTCGGCCAGCTTGCGCAAAGGCGCGTCGACGCGCTCCACCGGCTTGGAAAGCTGGCGCAGGATGGGATCGGGAAGGATGATGAGCGGCTTGATCGGCATGGCGTCCCACGTAAGACGTCCAGCGAAAAGCGTCAACCGGGGCATCCAAGCCGTGTTCTTGTTTTGATCTGTGCGATCAGGCCGAATCGGCTATGCTGTCCACATGAATGATCTGAGTAGCATCCTTTCGCAGCCCATCGCACGGCTTGGCGCCTCGACAATCACGCTCGGCCACGCGCTGGCCTTCGGCGCTTTGCTGTTTCTCGGCCTGTTCGTGGCGCTGGTCATCGCGCTGTGGCGGTCGGCCAAGGCGCGCGCGGTCGCTGCCGCGGAAGCCGCCGACCATGCCCGCGATGCCGAGGCACGGATGGCCGGCATATTGCAAAGCCAGGCCGAAATGCAGGGCCGCATGGGCGCCATCGCCGAAGTGTTCGGCGCACGCCAGGCGGAGCTGACGCAGTCGATCGGCCAGCGGCTCGACGCCATGACAGGCCGACTCGGCCAGACCATGACCGAGCAGACCAAATCCACGCATGAGAGCCTGGCCAAACTGCAGGAGCGGCTGGCGATCATCGATGTCGCACAAGGCAACATCCAGTCGCTTGCCGGCCAGGTCGTACAGCTGCAGGCCATACTCTCCAACAAGCAGACGCGCGGCGCCTTCGGTCAGTCGCGCATGGAGGCGATCGTCGCCGACGGCCTGCCGATGGGCGCATACGAATTCCAGGCGACCCTGTCGAACGGCAGCCGGCCGGATTGCCTGGTGAAGATGCCGAACGGCGCGCCGTCGCTGGCCATCGACGCAAAATTTCCGCTGGAAGCCTGGAATGCCATCCGCGCCGCCGATGGCGCCGACCTGCAGAAGGTTGCTTCGCAGGCCTTCCGCCGCGACATCGAGATCCATGTCCGCGATATCTCGGAAAAATATCTGATCCAGGGCGAGACGCAGGACACCGCTTTCATGTTCGTGCCCTCGGAATCGGTGTTCGCCGAGATCCACGAGAATTTCGAGGCTATCGTCCACAAGGCGCACCGCGCCCGCATCGTCATCGTCTCGCCGTCGCTGCTGATGCTGTCGATCCAGGTCATCCAGGCGATCCTCAAGGATGCCCGCATGCGCGAACAAGCGCATCTGATCCAGGGCGAGGTGATCCGGCTGATGGAGGATGTGCAACGTGTCGACGAGCGCGTGCGCAAGCTGCAGGTGCATTTCGGCCAGTCGGCCAAGGACATCGACGACATCCTCGTCTCGACCTCGAAGGTGACCAAGCGCGGCCAGAAGATCGAGGCGCTGGAGTTCGGCGTGCAAGTTGAAGGCGATGCGCATCCGGAGACGCCGTCACGTGCACCGGCCGCGAAACTCGAACCCGGCCCGCGCGTAGCCGATTCAAAGACCGGCCAGCTCAGGCTGCGGGTCGTTGAAGGCGACGACTAGAGGGCAGTTCCCACCTAGGCCACAGCCACGATGACATGTGCCTGAATTTTGGCGGCAACCGCGCCGCTGCCATGCCTGGCAGCAATCGCGGCTGCTGCATAGTCCGTTGCAGCGTCGAGTTTGCCCGGATCCCGGGCCTCGATTTCGGTGCGGAGCACTGTTCCCTGGCAATAGGCAACGGCCGGAATGCGCGGCGAGGGTGCCCGACTTTGTTCGGCCTTCGTCTCGATCGCCACACCGGAGAAACCTGCCTCCTCGAGGTCTCTGCGGATCAGTGCCGTATCGTGGTAGCCGTGCGGCGTGCGGGCCAGGAAGCGTGGTGGATCGTTCGGAAAAATCCTGGCCAGGGCATTGGTCACATCATCGGCAAACACATTCTCTTCGATGCGATCCCATACGTTGAACAGAAAATGCCCGCCGGGTTTCAGCACCCGCCTTGCTTCGCGGTAGGCGGAGGGGCGGCTGGGAAAGAACATCGCGCCGAACTGGCAGCAAACCAGATCGAAGGCCGCGTCTTCAAACGGCAGCGCCATTGCATCGGCCTGGCGCCATTGGATGCGACTGTCCTGCGCTTGTCGCGAAGCGGCGTAGTCGAGCATCGGCTGATTGAGGTCGGACACGACATAACTTGCGTCAGGGGATAATTTTGGCGCCAGGGCGCGGGTGACGACGCCGGTGCCGGCGGCCACTTCCAGGACGGCGCTGGGCGAGAAGGACGCGGCTCTGGGTGCAAGGTCCGCGGCGAACGGTTCGAAAATCAGCGGCACCATATAGCGGTCGTAGTTTTCCGGGATCGAGCCGGCAAACAACTTGTCCGTTTCCAACATGGCTATCACCCGCCTGTTTGATGGCAAGCCACGCTAGCACACAATTGTTTGTCCTGGGCGGCTTTCGACCGAGAGGCAGCTGCTACTGCTCTTCCACGATCTTGGTGCCCTCGAATTCAGGCAGCCAGTGCAGCGCCGAGCGATGCCAGTATTGCGTCTGCGGGACCAGTTCGTCACGCTGCCGTGCCGTACCGACCCGGATGCCGTAAACCTTTGGCCCGTCACCGACCGACGTCGCATAGAGATGCGAACCGCACTCGCCGCAAAAGCCCTGGGCGCGCTTGGCGCCGCTGGCTCCGGTCTTGATATAGACCTTGGGTGTGCCCCTGGTGATCCGGTAGTTCTCCTCCGGCACCCGCACCGAGACGCGAAAGGCCGTGCCCGTCAGTTGCTGGCAGTCCGTGCAATGACAGATCGAAGTCTTTGCCGGGTCGACTTCCGCTTCATAGGTGATGGCGCCGCAATGGCACCCGCCATCGATCTTCATGGTTGTTCCTCCGAAATCCATCGACTGATCTTAGCGGGACCAGGTGGTGGGGCCAACACTGCAGTGCTGGTCCAGGACTGGCAATTCCAGGAAAAGTGTGAGCGGTTTTCCGTCCGGAATTGCGTCAAAACCAGGAGTCAGAGCGGTTCGCCGTTTCCATGAAACGGTGAAGCGCTCTAGTTGGACGCCGCTTCGATCAGCTTGCGCCGCTGCTCCCAGGTGCCTGTCGTCTGCGGCTTGACGAACAGCCGCGTGATCTCCGGCATTTCCTGCTTCAACCGGGCCTCAATGCGCTCGACACAGGCCTCGATCTCCGGCGCCGTCAGATGGTCCTCGAATTCGATGCTCAAGCCGGCAACGATCTCTTGCGGTCCCATGTGGACGGTCAGCACGCCGTTGGCCCGCTGCACCGCCGGATCCTGCTGGGCGATCGCCAGCACCTTTTTCTGCACCTCGGGCGAGGCCGGCTCGCCGATGAGCAGGCCCTTGCTTTCGCGGGCCAGGAAGATCGCCGTTGCGCCCAGGATCAGCCCGATGCCGATCGAGGCGGCGCCATCGAGCTCCGGCATCTCCAGCAGCTCCGCCGCCAATATGCCGGCAAAGGCGACGATCAGGCCGAGGAGCGCCGCACTGTCCTCGAACAGCACTGTATAGACGCTCGGATCCTTGCTTGATTGCACCGCTTGCAGCCAGCTCTGGTTGCCTTTCTCTCGGCGGAATTCCTTCAGCGCCACCATCCAGGAACTGCCTTCGAACAGGAAGGACAGGCCGAGAACGACATAGTTCACCTTGACGTTGGCGACCGGCTCCGGCGCCATGATGTGGACGATGCCCTCGTAGAGCGACACGCCGGCGCCGAGCGCGAAGACCAGCAGGGCGACGATGAAGCTCCAGAAGTAAAGTTCGCGGCCGTGGCCGAGCGGATGCGTGCGGTCGGCCGGCCGCGCCGCTCGATGCATGCCGTAGAGCAGCAGGCCGCCATTGCCGGTATCGACCAGCGAGTGCACGCCTTCCGACAACATCGCCGAACTGCCGGTGAAGAATGCGGCGGCGAATTTGGTCAGCGCGATCGCCAGATTGCCGGCCAGCGCCGCGTAGATAACCGTTTTCGAGCCGCCACGCCCGGCCATGCAATCTTGCCCTCGTCAGGATACCCATTGTAACGGCCCTGCCGCCGAAGCTCCACAGGCAGCAAAACGCGCGAACCGCCCAGCCGCTCAGACGGTTGAAGACTTGCGAGCAGGAAAGCCTTCTACTCGACGATCTCGTCGGTCCACACCTTGAAACCGGCGAGTAGCCCTGGTCCGAAAATATGGGTCAGCGGCACATCCGCCGCGTCGCGTCCGGAGGCGATCAGGATACGGCCGATGCGCGGCGCATTGTTGCGCGGGTCGAAGACGTGCCAGCGGCCACCGAGATAGACTTCCATCCAGGCAGCAAAATCCATGCTCGACCACGGTTTCGGCATGCCGATATCGCTGATGTAACCGGTGCAGTAACGTGTCGGGATATTGAGCGCCCGGCAGAAGGTGACGGCGAGATGCGCGAAATCGCGGCACACGCCGCTCTGCTCGCGATAGGTTTCCGCCGCGGTGCGTGTCGGCCGCGCGTTGCCGTAGCTGAAGACGATGTGGTTGTGGACGAAATCGCACACCGCCTGCACGCGCGGGATGCCGAGCGGCGTATGGCCGAACAGCCGCCACGCTTCGCTGGCCAGAAGGTCGCTCTCGCAAAACCGGCTGGGCAGCAGGAACAGCAGCGTTTCCGCCGGCAGGTCGCGCACCTCGTGCTGCCATGCCATCAGCTCGCTCATCTCGAAGGTGCCGGGCGCGCGGATGACCGCATCGGTGCCGAATGTGAACCGGCCGGGCGGAGCCACGAAGCGGTTGCACCAATTGCCGAAACTGTCGCGATAGCTCTCGATCGGCACCGGCGGATTCGAGGTCAAAAAATCCGGGCGCTCGAGATCGGAGGCGCGGGAATAGTGGACATTGAGCATCGCGATAAGCGGCGTTTCCTGCGGGAAGTCGAAACTCATCTCGCAGCCGATGTGGATCCGCATTGTCGTCCTGACCGGCCTGCCTGACGATCACCCGGCGAATGCGCGGGTCGATGCTGCAGTGCGAAAATGAGAATGGCACGGACCGGGATGGTTTACGAGCAAATTAGAAACCGGTTGAAAGCCGTCGACCGGCAGTCGCGACAGACGCGCTGCCCCCTTGCAGCAAAGCGTTTCTCTTGTTTCACTCTGCATCCCGCAACTGGAGGAACGAATCATGGCTAAAGGTGCGATGAAGGCAGGCAAGGAAGCCCGCAAGCCGAAGAAGGATGCCAAGAAGCCTGTAGCCGCTCCCGCCCTGAAGGCGCCGCCGGTCAAGGCGATGCGCATCAAGGAAAAGTAGGCCTCGGCAGGTCACGAAATCCCACCGGCGGTGTCAGTCAATGCCGCCGGGTTGATCGGGCGTTTGGACAGCCCTATATTTGTGGTGCGGGGACGACCCCGCGCCACCCGGAAAATTCGGTCGGGACGACCCGCCACTATGATCAGCATCCGAGGAGCGGATTTGTCTCCGGACCGGTGCTGGATGGAGCGTTCCCGATGTCATGGATTCTTCTGTTTTTCGCCGGCTTGTTCGAAATCGGCTGGGCGATCGGCCTCAAATATACCGATGGTTTCTCGAAACTGGTGCCGACGGTCCTGACCGTCGCCTCGATGATCGTCAGCCTTACTTTGCTTGGACTGGCGCTAAAGGCGCTTCCCGTCGGCACCGCCTATGCGGTGTGGACCGGCATCGGCACCGTCGGCACGGCGCTGCTCGGCATCTGGCTGCTCGGCGAGCCCGCCACCGCGATCAGGCTGGCCTGCATCGCGCTGATCGTCTGCGGCATTATGGGGCTGAAGTTCGCGGCCTGAATGCGTCCAAGCGTCCGTCCTCGGACTTGGTCCGAGGGCGGGCCGCTGGCACGATCTGCCTCGGAGAGGCTCAGAGCCTTGCGTTCACGCAAACGCCTTCAGGGCCGCTGTAAGGCGACCCTGGTTCCAAATTTCGAAGCTTGGCCGCTAAGACGTTAGCGGGCTGAGAAGCCTGGGGGCGTTCTGCCGGTGCGCTGCTTGCGCGCCGCGTAGCGTGCGTCGCGTTTTGCCTTGCGCTCGGCTTCGTCGGCCAGCAAGCGAGCAATGCGCTCGGTCTCTTCGGCCTCCTTGATCTTCGCTTCAGCCTGTGCCGCCTCTTCGGCCGCAATGCGCGCCGCTTCGGCCGCTGCCTCGCGCTCGGCCTTCTCGACCGCCTCGCGTGCCAGCTTCTCCTGCTTCAGCCTTGCCTTTTCAGCTTCGCGAATCTCGCGGGCCTCGAGGATTGCCTTGCGTTCGGCCTGTCGCGCCACGACTGCAGGATCATCTGCCGCCGGCTTCGACTTGAAGCGCTCCAGAAGCGCCTTCTTTGCCTCGTTCGCGGCATTGCGCCGCTCGAAAATATCTTTTTCCCTGTAGATAGCCAAGTCCACTTCCCTGAAGTCAATTCGCGACGCTTACATACGCGCGAATGCCGAGAGTTCAAGCGCCAAAACGGTATGCCAGCCATGAAATTCCACGATGTTGCACGCGGGAGACGCCCTGACGGCCGAAATCCGACATGCACTGTTCACCGTCAGCCTCTCTGGCGGCGAGGCTGTACCGTCGCTACGTCTAGCGGCAAAACCCAACACCAGGATGACATCACATGGAACTCGGTCTCTACACTTTTGCCGACGTCAGCCCGCGGCCGGGCCCCGGTGCCATCGGGCCGCATGAGCGGCTGCGCAACCTGATCGAGGAGGTCGAACTGGCCGACCAGGTCGGTCTCGACGTCTTCGGCCTGGGCGAGCATCACCGGCCTGACTACGCCGCCTCAGCGCCGGTCGTGGCCCTGGCGGCGGCTGCCGAGCGCTCGAAACGCATCAAGCTGACCAGCGCGGTCACCGTGCTCTCCTCGGACGATCCGGTCCGCGTCTTCCAGCAGTTCGCCACGCTCGATCTTCTGTCGGGCGGCCGTGCCGAGATCATGGCCGGGCGCGGTTCGTTCATCGAATCCTTCCCGCTGTTCGGCTACAATCTCGAGGACTACGACGAACTCTTCGCCGAAAAGCTCGATCTGCTGCTCGTCATCCGCGATCAGGTGAACGTCACCTGGTCCGGCAATCTGCGCGCGCCGATCAACGATCGCGGCGTCTATCCCCGACCGTTTCAGGACAGGCTGCCGGTCTGGATCGCCATTGGTGGGACGCCACAGTCCGCCGCCCGCGCGGGCGCGCTGGGCCTGCCGTTGGCGCTCGCCATCATCGGCGGCGAGCCGGCGCGCTTCGCGCCGCTGTTCGACCTCTACCGCGAGGCGGCCAAACGCGCCGGCAGTGACCCGGCCGATCTCGCCACCAGCATCAACGTGCACGGCTTCATCGCCGAGACGACCGAGCAGGCGGCCGACGATTTTTACGGTCCGCAGGCCGAAGTGATGAACCGCATCGGCCGCGAGCGCGGCTGGGGCCCGACATCGCGGGCGCATTTCGACCAGTCGCGTGGTCCCAACGGCGCCCTGTTCGTCGGCGGTCCGGAGCAGGTGGCCGAAAAGATCGTCGCCCAGCACAAGATCTTCAACAATGATCGCTTCCTGCTGCAGATGGCGATCGGCACCATGCCGCACGCCAAGATCATGAAGGCGATCGAACTCTACGGGACCAAGGTGGCGCCGATCGTGCGCAAGGAAACGGCGAAATCCGCTCCTGTGGTAGCAGCGCCCGTAGCTTGAGTGAGATCAGCAACGGCTAGGCCCGCGGAAGCGGGCCCGCCGGCTAACGGAACCTTGCGGCCACGCCGGCGTTTTCGCTCAACGGTTTGCACCAATTGCGGTGCGCCGATGAGGGACCGTGATGAAAGCCGAACCCGCCGCTTTGGGCGCAGGCGTTGCCGAGGTTGAAGACGCGCGAACCGAAACGCGCGCGGACACGCATCTGATGCGCTCGCTGCTGGTCGGCATCTTCATTTTCATGACCATCTATGCGCTCTATTTCGCCCGCGCCTTCTTCATGCCGGTCATGCTGGCCTTCCTGCTGGCGCTGACATTGACGCCGATCGTGCGGCTGCTGCGCAAACGTGGCATTCCCGAAGTGGTGTCGGCGACCTTGCTGGTGCTGCTCTCCATTTGCGTCTTCGCCAGCGCCGGCTATTTGCTGTCAGGCCCGGTCATCGATCTGCTCAACAACACCTCGTCGATCGGCCAGCAGCTCACCGAGCGGCTGGCGCAATTGCGGCGTCCGCTGGAAAGGATCATGCAGGTCTCGCATCAGATCGAGCAAATGACCGAGACCTCGCAGGAGCCGGGCATCCAGAAGGTGGCGGTCGCCCAGTCCGGCATCCTGTCGGCGGCCGCCAGCAACATCCTTTCGGCGGGCACGAGCCTCACCATCATCTTCGTGCTGTCGCTGTTCCTGCTCGCCTCGGGCACGATGTTCTACGAGAAGATCATCCAGTCCTTCGCCAGCCTCAGCGAGAAGAAGCGGGCGCTGCGCGTCGTCTATGACGTCGAGCGCGAAATTTCGCACTATCTGCTCACCGTCACCATCATCAATGCCGGTCTCGGCACGGTCATCGGCCTTGGCTTGTGGGCGCTCGGCATGCCCAACCCGCTGGTCTGGGGTGTCGCCGCCGCCCTGTTCAACTTCCTGCCCTATGTCGGCGCGCTGCTGACCATCGTGCTGGTCGCGGTGATGGCGCTGATCAGCTTCGACACCATTTCCTACGCGCTGCTGGCGCCGGCCTTCGTACTTTTGTGCGATATTGTCGAAGGCCAGTTCGTGACACCGATGGTGGTCGGCAGGCGCCTGGAGATCAACGCCGTGGCGATCTTCATCGCCATTGCCTTCTGGTCATGGCTGTGGGGTTTCGTCGGCGCGCTGATGGCGGTGCCGCTGCTGGTCGTCATAAAAGTGTTCTGCGACCATTTCGAGGGGCTCGGCCATGTCGGCAATTTCCTCGCCGCGCAGCAAACCGCCGTGGTGGAGGACGAACCCGTCGAAGAGAACGGCAAGGCTGCCGCCTGACCGGCTCGCCGTGTTTGCGGCGCCCGGATCGAATGCCTATATCCGGCCGGACAATGGCCGGTGCCCCTTCCCGATGAACGACGTTCCCTTCGACCTCGACGCCTATCTCGCTCGCATCGGTTACGCCGGTTCGCGGGACCCGTCGCTGGATACGCTAAAGGCACTGCATTTCCTCCACCCGCAGGCGATCCCGTTCGAGAACATCGATCCTTTTCTTGGCCACCCGGTCCGGCTCGATCTTGCCGCGCTGCAGGACAAGATCGTCCTTGGCGGGCGTGGCGGCTATTGCTTCGAGCACAACCTCCTCTTCATGCATGCTCTGATTGCACTTGGTTTCGAGGTCGACGGCCTGGCCGCGCGCGTGCTCTGGGGCCAGAGCGAGGACGCCATCACCGCGCGCAGCCACATGCTGCTGCGCGTCGAGCTCGATGGTCGGACCTATATCGCCGATGTCGGCTTCGGCGGCCTGACCCTGACGGCGCCGCTGCTGCTGGTTTCCGGCGCGGAGCAAAAAACCCCGCACGAGACATTCCGCCTCGTCGAGGCCGACGATCATTTCCGCCTGCAGGCCGCCATCGGCGGCGACTGGCGCTCGCTCTACCGCTTCGATCTGCAGCCGCAATACGAGGTCGACTATTCCGTCACCAACTACTTCCTGTCGACCAGCCCGGCATCGCATTTCCTCTCCTCCGTCATAGCGGCACGCGCTACGCCCGACCGGCGTTACGCATTGCGCGGCGTCAGGCTGTCGATCCATCACCTTGGCGGCCGCACCGAGCAGACGGAGATAGCCACCGCCGCCCAACTCGCCGACACGCTGGAAGGCCAGCTCGGCATCATCATTCCCGACCGCACGGCCTTCGAGGCCAAAGTGCGTGAAAAGAAGATCGTGGAGACCAACGCATGACCGAACTGTCCGTTCTCGACCTGTCGCCGATCGTCGAAGGCAGCAATGCCTCGCAGTCGCTGGCCAACTCGCTCGATCTCGCCCGCCATGCCGAGCGGCTGGGCTACAAGCGCTATTGGCTGGCCGAGCACCACAACATGCCGGGCATCGCCAGTGCCGCCACATCCGTGGTCATCGCCCATGTCGCCGGCGGCACCAAAACCATTCGCGTCGGCGCCGGCGGCATCATGCTGCCCAACCATGCGCCGCTGGTCATTGCCGAGCAGTTCGGCACGCTGGCTGCCCTGTTTCCCGGCCGCATCGATCTCGGCCTCGGCCGGGCGCCCGGCACCGACATGAACACCGCGCGCGCCTTGCGCCGCAACCTTGAGGCCGGCGTCGACAATTTCCCGCAGGATGTCGTCGAGCTGATGGGCTATTTCCTGCCGGCCGAGGAAGGCCAGCGCCTCAGGGCTGTGCCCGGCGAGAGCCAGAACGTGCCGGTCTGGATTCTCGGCTCCAGCCTCTACGGCGCGCAGCTCGCCGCCATGCTCGGCCTGCCCTATGCCTTCGCCTCGCATTTCGCGCCGGCCGAACTCGATCACGCGCTGGACATCTACCGCTCGCGCTTCCAGCCGTCGGAACAGCTCGACAAGCCGCATGTCATGCTCGGCCTCAATGTCTTTGCCGCGCCCACCGATGCCGAGGCGCGGCTGCTGTTCACCTCGCTGCAGCAGGCCTTCGTAAATCTGCGCACCGGCCGGCCGGGACGACTGCCGCCGCCGGTCGAGAATTACGAGCGCGATCTCGACCCGATAGCGAAAACCATGCTCGGCCAGGCGCTGTCCTGCGCCGTCGTCGGCTCTCCCGAAACGGTCCGCCAGGGCATCGATGCCTTCGTGCGCCGCACCGGCGCCGACGAGCTGATGGTCACCGCGCAGATCTTCGATCACGCGGCGCGGGTGCGGTCGTTCGAGATCCTGGCCGACGCGCACAAATCGCTGTCGCAGGCGGCCTGACGTTTTGTGTCTCGCCGGGTCCTTTTGCCGGTAGCGATGCTCTGCTAAGTGCGGAGCATCCAGAGGCAAGAGCGAGCTTTCCCGTGACCCATGATCTTGACGCCCGTACGCAGTTTGCCATCGACCTGGCGCGGCGGGCCGGCGAACTCGGTCTCAAATATTTCCGCGATCTGGAAAGCCTGACCATCGAGAGCAAGGGCCATCAGGACCTGGTCTCGCAAGCCGATCGCGAAGTCGAGTTGTTCATCCGCGCGGCCATCGCCGCCGACTACCCGCAAGACGGCATCGTCGGCGAGGAACATGCCTCGGTCACTGGTTCGACCGGCTATGTCTGGGTCATCGATCCCATCGACGGCACCGCCAATTTCGTGCGCGGCATTCCGGCCTGGTGCGTGGTGATCGCTTGTGCACGGGACGGGGAGACGGTCGTCGGCGTCATCCACGAGCCATCGACCGGCGAAACCTTCCACGGCAGGCTCGGAGGCGGCGCCTTCGTCAACGGCAGGCCGATCAGGACAAGTGCCGCGACCAGCCTGGAAGAGGGCTCGGTGGGAACCGGATTTTCAAACCGGGCCGAGGCCGAGAATATCGCCGTGCTGATCAGCAGGATACTGGCCGAAGGCGGCGTCTTCTTTCGCAACGCGTCCGGCGCCCTGATGTTGGCCTATGTGGCCTCGGGCCGGCTGCTTGGCTATGTGGATGAGCATATGAACGCCTGGGACTGCCTGGCCGGCATGCTGTTGATCGAGGAGGCCGGCGGCACCGTTCTGAAGGCAGACCCAAAGACGGTGCTGCAGAGCGGGACACAGGTCATATCAGGCGGCAAGGGTGTCTTTTCGAAACTGCAGGCGCTTTGTTCGGGCGTGTTCGCGGCTTAAGCGCTCGCGCCCTGCGCTATTGCCGCGACCGGTCGGCACGAATTGCGGATCACCAACCGGCTCTACGCCAGCTTCGCCAGCAGCTTCGTGAAGGTGGCGATCTCCTTGGCCGAGAGCGGCGCCAGCGTTTCCCTGGTGATCTCGCGCGCCAGCGGGATCAGGCGCTCGATCGCATCGCGGCCTTCGGGGGTCAAATTGACCAGCAGCCGCCTTTTGTCGACCTCGTGCTTGGAAAGCTCGACCAGGCCGCGCGCCTTCAGCCGGTCGATGACGCCCTTCACCGTCGCCGCATCCATGGCGATCAGCGTGCCGAGCTGGTTCTGCGAGGTCTCGCCGACATCGCGCAGCTTGGCCAGTGCGGCGAATTGCGGCGGCGTCAGGTCGCCAATATGCGCGGCGAAGATCGAGACATGGCGCTGGTGCGCCTTGCGCAGGATGAAGCCGACCTGTTCCTGCAGGAGGTAATCCTGATCGTCCGGCGCCTCGACCTCGACCAGCTTGAGCAGATTGTCCTCGCCGCTCACCGCAGCCCATCCCAGGCTCTTATGCCATCGGCCGCAAGCCCACCCATGCGGTTGTGGATGCGCGGCCCGCAGGTCATGGCCAGACAAAAAAGAATCTCGTCGGGACGCGGCCCGTCGCTGATGCCGACTTCCATGGCGTCGAAATGGCTGCGCACATAGGCGGCGTTGATGTGGCCGAGCGGCACGTCGAGCTTCGAGCCGAAAGCACCGACCTTCTTGGCCGAGGGCACGATCGCCTTGGCGTCGCCGAGCCGCTCACGCATGGCGTAGCCACCCGGCACATGCCAGAGCGCGCCGTGCTCCAGTTCGCCCGCAATGCCGACAATGGCGCCCTTGCCATAGCCGTCGATCTGCTTCACGTTACCGCCTAAGGCGGCGATGAGCTTGTCAGAAAGCAGCAGGCCGAGCGGCTTCAGATCGTCCATGGCGCTCTGCAAATCCTCGACATAGCGCCCGGCGAACGGGTTCTTGACCACGGCCATGGCCGCGGCCCGCCGGCGCGGCACGTCCGCGACCGGCCCGCCCTCGTGAAATATCTCTTCGCTTAGCACCGCGACCTTGCGGATCGGGAACTCAGGCATGGGCAATTTCCTCTCTCGAATTCTTGTTGGGCGCGGAGAGCGCCACCGAACCACTGATGCGGGCCTCACCGCCAAGAAACAGCGCCGATGCGGCGATCAGGCCGCGTCGGCGAAAATCTTCGGCGACGGCAAGGCCATTGTCCAGCGCCCGCGCCACTTCGCCAAGTGCAAGCGTGCCGACGCCTTGCGTCACCAGCCGCGCGCCGAGATCGCTGTCGGGCGACAATTCGCGTGCGGGAATGCGCCTGATGGCGGGATTGCCGGGCAGGTCTACCGCGTTGGCAATAAGCGTCGCCGCCGCATCGGCCTCGGCGCCGGTCCGCGCCAGCACGGTGACGGCGTCGGCAATGCCGAGTGAAAACGAGCGGCCGCGCCAGCCGCTGGTGGCGACGCCGCCAACGCCGTCTTCGGCGCGGATCGTGATCCGGTCGGCCAGGCCGTTGCCGGTGCCGGCGACCGCCAGGCCCATCGACTGGCCCGTGCCGATATGGAGAGCGCTGTCGCCGCCATTGTTGACATAGGCGCGTTCGAGCCTGCGACCGGCAAGCAATGCGGCGAGCATTTCGTCGGCTACCGATCCGGCAACGGCGGCCATCGGTGTTATGAAACATTCCGCCAAAGGCATGACGGCTGCCTCCATGCGGCGCGCCGTCGGGCCGGCAAAGGTGCGTGGCGCCAGGAAGAACGCTGGGAGCCGCAATTCGGGGAGCTCCTCGACCAACTCGATCAGGATCGTCTGGAAGCGTGCAACCGCCTGCTCATAGGCCAGCCGGCATTCGTGCGCCTCGCCAAAAGCCTCGACGATCAGATCGATCGGCCCGTGGTTGAGATGCAGCCGCTTGCGATCCTGCAGCCAATGCGCTTGCGGGCCGTCCATTATCCCATCTCGTTCGAGGCGGCGCGCCGCAACTGCGCCAGCGGCGGCCATGGATTGTTGGCCGCGGCACCGGTGCCGCTGCGTGCATTGAGGTATTCGCCGCCCTTGGCGACGATATCCTCGACACTGCGGATCTCGGCTTCGTAGCCGCCGAGCCTGATATAGTCGTCGCGGCGCAAGGTGAATTCGATCGGCGCCACCAGCGCCGGCGTCGGCACATAGCCGAACGCGCCTACTGGCACGCGCGTGACATCGACCATCAGCGTGATGCCGCCGCCCGGCCAGACATAGACCGGCGCGCCGCCGACCGTGACATAGGTTTTCAGGCCTTGTACCGACCGGGTGAGATTGACCGGGTTTTCGGTGACGCCGGCGCGCAGCGAACCACCGGCGCCGCCGATAAACAGCACTGTGCACAAAGCCGGCTCGCAATTGTCCTCGATCAGGTTCACGGATTTCTGCAGCCGCTCCGGAAACGGTTTTTCGACCGGCTTCAATTCGTCGTCGAGTTCGTAATAGGCGAACTGCTCGCCGGTGGTCGAAACCATCAGCAGCGACAGGCCCGGCCGCGCGCCCTTCTTGGCGTTCCAGTCGCCAAGGATCGACAACGGGTCGGAAATCGAGGTGCCGCCCCAGCCGAGGCCGGGCTCGGAGACCTTGAAATAGCGGCCCGGCGTCGAACGGCGGCCGACGATTTTGATGCCGGTATCCTGCCAGCCCAGCACCTTGCCAGCTTGGTGCTCGGAAACCACGCCGGTGATGTGGTCGTCGACCACCACGACCTCGTCGACCAGCCCGCGCCATTGCGTGGCGAACATGCCGATGGTGGCGGAGCCGCAGCCGACGCGCATGCGGTGTTCCTGCTTGCCATCGATGACGGGTGGTTTGCCGGCTTCGACGATGATCGTGGCGCCACCGTCGATGGTGAGTTCCACCGGCTTGCGGTTGCACAGATTGAGCAGCGCATCGCAAGTCGCGCGGCCTTCCGACTTGGAGCCGCCGGTGAGGTGATGCACACCGCCCAGCGACAGCATCTGCGAGCCATATTCGCCTGTCGTGACATGGCCGATCGCTTCGCCTTGGGAGCGGACGACCGCCGTTTCGGGCCCGAGATGACGGTCGGTGTCGATCTTCACCTTGACGCCGCAATACGAGAAAATGCCCTCGGTGACGACGGTGACGAGATCGACGCCCTCAACCTCCTGGCTGACGATGAACGGCGCTGGCTTGTAGTCGGGATAGGTGGTGCCGGCGCCTATTGCGGTGACGAAGCGACGCCCGGTGTTGAACAACTCGCCGTCCCATGCCTCGCCCTCGGCGATGAAGGGCACCATTGTCCCGCCAGTCTCGGCCGCATGGTCGAGGATGGTCAGCGGGTCCATGCGCACGATGCGGCCACCGGCATTGCCATAGCGGTCGCAGGCGCCGGTGCGGCCTTCGGCAATGTAGCACATCACCGGGCAGGCATCGCAGCGGATCTTCTCTGCCACCAGCTTCTCGCCGGGATCATGGGTTTCGAAACGTTCGGCAAGCTCGCTCATTGGCGTGCCTCCTGTTCGCAGATGCCATTTTTTGCACGGATGCCAGCGCGGATACGCGTCGGCGTCGCCGGAACCTTGGTGACCAGCACGCCGGTGGCGTGGCGGATGGCGTTGAGGATCGCCGGCGCCGTCGGGATCAGCACATGCTCGCCCAGCCCCTTGGCGCCGAACGGCCCCTCGGGATCGGGAACCTCAACCAGAATGGTCTCGATCGGCGGCACGTCGCCGATGGTCGGGATGAGATAATCGTGCAAATTCTCGGTGCGGCCGGGAATGTATTCTTCCATCAGCGCCATTCCGATGCCTTGCGCGATGCCACCTTCGATCTGGCCTTCGACCAGCAGCGGGTTGATCGCCTTGCCGACATCGTGCGCCGCGGTGATCTTTAGCAGCTTCACCGTGCCGAGCTTGAGATCGACCTCGAGTTCGGCGATCTGCGCCCCATAGCCATAGAGCGCGTAGGGCTTGCCCTGGCCCTTGGCATCGAGCGGCAGCGTCGGAGGATCATAAGTCTCCTCGGCGCGGAAGACGAAGCCATCGGCATCCGCGTCGAGTGAGGCGAGATCGATGCGGCGGGCGGCATCACCCTCGCGGATGATGATCGCGGCGCCATCCAGCTGCAGGGTTGCTTTCTCGGAGACATTGGCAAAGCGGAGGATCTTTTCACGCAAGGCGCGGCCGGCCTTCTCCGCCGCCCTGCCGGTCACAAAAGTCTGGCGCGAGGCCGAGGTCTTGCCGGCGTCCGGGCTGATCGCCGTATCGGCGCTCTTCAGCCGGAATCGTTCCAGCGGCAGGCCAAGCGCATCGGCGCAGATCTGGGTGATGACGGTGTTGGAGCCCTGGCCGATATCGACGGCGCCCTGGTGCAGGACAACGTCACCCGAAGCCACGATGCCGACGCGAATGGTCGACGGGTTGGGCAGCGAAGTGTTGCCGCAGCCATACCAGCAGGACGCCACGCCGACGCCACGCTTTTTGTCCAAATGAGCACTGTTGAAAGCATCCACGTCGGCTGTCGCACGTGCCCAATGCGGCTGCAGCGCCTCAAGGCATTCGGCAATGCCGACGCCGGACTCCAGCCGCTGTCCGGTGACCGTTTCGGAACCGTTCCGAAGGCAGTTTCTCAGGCGGAAGTCGAGCCGGTCGATGCCAAGCTTGCCAGCCAACTCATCATAGAGCGTCTCCTGCATGATCGTCGCCTGCGGCACGCCGAAGCCACGGAAGGCGCCGGAGATCGGCCCATGCGTGTGGATGGCGCGGCCCTCGGCGCGGTAGTTCGGCGTTACATAGGGGCCGGACGCATGCACCGGCACGCGGTTGGCCACCGTCGGGCCCCAGCTGGCGTAGGCGCCGGTGTTGAAATCGCCTGAGAAGATCATGCCGGTGACATGGCCTTCGGCATCGGCGCCGATGGTCGCCTTCATCTCCGAGGGATGGCGCTTGGTGGTCGACATCATCGATTCGTTGCGGGTGTAGGTGAGCGCCGCCGGCCGCCCAGTCTTCAGCGCCACGAGGCCGATCAGCGGCTGCAGCGAAACGTCGAGTTTCGAGCCGAAGCCGCCGCCGGTCGCGGTCGGCACGATGCGCACCTTGTCGACGGCAAGGCCGAGCACCCTCGCCGTATCGTCGCGGTCCATATAGGGCGCCTGGGTGCAGGCGACGACGACCACCGTGTCGCCGTCCAGATAGGCATGGCCGGCCTCGGGCTCGATATAGGCGTGCTCGACATAGGAGGTATCGATGGCACCGGAAACCGTGATGGCGGCGGCAGCAAGGGCCGCCTCGGGATCGCCACGCTCGACAAAGCCGGAGGTCAGCAGGTTCGAGGGGCGATTTGCATGGATCAGCGCGGCGCCGTCAGCCTGGGCTTCGGCAGGTTGCAGAACATGCGGCAGTTCGGTCCAGCGAACCGGGAAATCCGACAGGTCGAGATCGAGCATCGCCTCGCGCTCGCCGGCGACGAGTGCCACCGCCTCGCCGCGCAGCCGCGCAAACCCTTCCGCGAGCGCTGGCTGGTCGGCGAACGGGCCGATGACGCCAAAGCAGTTTTTGCCCGGAATGTCGGCTGCGGTGAAGACACCGGCGATACCGGGATGCACCTTGGCCCAGCCGTCCAGGTCGCCGAAGGCGAAGCTGGCGTGATAATGCGGCGAACGGACCACCAGCACCGCCAGCGCATCGGCGGGAAAGGAATCGCCGCCGAATTTTTCACCGCCGGTGACTTTAGGCACGCCGTCGAGCCTGATGGGTGACGCGCCAACGGCGTGGCCGGACTCG
This sequence comes from Mesorhizobium sp. NZP2077, assembly GCF_013170805.1. Taxonomy (NCBI): domain Bacteria; kingdom Pseudomonadati; phylum Pseudomonadota; class Alphaproteobacteria; order Hyphomicrobiales; family Phyllobacteriaceae; genus Mesorhizobium; species Mesorhizobium sp. NZP2077. The sequence goes on along the minus strand of NZ_CP051293.1, from coordinate 599,064 downwards.
GGCAGGCAGAAATCGAGGCTTGCTGCCTGCTGAGAAGCCTCCATCACCGCCGCGATGATCTTCCGGTAGCCGGTGCAGCGGCAGAGAATGCCGCCCAGCGCATCCTGCACCTCGGTCTCGGTCGGCCTGGGTTTCGTGTCCAGCAGCGCTGTCGCAGCAACCAGCAGCGCCGGCGTGCAGATGCCGCATTGCGCCGCGCCATGCGCAAGGAACGAGGCCTGCAGCGCCGACAGCCGGCCATTGGCCAGCCCCTCGACCGTCGTCACCGATGCGCCGGCGGCCGAGGCCGCCGGCATCAGGCAGGCGCAGACGGGGTCGCCGTCGACCAGCACCGTGCAGGCGCCGCAGTCCCCGGCGTCGCAGCCGACCTTGGTGCCGGACAACTGCAATTGGTCACGCAGCACTTGCGACAGCCGGCGAAGCGGCGGCACATTGACCGAGACGGCGGCGCCATTGACCACGAAGGTGATGTCAGCGCGGCCGAGGCCGAGGCCAGGCTGGTGACTGCCCGGATCGAGCAGAGCTTCACGGACTTCAGGCAGAACCTGGCTCATGTCAGGCTGAGCTTTGCTCATGCTGCCACCATATGGTCATTCATCGGTCCGGCGGCCATCAATACGGCCCGCGCAACAATCTCGCGCACGGCGTCGAGCCGGTATTCGGCGCTGCCGCGCACATCGGCGATCGGTGACAGCTCCGTCATTGGTGCGGACTGGATCGCGGCAGCAAGCCCGCCATCTGCCGGCAACCCGCGTATCGCGGCCTCGACGCCGGCAAGCCGCTTGGCGACAGCCGAACACGATCCAACGGCAATCGCCGCTTCAATGACAGTGCCGTTCTCCACGACCAGACGCGCCGCCACCATGGCAATGGAAATGACAAGATAGCGCCGCGCGCCAAGCTTGACGAAAGCCGATGTACCGGCCGCAGCAGACTTCGGCACGCGTATCGCCGTCACCATCTCACCGGCCTGCAAAGCCGTGCGGCGGTTGCCAAGAATGAAATCCGGCAAGGGCAGATGGCGCGTTGCCGTTGCCGAACGCAGTTCGACCTCGGCATCGAGCACGAGCAGCCCCGGCACGCCATCGGCGGCCGGCGAGGCGTTGCAGAGATTGCCGGCGACCGAAGCGACGTTCTGGATCTGCGGCGACCCGACCTCGCGCGCCGCCTGTTTCAGCGCGTCAAAAGCCGGCGGCAGGGGATGGCGGATGATATCGGTCCATGTCGTGCGCGCGCCGATGACAAAGTGGTCATTCGTCTCAGCGATGCCGCGCAGCGCCGCGAGGCCGTTGATGTCGAGGACATTGTCACGGAACGGTTTCGCGCCCTGCGTCGGATAGAAATCCGTGCCGCCGGCAAGGATGCGCCAGGCGCCCTCGCCAAGCAGCGTGAGCGCTTCGTCGACCGTGGTGGGTTTCGCGTAACGGATCACGCTTTGCCTTCCCAGAGATGGGGCCTTCGCCGAAATTGGCCCTCCCAAGGCGTCTACCCGGGGATCGTTTTGCCGGTTTCTGGCCGGAAATTCATTCGTATGCAAATGATATCAAGCCGGTGGAAATTGTCAAAGCCAGAGTTTTGGCTGTTGTCCTTGACGGGGTGCATGCAACGAGATTGTTACGCCTTAGGCGGTTGACGCGGCCGGCCATCTGGTCAAGTTTCTGCCTCCGGTCGCGTTCGCGGCATTTTCCACTGGAGCATGACGTACAGAAGAGGGAAGCCCATGGCCGACGAAGCGCTTGTTGTCATCGACCTGCAGAACGACTTTTGCCCGGGCGGCGCGTTGGCCGTGACCGGCGGCGACGAGATCGTGCCGCTGGTCAATGATATGATCCGCCACGCCGACCATGTCGTGCTGACGCAGGACTGGCATCCCGCCGGCCATTCCAGCTTCGCCTCCAGCCATCCGGGCGCGCAGCCCTTCACGATGATCGAGATGCCCTATGGCCAGCAGACTTTGTGGCCGGACCATTGCATCCAGGGCAGCCTCGGTTCGGATTTTCATTCCGGCCTTGCCTGGACCAAGGCCGAACTCGTCATCCGCAAGGGATTTCGCCCCGCCATCGACAGCTATTCGGCCTTCTTCGAGAACGACCACACGACGCCGACCGGCCTCGGTGGCTATCTCAGGGAGCGCGGCATCGACACCATCACCCTGGTCGGCTTGGCGACCGATTTCTGCATCGGCTTTTCGGCGCTGGACGCCGTCAGCCAGGGTTTTAAAACCAACGTCCGGCTCGATGCCTGCCGCGGCATCGATCTCAACGGCTCGCTCGATGCCATGCTGCAGCGTATGCGCGATGCCGGCGTGACGCTCGAAGACCATCTGTCGGACTGAACCGACGGTGTGGCATCAGGGGGGCTTTTCGCAGGTCACCGTGGGCGTGATGGCCGGCGCTGCCATCGCCGTCGCGATGCTGTTCCCGGGAGCAGCCTTCGCGGCCGAGGAACACGCGCTGCCCGGCGCCTCGATGTCGCTGTGGTGGGCGCTGCCTTTTGCTGGCCTGCTGCTGTCGATCGCCACCGGACCGCTGCTGTTCCATCATGTCTGGGAGCATCACTACGGCAAGATCGCGGCCCTATGGGCGGCGCTGGTGATTGTGCCGCTGGCACTTGCCTTCGGTATGCCCTCGGCGACCGAGGCGGTGTTGCATACACTGCTCACCGAATACATGTCATTCATCATCCTGCTGTTCGCGCTCTACACGATTTCAGGCGGCATCCTGCTTGCCGGCAACATCCACGGCACGCCGCTGGTCAATGCCGGGCTGCTGCTGGTCGGCGCGCTGCTGGCCTCGGTCATCGGCACCACCGGCGCCTCGATGATCCTGATCCGGCCGATCCTGCGCGCCAATGACAACAGGCCGTTCAACGCCCATGTCGTCATCTTCTTCATTTTCCTGGTTTCCAACATCGGTGGCTCGCTGACGCCGCTCGGCGATCCGCCGCTGTTCGTCGGCTTCCTGCGCGGCGTCGACTTCTTCTGGACGACCGCAAACCTCTGGCACGAGACGCTGTTCGTTGGCGGCTTGGTACTGGCGGTGTTCCTGGCGATCGACATCATCCTGCATCGGCGTGAGGCAGGCGCGCCGAAGATCAAGGACCCGACACCGGATTCGAAGGTGCGCCTGCGCGGCCTGGCCAATCTTCCATTGCTGGCCGGAGTTATTGGCGCGATCCTGCTGTCGGCGGCCTGGAAGCCCGGCGTGAGCTTTTCCGTGTTCGGTGTCGGTCTCGAACTGCAGAACCTGGTGCGCGACGCCATCATCCTGGCGCTGGCCCTGCTGTCGTTCCCCCTCTCATACAAGAGCCACCGCGAAGCGAACGGGTTCAACTGGGGTCCGATCGCGGAAGTGGCGAAATTGTTTGCCGGCATCTTCATCTGCATCGTGCCGGTCATCGCCATCCTGAGGGCCGGTCATGAGGGCGGACTGGCGCCGCTGGTATCCCTTGTCAGTTCTTCCTCGGGCACGCCCAACAATCTTGCCTATTTCTGGCTGACCGGGGCGCTGTCGTCCTTCCTCGACAATGCGCCGACCTATCTGGTGTTCTTCGAGCTTGCCGGCGGTGATGCTCACCATCTGATGACGGAGTTCGCCTCTACGCTTGCCGCGATCTCGGCGGGCGCCGTGTTCATGGGCGCCAACACCTATATCGGCAATGCCCCCAACTTTATGGTCTATGCCATCGCCAGGCATCGCGGCGTCAGGATGCCAGGCTTCTTCGGCTATATGCTGTGGTCCGGGCTGGTGCTGATCCCGACCTTTTTGATCGCGGGCCTTCTGTTCTTCGGCTGATCAGCCGACGCCCACATAGCGGCGCACCGCCGACGGATCGGCACGCAATTCCTCGACATCCACAGTCTCGCGGTTGCGGCCGTTCTCGATGAACGAGACCCGGTCGGCGACCGACAGCACCGCATCGACGCGTTGTTCGACCAGGATGGTCGAGACGCCCATGTCGCGCAGCTTCGACACCGTCTCACGGATTTTTGCGATCATCGACGGCATCAGACCTTCGGTCGGCTCATCGAGCAAAAGCACCTGCGGTTCGAGGCAGAGCGCCCGCGCCATGGCCAGCATCTGCTGCTCGCCGCCCGACAATGTGCCCGAGCGCTGCCTGAGCCGCTGGCGCAGCAATGGAAAAAGGTCGAGGACGTTTTCCCGCGCGGCCTTGCCCTTGCCGCGCGCCATCAGCCCGATCTCGATGTTTTCCGCCACCGTCATTTCGGCAAACAGCCGCCTGCCCTGCGGCACATAGGCAACGCCGGCCTTAGGCACCTCATGCGCCGGCAGCCCGGTCAATTCCTGGCCGGCGAGCTTGATCGAGCCGGCACTTGAGGGAACCAGGCCCATGATCGCCTTCAGCGTCGTCGTCTTGCCGGCGCCGTTGCGGCCGAACAGGCACAGCACCTCGCCCTGGTTCAGCACGAGGTCGAGGCCGTAGAGCACCTGGACCTCGCCATAGAAGCAGTCCAGCCCCGCGATAGTGAGTGCTTGAGTCTTCGCCTCGGTTGTCTTTGTTTCAATCATGGGGCGGTCCCCAGATAGGCTTCCTGGACCGCCGCGTTCTCGCGGATCGCCTCGGGCGTGCCTTCAGCCAGGATCCTGCCGGCATTTAAGACGGTGATGCGGTCGGCCAGCTGCATGACGACAGGCATGTTGTGTTCGATCAGGAGCACCGTGGCGTCGCCGGCGATCTCGCGCACCAGGGTGATGAAATTGTCGATCTCAGAGTCGGCCAGCCCTTGCGTCGGCTCGTCGAGGATCAAAAGGCGTGGCTTCAGCGCCAGGCCCATCGCTACCTCCAGCAGGCGCTGGTGGCCATAGGACAATTGCCCGGCAGGCATATGGGCGCGGTCGGCAAGGCCGGTGCGTTCGAGTGCCGCCATGACGCCGGCCCTGACCGCGCCTTTCGAGCGGCCATCGCTCAGCGTCCGCTGCACCGGCAGCGCGACATTGTCGTAAGCACTGAGGTTGGCAAAGACGCTGGTGATCTGGAAGGTGTAGGCGATGCCTTGGCGCACCCTGATATAGGCCGGCAGGCCGGTGATGTCGGCGCCGTCGAAGACGATAGCGCCCGACGAGGGTTGGATGCGTCCGCTGACCAGGCTGACGAAGGTGGTCTTCCCCGCCCCGTTGGGGCCGATGACAGCGCGGATCTCGCCCGGCATCAAGGTGAAGTCGACGCCATCGACGGCGCGCAGGCCGCCGAAATTGCGCGACAGGCCTTTCGTCGTCAAAAGCGGCGTCATGGCAGCCACCCGAGCCAGCGCTGGCGAATGCTGCCCAAAATGCCTTTCGGAAAGAACAGCACCAGCAGGATGAGCGCCACGCCGACGATCAGCAGATAGGCCGATGTGTAGCCGCTGGTGACGTCGATGACATAGTACATGAAGACCGTGCCGATCAGCGGCCCGAGCGTCGTGGCGGCACCGCCGAGCAAGACCCAGAGCAGCGGCAGGATCGAATACTGCACCGAGGCGAAGCTTGAGCCGACATAGCCAAACAGCAGCGCATAGGCCGCACCTGACGCCGCACAGATCGTGCCGGAGACGACGACGGCTATCAGCTTGTTGGAGAAGGTGTAGTAGCCCAGCATCTTCGTCCGTTCTTCGTTCTCGCGAATGGCGACCAGCACCCGGCCATAGCGGGAGCGAACGATCGCCAGGGTGATCAGCAGCACGATCGAGAACAGCGCCAGTGCGCTCATGTAGCGCACGGTCGGATTGGTGAGATCAAGCAAGGTCGCGCCGAAAGTGAGGACGCGCGCCGGCTGCGGCACGACCATGCCCTGGTCGCCGCCGGTCCAGGACGCAAAGTAGAGGATCAGCAGAGAAAACACCTGCGCGAACATCATGGTGACGATCATGAATGCGACACCCGTGGTGCGCAGCGCCAGCAGGCCGATCACCAGCGCCAGCACTGCGCCGCAGGCAATTCCAGCAGCGAATGCTGCCGGCACGCTCCAGCCGAGCTGGATGACGGCAAGACCGGCACCATAGAGCCCGGCGCCGAAGAACATGGCATGGCCGAGGCTGAGCAGGCCGACATAGCCGAACAGCATGTTGTAGCCCATGGCGAACACCGCCAGCACCATGATGCGGGCGAGCAGGCCGTGATAATAGTCCGGCAGCAGGAAGCTCAGCATGAAGAGCAGCGCGATGACGCCGAGATGCAGCGCATAGGCCTTTGCCGGCGAAGCTTCACTCATCGCGATGCCGTCCCGAACAGGCCTTGCGGCCGGAACACCAGCACCATGGCGACCAGCAAGGTAGCGATGATCTTGGCCAAGGTCGGCGAGAAGAACATCGAGACGATGCCGTCCGACATGCCGATCAGCACGGCGGCGACGACCGTGCCGCGCAGCGAGCCGAGGCCGCCGATGATGACGACGATGAAGGAGAGCAGCAGCGGGTCCTGCCCCATCAGGTAATGCGCTTGGCTGATCGGCACGATCAGCACGGCTGCGATCGCCGCCAGCATGGCGCCAAGCGCGAAGACGCCGCCATAGACGCGGCCGACCGGAATGCCGAAGGCCTGCGCCGTCTCGCTGTCATACTGCGTGGCGCGCATGACGAGGCCGATCCTGGTGCGCGTCAGCACCAACCAGGTCGCGATCAAGAGAAGCGCGGATGCGGCTATGATCGACAGCTTGTAGCCGGAATAGCCGAACCACGGCAAAAGGATGCGGTAGTTGAACGGCGGCTCCACGGGCCGCGCCTCCGGACCATAGAAGGTCAGCGCCAGCTGCTGGATGATGTAGAGCATGCCGATGGTGGCAACGATGGTGGCTTCCGGATTGTAGTTGAGCCGGCGCAGCACAAGCCGCTCGGCGACCAGCGCAACGGCGCCGACGATCAAGGGCGCGATCACCAGTGCCGCCAGGAAGCCGAGCGCCGGATGGCCGCCGATTGCTGTTGTGATCGCCCAGGCGAGCACGGCGCCTAGCATGAAGAACTCGCCATGGGCGACGTTGACGACGCGCATCACGCCGAACACCAGCGACAACCCAAGTGCCGTCAGCGCCAGCACGGCTGAGGTGACAAGGCCTTCGAGGGCGGCGAGGAGAAGGTGGGGTCCGAAGTGCATTCAAGGGCGCCCTTACCCTCCCCCCTCGTGGGGAGGGTGACCGCGAAGCGGTCGGGTGGGGGGGGGTGGGGCATGGGCCGTCGCAGCCCCCACCCCGTCTCACAGGCTTCGCAATGCGAAGCCTGTTCGCCGACCCTCCCCGCAATGGGGGAGGGTGAGGCCTCACAGCGCCTGCTTCGTATAATCCCCTTCGGCCTCGTAAAGCCCGTCCTCGATCTTGGTCTTGTGCACGACCTTCAGCTTGCCGCCTTCGACCTTCGAGATGTTCTGGATGCCAAAGCACTGGTGGATCTTGCCGTTGAAGGTCTTTGCACCCTGCGGATGCTCCGGGCCTTCGGCGAAGGCGGTCAGCGCCTCGGTGGCCTCGACCAGCTTGGCACGGTCTTCCGGGCCCTTGTAGCCGGCGTCTTCCATCGCCTTCTTGACGACATAGAGCGTCTCCCAGCAGCCGAACATGTGCGCGGCGGTGGAGACGTCCTTGGGGTCGCCGACGGCGGCGCCATTATCGTCGATGCCGACCGCGGCGCGATAGGCCTTCTGCGCCTCGGTGTCATCGGCCTGCGCGTAGCGTGGCGAGCCTTCCCAGAAATGGCTGCCGTCCAAAAATTCCAGGCCGGGGCTGTTGATGTCGGTGGCCTCGAGCGAATCGATGAAGCCGAACAGCTGTGGCCGGTTGGAGCCGTAGAATTCGCCGAGCTCCTTGACGAAGGTGAGCACCGCCGGACCGACCATGACATGGTAGATCACTTCGGTCTCGGGCGGTATCTGCGGGAAATATTTGGTGAAGGACGATTCCGTCGGCGGGATGGCGATCTGGGCGATGACCTCGGCGCCCTGCGCCTTCAGTGCCGGCGGCAGGTAGTCGCGATGGTCGTAGCCGAAGGCGAAATCGGGGAAGATCTGTGTCACCTTCTTGCCGGCATTGGCCGCGATCCACGGCGCCATCGACTGGATCTGGCTCTTGACGTCGGTGATGCCGGGCTGGAAGACGTAGCGGTTCAGCTTGGTCGAGGCGACGTGGTGGCCTTCGCTGACGACAAAATAGGGCATCTTGTTTTCGCCGGCGGCGGGCGCCGAGCCGATGACGACGTGCGAGAACAGCGTGCCGAAGACGATGTCGGTCTTGTGCTGGGTGGCGAACTTGCCGACCACTTCGGCGCCGCGGCCGGGGTCGGTGCCGTCATCCTCGATGATGACCTCGACCTGACGGCCATTGATGCCGCCGGCGGCGTTGATCGCCTTGACCGCCGCGGCGGTGGTCTTCTCATACCAGCGGCCATAGGCGGCACCGATGCCGGTGCGGTGCGATTGGAAGCCGATCTTGATAGGCGCCGAACTCTGCGCCTGCGAGTAGCGGACGAAACCTGGCGCGACGGCCAGGCCGGCGCCGGCGGCCAGGCCCTTCAGCGCCGTGCGGCGGGTAAGGGCAGTCTTGGACAGGTCGAAAAATCCGTTCTTGTCAGCCATGTTCGTTCCCCTGTTTTTCAGTCTTGACCAACGATAAGGCGGCTTCGGCATCCTCGCTCAGAGGAGGCGAAAAATTGCATGTGTACAAACTAAATCACCAAAGCCTTGATGTGGCAAGCGAGCTTTCCCCAACGATATCGGGGCCGCCCTTTTCTCATCCGGCGGTCGGTGTGGCAAGCAACCAAAGGCCGAACCCCGTATAGGCGATCATCAGCAGCGTGAGCGGAAACTGGCTGAGCGCGGCGCGGGCAGGCTGCGGATGCCGGCGCCAGGCGAAGCCGTGGGCGACGAGGACGGCGAGCACATGGCCCAGGATGATGGCGCCGGCCTGGATGTTCCACAGCCACCAGGCCGACTCCGCGCCGGCGACGATGCCGGCTTCGATTGGCATGTCGGCGGTACCGAACAGGTTCCAGCCCAGCGCGAACGGGTCGGACAGGGAGGCTGCCGCATATTGGCCATCGACCAGCAGCGCCGTTAGATAATGCGCGACATGATAGGCGAGCGCGATCGGCACGATCGACCACACCAGCAGGCCGGCTGCCCGGACGAGCGGCTGATCGCCGCCTGCCAGACGCTGGCCAAGGATGACGGCGAGAGGGAACACCGCCGCCAGCAAAAGGAATGTCAGCACGAGCCCGAAAGTGCCGCTGCCGATCACGGCGGTGCGGCCGGGGAATTCGAGCGGGTTGACGCCGAACAGGCCGAGCCAGAAGAAGGTTTTCGACAGGCCGTCGAAAGAGACCGAGGACAGGGCCAGCAGCAAGAAGGCGACGCCGCTGGGCGGCAAAGGCTCGCCGGCGAGCAGCTTGGCGCCTGGCCAGCACATCGCAAGCCGGCCTTCCTCATCGCGCTCGACCGGCGCGAAACGCGCCACCATCGCGAAGAAGATGGTCAGGAACTCGCCGCTGCGGCTCCACTGGGGATAGCCGAACGCCAGCATGGTGAGGAAAGAAAACAGCCAGTAGAGGCCGGCGGCCCATGCAAGGCGAGCCGGATCGTCGGGCGCCGGATCGATCAGCTCGAACCAGGCAAAGGCGAAAAAAAAGATGACCGCCGGCCAGCAGCCGATCCATTGGGGGAGGCGCCATGACCCCTCATCGCCTGTGCCGAGAAGGCGCTGCGCGAGGCGCCACGGCCCATACCAAGGGTTGAGCCACGACCAGAGGTCGCCGAAGACGCCTTGCAGCAAGGTGACGCCGGCCCACAGCAGCGTCCAGATCACCAGAGGCAGCGGGTTGGAGAGCGGGTCGCGGCTGCCGAAAAAGCCGGCAGCAATGAGGATTGCAAAGCCGGCAAAGGATATCAAGCTGACGGCGGCGCGGGCGCTGTCGCCGAGGGTGAAAAGCGGCAGTCGCCGGCGCCAGAAACGGTGAAGGGAAGCCGCAGGCAGCAGCGCCAGCACGAGGAAGCTGACCGCTACGGCGAATGCGCCGCCGGTGAGGTAGTAGCCGGTGGGCAGGAGCAGGACGTGGCCACGGTCGGAGGCATGGGCGAAGGCGGCAGTTGGTGAGAAGAGCCACAGCGCCACAGGTAGTATCGCCAACAGCGGACGACGGCGCTCTACGGCGCCCCCCTCTGTCCTGCCGGACATCTCCCCCACGAGGGGGGAGATTGAACTTCATCTCCGCCCTCACCAATCTCCAACGTCGCAAGAAAAGCGCCGATCGAGCGAGCTGCCAATCTCCCCCCTCGTGGGGGAGATGTCCGGCAGGACAGAGGGGGGCGTGAAGGAACTCGAACTATCTATGAGTCCCATGTCAGCTCAAACCTTGACCAGATGCTCCACGCGGTCCTTCGCCCCAAAAATCCTGAGATAGCGCTCGATCTCTTTCTCGTCCCCCGTCGCCTTGGCCGGGTTGTCGGAGAGCTTCACCGCCGGCCGGCCATTGGCCTCGGTGACCTTGCAGACCAGCGATATCGCGTCGAGGCTGTTGGTCTCGATCGGCGCGCAGCCTTCGAAATCATTGGTGAGGTTGGTGCCCCAACCGAAGGACATGCGCACCTTGCCCTTGAAATGCCGATAGGTCTCTTCGATGGTTTCCACTTCGAGCCCGTCGGAGAAGATCAGCAGCTTCTGCCTGGGGTCCTTGCCCTTCTCGCGCCACCAGGACAGGATTTTTTCGCCGCCCTCGATCGGCGGCGCGCTGTCGGGGCGGAAGCCCGTCCAGTCGGCCACCCAGTCCGGCGCGTCGCGCAGGAAGGAGGCGGTGCCGAAGGCGTCGGGCAGCACGATCAGCAAATTGCCGCCATAGTAGCGCTGCCAGTCCTGCAGCACCTTGTAGGGCGACTGCTTCAGCTCCTTCTCTGAGTTGGCCAGCGCAGCGAACACCATAGGCAATTCATGCGCGTTGGTGCCGAGCGCTTCGAGGTCGTTGTCCATCGCCAGAAGCACGTTGGAGGTGCCGGCAAAAGCCTCGCCGATGCCTTCCTTGAGCGACTCGACGCACCAGCGCTGCCAGAGGAAGGAATGGCGCCGGCGGGTGCCGAAGTCGGAAATGCGGATGCCGGGCAGCGCCTTCAGCCGCTCGGTCTTGGCCCACATCTTGGCCTTGGCGCGGGCATAGAGCACATCGAGCGCAAAGGGCCCGAACGCCCGCATGGCCGCGCGGGAACGGAGCTCATTGATAATAGCCAGCGCCGGAATTTCCCACAGCGTCGTGTACATCCACGGCCCGCTGAAGGTCAGCTCGTACTGGCCGTCGCGCCTGCACAGTTCGTACGCCGGCAACCGGAAATTCTCCAGCCAGGCCAGGAATTCCGGTTCGAAGATCTGCTTGCGGCCGTAGAAATTGTTACCGCCAAGCCAGATCATTTCCTTCTTCGAGAAGCGCAGCGTGCGGGCATGGTCGAGCTGTTCGCGCAGCTCGCCCTCGTCGATCTCGTCGGCCAGCCGCACCGAAGTGGTGCGGTTGATCAGCGAGAAGGTGGCCTCGACCTTGGGATACATGCCCCAGATCATCTGCAGCATCAGAAGCTTGTAGAAGTCCGTGTCGAGCAGGCTGCGCACGATCGGGTCGAGCTTCCAGGTGTGGTTGTAGACGCGCCGCGCAATATCGGTCTTTGCCATATCTGGTTACCGCCTTCGCTGCCTGCCACCCACAATCGCGACAGGCCTCATAGCATCGAATTGGCTAGAACGCTGCCCGCTTTCAAGCTGGCCCGACAAAAAGAACGGCCTGCATATGACCGTGGACAGGCCAATCTCAGCCTGCGGACTTGGCACCGATGACCTTAAGCTGCGGACGCTTGCGGCGGCTGATGATGCGCCCCGCCACGGGAGCGTCGGCGCGGCCGTCGTCCCCGGCCTTCTCGGCGAACAGCCAGTCGATGAACACCTGCACGATCGGTGTGGTCCGCATTTCGTTGCGGCAGACGATGTAGAATTCATCGACCGCCGGCACCGACAGGCTGAACGGCGCGACCAGCATGCCCCTGGCCAGCAGCGCGCTTGCCGTAACGGAATCGCCCAGCGCCACGCCATGGCCGTGCACCGCGGCTTCGGTCGCCATGCGTGCATCGCCCAGATAATGGCGGCGGCCGCGCTCGAGATCCAGTGCATCGGCGGTTGCCAGCCAGGTGTGCCATTCGCGGCCGTCATCGCCATGCAGGAAGACATGATCGGCGAGATCGCGAACGCTGCGGATCGGCCGGTTGTTGATCAAGGTCGGGCTGACGACGGGAAACAGTTCAAGGCCCGACCATTTGCGCATCCAGCAATCGGCCCAGCTGCCGTTGCCGTAGTGGACGCAGACATCGATATGCGGCGCGCGGATATCCCTGGGATCGTTGGAGGGGATGAGCGTCAGCTGGATGTCGGGATATTGCGCGGTGAAGCTGCCCAGCCTCGGCGTCATCCACAGAAGCAGCAGCGCCGGCACGCAGGACACCGACAGCGCGCCGCTGCTGGCCGGCCGCGTCAGCCGCTGCGTGGCGGCGGCGATGCCGTCGAAGGCTGTCGACACCGCCGGCAAAAGCTCCGCGCCATGCGGCGTCAGTTTGACCCTCTGGCCGACACGCTCGAACAGCTTGACGCCGAGCGACTGCTCCAGCGCCTTGATCTGGTGGCTGATGGCGCCATGCGTGACATTCAACTCACCCGCCGCCTTGGTCAGCGAGCCATGGCGCGCCGTAGCCTCGAAGGCGCGCAGCGGGTTCAGGGGTGGCAGGCGCTTGGCCATGATGCTCCACATCTTTGTGAGATTTTCTCACAGGAAACACCCTAACAATATCAATTGATTTTTCAATGCGGCTGCCGGACACTTCAGCTCGGAACAAGCATCAAGACGTGAAATTTGCAGGCAGCCCGCGGGACAGCGACCCGGCCAGTTCGCTTGAGGTCGCCGACGGTCGCACTGTATCAGCCAGGAGGAACGGATATGGGTTACGATCGCGGCAAGCTCGACGCGTTGCGTCGCAAATATGGCGAGAGCCATGGCGGCGAAATGTTCGACCCGAAGTTCCGCAAGGTCGCCGACAAGATCTTTTCCAAGAGCGGCACCAGGCTGGCGCCCTATTCCGGCATCCCGACCTTCCTTGCCGCGCCCTACCGTGAAATCGCCGCTGAGAACCCGGATTTCGGCGATCTGCAGGTGGCCATGATCGGCGTGCCGATGGATCTTGGCGTCACCAACCGCCCGGGTTCCCGCTTTGGGCCGAGGGCGCTGCGCGCCATCGAGCGCATCGGCCCCTACAATCACGTGCTGGAATGCGCCCCGACGCATGAGCTTCGCGTGGCCGACATCGGCGACACGCCGTTCCGCAGCCGCTACCGGCTGGAGATCAGCCATGAGGATATCGAGCGCCGCACCAACCAGATCGTCGATGCCGGCGTCATTCCGCTGTCGGTCGGCGGTGACCATTCGATCAGCCATCCGATCCTGAAGGCGGTCGGCAAGAAGGCTCCGGTCGGCCTCATCCACATCGACGCCCATTGCGACACCAGCGGCCTGTTCGACATGACCAAGTTCCACCATGGCGGGCCGTTCCGCAACGCGGTGCTCGACGGCGTGCTCGACCCCACCCGCACCATCCAGATCGGCATTCGCGGCTCGGCCGAATATCTGTGGGAGTTCACCTACGAGTCCGGGATGACCGTGGTCCACGCCGAAGAGGTGACCGGGTTGGGCATTCCCGCCATCATCGAGAAGGCGCGCAAGATCGTCGGTGACGGCCCGACCTATGTCTCCTTCGACATCGATAGCGTCGATCCGGCCTTCGCTCCGGGCACCGGCACGCCGGAAGTCGGCGGGCTGACGACGCGCGAAGTGCTCGAACTGCTGCGCGGCCTCAAGGGCCTCAACATCGTCGGCGGCGACGTCGTCGAGGTCGCGCCGCAATATGACGCCACCACCAACACGGCGCATGCCGGCGCCCAGGTGCTGTTCGAGATATTGAGCCTGATGGTGTTCAGCCCGGCTATCACAAGCAAGGGCGCCTGATTTTCACAAAGTAAAAGCGGCCACCGCGCTGGAGCCGGCGGCCGCTTCAAACAAATCAAAAGCTTCCAGAAGGGGAATACCAATGACAATCCAAAAAACATTGAAATCATCCATCGCCGCCATCCTGGTGCTGGGTGCCGCCGGCTTCGGCTTCGCGACGCAGGCCGCCAATGCCGACGCGCTGGCTGACATCACCAAGGCCGGCACCATCAATGTCGGCGTCTTCGCCGATTTCCCGCCCTTCTCCTCGGCCAGCGCCGATATGAGCCTCAAGGGCTACGATATGGATGTCGCGCAGTACATCGCCGACACGCTCAAGGTGAAGCTCAACCCGGTCGCCGTCACCGGCCAGAACCGCATCCCCTATCTGAACGACCATCGCGTCGACATATTGATGAGCGTCGGTTACTCGAAGGAGCGCGAGCAGGTCATCGACTTCGCCGCCGCCTACGCGCCCTACTACATCGCGGTGATCGGACCGGCGGCGATGACGGTCAAAGGCAAGGAAGATCTTGCCGACAAGTCGATCGCCGTCAACCGCGGCACGCTCGAGGACACCTCGCTCACCGAGGCCGCACCCGCATCGGCCGACATCAAGCGCTTCGACAACTACAATTCGGTCATCCAGGCCTTCATCTCCGGCCAGACCCAGCTGATGGTCGTCGGCAATGATGTCGGCGCCCAGGTGCTGGCCAAGCAGGATGCGCTGAAGCCGGAGCAGAAGTTCCAGCTTTTGACCTCGCCCTCGCATATCGGCCTCAACAAGAACGAGGACGCTCTGAAGAAGGCGGTCAACGAAGCCATCGCCAAGATGCTGGCCGACGGCAAGCTGGACGAAAGCTCGAAAGCCTGGCTGAAGACGCCGCTCAACCCTGACAACCTCAAGGATTGAGTTTCCGTGGCCTTTGCCTGGCTCCCGGGTGCCGTGGGCGACATCGCGCACGGCGCGGTGACGACGATCCTGCTGATCGCCGTCACCACGCTGGCCGGCACGCTGCTCAGCATCCTAGGTGCCGCCGGAAGGCGAAACGGCCCCGTGCTGCTCAAGCGGGGCATCGCCTGCTATGTCGAGGTGATGCGCAACACGCCATTCCTGGTGCAGTTGTTCTTCATCTTCTTCGGCCTGCCGAGCCTCGGCATAAGGCTCGACCCGATCCTGGCCGCCATGCTGGCGATGACGCTCAACATGGCAGCCTATACGATCGAAATCGTCGGCGCCGGCCTTGATGCCGTGCCGGGCGGGCAGACGGAAGCCGCCCTGGCGCTGGGCTTGAGGCCCCGCCAGGTGTTCATCAAGATCGTGCTGCCGCAGGCGCTCAAGATCATCTATCCGGCGCTGACCAGCCAGATCGTCATCATGATGCTGGAGTCCGCCGTGGTCTCGCAGATCGCGGTGCGCGAGCTGACCTATGAGGCCGACATGCTGCAGGCACGCACCTTCCGATCCTTCGAGACCTATTTCGTGGTGACGCTGGTCTACCTCGCTCTGTCGATGGCCTTGCGCCGGCTTCTGGTCACCGGCGGGCGCCGCGCGCTCGGAGCTGGCGTGTCATGATCGAATTCACCTTCTGGGACATCGTGCGCAACCTTCTGCTCGCCGCCCGCTGGACGGTGCTGTTGTCGCTGGCCGCCTTTGTCGGCGGTGCGCTGGTTGGATTGGCGGTGCTGTTTTTCAGGATCTCCAAGAATAAATGGAGCCGGCGCATCGCCTCCGGCTACATCGCCCTGTTCCAGGGAACGCCGCTGCTGATGCAGCTCTTCCTGATGTTCTTCGGCCTGCCGATGCTCGGCCTGCGCATCGAGCCCTGGACGGCGGCGGTGCTTGGCCTCACCTTCTTCGCCAGCGCCTATCTCGCCGAGATCTGGCGCTCCGGCGTCGACGCGCTGCCGCGTGGCCAATGGGATGCCGGCGCCAGCCTCGGCCTGCACTATCTCCAGGAGCTCAGGCTGATCATCCTGCCGCAAGCGTTCTCGATCACCCGAGCGCCGACGGTCGGCTTCCTGGTGCAGCTGATCAAGTCGACGGCGCTGACCTCGATCATCGGCTTCGAGGAGCTGGTGCGGACCTCCAACGCCATCAACAACGCCACCTTCGAACCGTTCAAGGTCTACGGGCTGGTGGCGCTGATCTTCTTCGTCATGTGCTTCCCGCTGACGCAATACGCCCGTTCGCTGGAGAAGCAGGCGGCGTCGCGCTGAGCCGAAGGCATCTTGTGTTCGGCACCATCGGCGGCGAGTAACGCCGGATATCGCAAATGACAGCAGGGCCGGCAACGACCCGACGACCACGGGCGAATACGCGCCCGGGACCGGTCGACCCGAACTATGCCCAAGACAGGCATATTATTCACAGTTAATGTTATCCCGCCGCAGGCAGACGACAGCCGATGAAGAGTGCGTCGGACCTTTCCGTCCCTGACGGAAACCGCCTGCGGATGGTGTTCGCAAGCGGCTGATCTGGCTGCGGCCTGAATCTGGGGGGACAATGGCGATAAGGGTAATTGGAACGGGCTTTGGCCGGACAGGAACGGATTCGATGCGCGAGGCCCTGACGATCCTTGGCTTCGGCCCCTGTCATCACATGTTCGAAGTCATGGCCAATGAAGACCAGAAGCGGCTTTGGCGCGCGCTGGCGAAGGGCGCGCCACCGGACTGGAATAGACTGTTTGCCGGCTACGTGTCCTGCATCGACTGGCCATCGGCGCACTATTGGCGCGATCTGATTGAGTTCTATCCGGACGCGCGGGTCGTCCTCACGTACCGTTCGCCCGAAAGTTGGTGGGAAAGCTTCGAGAAAACGATCCTTGCAGGCATCAGCCAGAGCACGGATCAGGAATCGCTGGGTCTTGCCTTGATCTCCAGGCAGGTCTTCGGCGGCCGCCCGCACGATCGCGCCAATGCCATAGCCGTCTACGAAGCCAATATAGGCGCGGTCATTGCGACAGTGCCGCCGGCTCGGCTGCTGGTCCACAATCTGGGAGATGGGTGGGAGCCGCTTTGCCTGCATCTCGGTGTGTCGGTGCCGGACCAGCCATACCCCAATCGCAACAACACCAAGGACTTTCAATCGACTCTCGCACTGAACTAGCATGATCGGTTTCAAGGGACGCTTTCGCCGTCTCTTCCTCCGTGGCGGCACCAGCTAGACCCTTCCGGATCTATCGCGCTCGACCGATCTTGCGATTTGACCTAGTCGGCCCTTTCGCCACGCAACCGTGATTTGCGAGAAGCCGGCCTGCGCCTCACTGTGAGCATAACGGCTTTCGGCAGGGAGGGGCTTCAGCGATGCAGGCGAAAAATCTTGTCGTTCTCGCGGGCCTGTTTGCCCTTTGGACGGCCCAGCCCGTCATAGCCGCCGAGCAGGCACCGGAAAGCGTCAGCATTCCGGCTGACGGCAAGGACGAGCCGGCGACGCTGGACGCAAGGCTGTTCAAGCCGCAGGGGCAAGGGCCATTTCCGGCAATCGTCGCCATGCATGGTTGCAGCGGCCTGTGGAGCAGCAAGAACGGCGCGGACCTCAGCCCGCGCCATGCCGATTGGGGCCAACGCCTGGCCGCGCTCGGCTATGTCGTGATCTTTCCGGACAGTTTCGGCTCGCGCGGACTGGGCCCGCAATGCACGAACGGCGACCGGGAGGTCGAGCCCTATCGCGAGCGGGTGGAGGACGCCAACGCCGCCCGCCGCTATTTGCAGACGCTGCCCTATGTGAAGCCTGCCGCCATCGCCTTGCTTGGTTGGTCGAACGGCGGCTCGACTGTCCTGTACACGGTTCGGCCGAAGGACAGACCGAAGGCTGGCTCACCGGACTTTCGCGCGGCGGTCGCCTTCTACCCGGGTTGCACGGCCCCGGCCGAAAAAGGCGATTGGGCGACCCGTGTGCCGCTCCTGATTGTGATGGGCGAGGCGGATGACTGGACTCCGGCCAAGCCTTGCAAAACGCTGGCGGACGCCAACCCCGACAGCGTGAAGCTCGTCCTCTATCCCGGCGCCTATCATGATTTCGACAATGAGGCGCAGAAACTGCACGAACTGCATGGGTTGGCCTACACCGCCAATGGCGACGGTGTGGCGCACACAGGACTGAATCCGGCTGCCCGTGCGGCAGCACTCAAGGACGTGCCCGATTTCCTCGCCGTGCTGAAGCAGTAGGGGGACATCAGATCTACCTGACAGTCGTCGGGCAGATGCCAGCTTGGTCGTGGTCAATCGGCGACTTCTGCTTCCAGAACGCCTCCTTGCCTTCGGCAGCCGTCAGACCGGCGAACTGCTCGATAGCGGCCAGGCGATAGGCCGTGATGTCGATGGAACAGCTTCGAAAACGCGGCCGGGGTCTCGTAGCCGACACGGGTCGCAATCCGTGCAATCCCCTCGTCGCTTGTTTCGAGCAGAAACGCGGCCTCCGACATCCGGCGTGCGATCAGATAGCGGTACATGGACTCGCCAACAAGCTTGGTGAAGCGAGCCGAAAACGCCGAACGACCAAGTCCCACGCTTTGCCCGAGATCGCCTAGCGTCCAGGGCCGCTCCGGCCGTTCGTGGATCAACTGAAGTGCCGGTCCTATGTGTGGGTCCGCCATCGCCCCCAGCCACCCGCCTTCTCCGGGGCCGAGCGACTTGATCCAGCTTCGCAAAACCTCGACGAAGAGCACTTCAGTCAGACGTGAGAGCGCGACGCCTTGTCCGGGACGCTCGAACGCCGCCTCGTTCACCATGCGTTGCAGAATCGCCTCGAGCCATCCTCCGTCTTCCGTCGGCTTCAGGAGAAGCAGGGGCGGAAGCAATTCCAAAACGCTACCGCGCGAAGGCCGTGCCACAGTGAAATTACCGCAGATCATCGTCGCAAGCGGCTGCTCGCCGCCTCCATGACGAATGAGGCCAAGACGCCCGTCTAGTCGATCGATGTCGAGTATCGGTAACGGCTCCGTCCGGCTATCCGAGTAGATCACATGGGGCTCGCCACGCGTGACGACAACAAAGTCGCCCTCGGTCATGTGGAGCTCTCGTCCCTGTTCGAGCGCGAGGGTAGCCGAGCCGCTGCTGAGATAGTGGAACAGGGCGTAGGGGCGCTTTGGCAACGCGAGATTCCAGGGATGGCCGAGTTCGAAGTGGAACAGCAAGGTCCCGCCAAGACGAACGCGATCCAGCACTTCAGCGAGGATATCCATCCTCCCGATGTTAATACGACGGACGGTCAGACACAATATTCGGACGATTGATGCCTAACGTCCGAACGCTCCATGTACTAACTGATCGCAAGTCGAGCCAACAAGTCACGCGGCAAAGCTCAAACGGCAGATGGAAGAACCGCGACTTTTGCCGACACGCCTGCCCTTCCTCGGACCCGCGTCGTCCGTCATCTCAACAGGAGCAATCAATGCGAAATCTTCTACTTTCCGTCGCCACCGTCCTCATGGCCGGAGCAACAATTTCCGCCCCCGCCCAATCGGCTCAACTGCCCAAGGGAGCGGCTCATAATATCGTGCTCGTCCATGGCGCTTTCGTCGACCAGACGAGTTGGAAGCCGGTTGCCGATATCCTCACGAAGAAGGGCTACAACGTAACGCTCGTCGAAAACCCGCTCACCTCCCTCGCAGCGGACGTCGATGCCACCAAACAGGCGCTCGCGAAACAGAAGGGCAAGACCGTTCTCGTTGGTCACTCCTGGGGCGGCGTTGTGATCACGCAAGCAGGTGACGATCCGAAGGTCTCGGCGCTCGTCTATGTCTCCGCATTCGCCCCCGAAGTAGGACAATCCCTGGCCACCCTGGCCAAGAGCGGTCCAGCAACCGAAGGCGGCGTGGCTATTCATCCCGACGAAAAGGGCGACCTCTACATCGATCCCAAAGTGTTCCCTTCGGCAGTCGCGGCCGACCTTCCGCCGGAGATCGCCGAATCCCTGGCAAACCATCAACTCCCGTTGAACCACACCGCATTCGAGGCTCCCGTCGATACGGCAGCTTGGCACGATAAGCCGACATTCTATGTGATCAGCACGAAGGACAAGGTCATCGCCCCCGAGGTCCAGAAGATGTTCGCCAACAGGATGAAGGCCCAGACGACCGAGGTCGCCGGCAGCCACGCCTCCCTCGTCGTCCACGCGAAGGAAGTCGCCGCGGTGATAGAAAAGGCCGCACTCGTGAAGTGAGGATACCGCTCCCGGCACTTTCGTGCCGGGAGCATCGCGCGTGCTCGGCGGACTACGCAATGCCTTGGACCGCGAGCGGCTCAGACCTGGCAAAAAACCGCACCAGTTTATTTTACGCCAAGCATCCGGAGGATGACATGACTGAACTCGACACCGCGAGCCAGGACGACGCCACGCTAGAAACGGCG
Source organism: Mesorhizobium sp. NZP2077 (assembly GCF_013170805.1). Lineage (NCBI taxonomy): Bacteria > Pseudomonadati > Pseudomonadota > Alphaproteobacteria > Hyphomicrobiales > Phyllobacteriaceae > Mesorhizobium > Mesorhizobium sp. NZP2077. Next base: position 578,735 of record NZ_CP051293.1, on the reverse strand, counting down.
CCCACCCGTTACATCGAAGGCAGCGGGATCCGCTTTGCCTATCGCCGCCTCGGCCCATCGTCCGGAACGCCGCTGGTTCTCCTGCAGCATTTTTCGGGCAACATCGATGCATGGGATCCCGCGGTCGTGAATGTCCTGGCCGCCGATCGCCCGGTGATCGCCTTTGACAACGCCGGGGTCGGCCGCTCGACAGGCCAAACGCCCGACAATATCGAGGCGATGGCCCGAGACGCGGTCGCCTTGATCAATCTGCTCGGCCTCTCCCAAGTCGACCTGCTGGGCTTTTCTCTCGGCGGCTGCGTCGCGCAGCAGATCGCCGCCAAGCAGGGAACGCTGGTCCGCAAGCTCATCCTCGTAGGCACCGCTCCGAAAGGCGGAGAGGAACACCTATTGGCGGTTCTGCAGGACGCGTTTTCCCAAACCGAGGCGCCGGACCCCCGCCTGCCGCTGTTCTTCACGAAGTCGTCCGCCAGCCAGTCGGCCGGCCTGGCGTTTCTGAAGCGGGCGAAGGTGCGCAAGGAAGATCGGGATACCGATAACGGCAGCACGGTGACCGATCCGCAGGCCAAGGCGCTGATTACCTGGTGCGCCACTCCTGATCCCGAGCACGCCACTCTGCGCGCCATCCAGCAGCCCGCCCTTGTGGTCAGCGGCAGCCACGACACCATGCTGCCGGCGGACAACGCCTACGCAATGTTCAAGGCCCTAAGCAACGCCCAGTTGGTCCTCTATCCCGATTCAGGCCACGGCTCGCTGTTTCAGTACCCCGAATTGTTCGTCAGCCACGCCCGAACCTTCCTGGAAGCGTAATCGGTGCTTGCATAATCGCGGCGCGATCGGTTGCACTTTTATTCTTGAGAGCTGTTGCGGAGACAGAAATGACAATTGCAAAGGTCGAGGTTGAGCGCTTCAGCCTGACGTGTTCCAAACCATTCGACGCCGTTGTGGCCGCGCTCAAGTCAGCGGTCGGGCAACCTGACATGGTCGAATTTTTCAAGTCGACGAGGGCTGCAAATTCCTTCTCGGATTTGGAGCGCGTTGTGCAAAACGGCCTGGGCCGCACAGGTCTCATGCTCTTCACGGAATTCGACTTGGGCGCCATTCTGCGCCGCGAAACTGGGCTCGACACTCCTAAAAGCATGCGGTTTTTGGTGGGCAATCCACTCATCATGAAAGAAATGGTCAAACACGTTCCCGATGCTGGATCTTACGCTCCAGTCACAGTCCTTGTTGATGAACGTCCCGATGGCGTGCATGTCTCCTATGACAAAATGGAGAGTTGTCTGCTCCCTTATGGTAGTTTGGAGGCCCTTGCTGTCGCCCGCAATCTTGATGCGAAAATCACAACCTTGCTACACGAATGCGCAAGCTAAACTCTCCTGATGACGCTTCTGACGGATGGAAGGGAGAGTCCGTCCCGAAAACGCATGGGCGCGGCGACCACCACTTCGAACGACCGGCATGCGGCGCTTAGCGGACGTTTCGCAGCACTCCTAAAGGCTCCATTCAATGAGCCGCAACGTCAGGACATGACGGCCGCCAAACCGGCGGCCGTTCTATTTCAATGCCCAACTGCCAGCGGCGTCGCGATCCTATCCCGTCGCAGCCAGCGCCCCAGCAGCAGCGCCGCCACCACGGCCAGCCCCGTCGACAGGCCCATCCAGATGCCGACGCCGTGGAAACCGAAATGGAAGGCGAGCAGCACGCCGAGCGGCAGGCCGACGCCCCAATAGCCGATCGCGGCATAGATCATCGGCACCTTGGTGTCGTGCAGGCCGCGCAGCATGCCGGCGGCGACCGCTTGCGCGCCGTCGAAGACCTGGAAAAGTGCTGCAAAGGCCAGGAACGAGACGGCAAGCGCGATCACCCTGGCATTAGCCGGGTTGGCGAGATCGATGAAGGCGCTGATCAGCGGATGCGGCCACAGGATCATCACCAGCCCCATCAGCGCCATGAACGAGACGCCGATGACGAAGGCGGTCCAGCCGGCGCGCGACACGCCTTCCTGATTGCCGGCGCCATGGGCAAGCCCGACGCGCACCGTCACCGCTTGGTTGAGGCCGAGCGGCACCATGAAGGAGATCGAAGCGATCTGGATCGCGATCGCGTGCGCGGCGAGCGAATCCGCGTCGATCAGGCCCATCAGTAACGCCGCCGCGTTAAAGATCGTCACTTCGAAAGCCAGGATGCCCGCGATCGGCAGGCCAAGCCGCAGCAGGCCCTTGAAGCGCGGCCAGTCGGATCGCCAGAAGCGACCGATGAGATGATAGCGCCGGAACTTCTTCTCCAGCATCACCACGACAGCCATGCCGACGAACATCAGTGTGCTGGACAGCGAGGTCGCAAGGCCCGAGCCTGAGATGCCCATGGCCGGCACGCCGAGATTGCCGAACATGAACACCCAGTTGAAGAAGACGTTGCAGGCAACGGCGACGAAGACAATGACCAGTGCCCAGCCCGGCCGTTCCAGTGCCGAAATGAACGAGCGCAGCACGATATAGCCGTAGAAAGGCAGCACCGCCCATTCGAGCCAGCGCAGATAGATGCCGGCCTGGTGCGCCAGATCAGGCTCCTGGCCCATCGCCAGCAGGATCGCCTCGCCGTGCCAGAGCACGAGCCAGATCGGGATCGAGATCAGGATCGCCAGCCACAGGCCCTGGCGCACGGTGCGGCGCAAATCACGCACCGAATGGCGGCGGCGGCCGAGCTCGGTCGCGATCATCGGTGACGTCGCCAGCATCAGGCCAAGGCCGAAGATCAGCGGCATGAAATAGAGGTTGGCGCCAAGGGCGCCGCTGGCCAGCGTATCGGCTCCGAGACGTCCCATCATCATGACGTCGGTGGCCGTCATCGCGGTCTGGCCGAGATTGGTCAGCACCATCGGCCAGGCCAGCGCCAGCGTTGCCCTGATTTCCTGACGCCAAAGATTTTCCGGCGCGCGAGCGCCGGCTTCGATCGCAGACATTGTTCCGCTCTTTCCAGATACGGCACGTCGGCAAAGCGCCGGAAGCCGCATGTCAAACGGCAAAACCTTCGGTTTCGCGGCGTTTGCGTCAGCTTTTGGACGAAACGCGACATGAAGGCAAGGGAGGAGGAGCGGGCACCAATTGAGCCAGCACCCTTCCAGGGGTGCCGTTGCCTCGTTCCCTTGCCGGCCCTGGGCTGTTACGGATTGCCTTGGAGATCGGCAGCCAGCGAACCCGCCGGGAGGAGAGGATGGCGTTCAGACAGCGAAAAAACCCGGCCGCTATCCCGCGCACAGCACCGGCCTTCGAACACATCGTCACCGAGGCGAGCGACAGTTTCCTGTGGCGGCTGGACGACTATCCCTGGGAACGCAATGTCTGGAACTTCCATCCGGAATACGAAATCCATCTGCTGCGAAAATCCTCCGGCGTCGTCCTGGTCGGCGATCACATCGGCGAGTTCGGGCCCGGCTACCTGACCATCGTCGGCGGCGGGCTGCCGCATGACTGGGTGACGGCGGTGCAGCCGGGCGAGCTGATCGAAGGCCGCGACATAGTGCTGCAATTCGATGCACAGAGGCTGCGTGGCTCGGCGGGGCTGTTGCCGGAACTGCGCGAACTCGAGCCTTTCCTCGAACGGTCGCTGCGCGGGATGGTCTTCCATGACCGCACGGCGCTGGAAGGTGCCGAACTGATGGAGCGGATGGGCACGGTGCATGGCCTCGCCCGCCTCTGCCTGTTCCTCGAACTGGTCGACCTCCTGGCCAGGACCGACGAATACCAGCTCTTGTCGTCGCCGGATTTCTCGCCGGCTCTCGACGCCGCCTCGCTCGACATCATCCAGCGCACGCTGACCTATCTGTTCCAGCATTTCGCCGAAGATCTGAAACTGCCTGACGTGGCCGAACTTGCCGGAATGACCGAGAGCACATTCTCGCGCTTCTTCCAGAGGAACACCGGCAACTCCTTCAGCGACCACCTCGCCAAGCTCCGGCTCTGGCAGGCCTGCAAGCTCTTGGCCGACACCGATGTTGCGATCACCGACATCTGTTTCCAGGTAGGCTACATGAACATTTCCAACTTCAACCGCGCCTTCCTGCGCAAGCACAAGATGACGCCGTCCTCCTATCGCAAACTGTCGCGGCAGCGGCTGACGCTGCGCGCTTAAGCGCGCTCTAAAATCAACGGCTTAGGCGGGATCGATACTCGTGTGAAAGACTTCGCCACGAGTTGCCGCATTTTGCGCTGCACAATGCATAAAAGTACAGGTTTTCTGCAACGGGGCTTCTAGCTTGCCCTGATTGAACTCCTCATTTTGGCGATGGGTGGCATGTCGTTCGGGCGATAGTGAGGATCGCGTAACCCGAGGACTTGCGCTTCCTGGGACATATTCTGGAGGAGACAAGATCATGAAACCAGTTAGGCTCGCTGCCAGCCTCGGCGCAGCTTTCGTGCTTTCCGCTACAGTTTCAACCATCGCTCTGGCACAGGCGCCGGTCTGCTCGGCCCCGGTCAAGGTGCTGGCGCAGCCACGTGACGGCCTGACGCTTCTGGAGGACTCCAAGGCCGAGTTCCAGAAGCTTGCCGGGGCCAGCTTCCAGATCGATTATCTCAACGAGAACGACCGCCGGGCAAAATCGCGCGCCGATGCGTCCACCGTCGGCAACTACAATGTCTACTATGTCGACGAAGCCAACGTCGCTTTGTTCGCCTCGTCGAAATGGATCGTCCCGCTGACCGATTATTACCCGGCTGACTATGACTATGCCGACTTCGATCCCGGCCGCCAGAAGGTCGCGACCTATGACGGCAAGGTCTGGTTCGCGCCGCTGACCGGCGGCGGCGACCTGATGGTCTACCGCAAGGATGTGCTCGAGGCCGCCGGCATCCAGCCGCCGAAGACGCTGGACGAGCTGATCGCCGACGTGCCGAAACTCACCAATGCGGACAAGGGCATGTATGGCATCGCACTGCGCGGCGCACGCGGCTCGGGCGCCAATGTCTGGCGCTGGATGCCCTTCTTCAAGGCCTATGGCGGCAAGTGGTTCGACGGCGACAAACCGGCCTTCAATTCGGAAGCGGCGGTCAAGGCGACCGAGACCTATCTTAAGCTGTTCAAGGATTCGGCGCCCGGCACGCAGACCGGCAGCTGGGATGAATCGACGGGCGCCTTCCTGTCGGGCCAGGTCGCCATCCTCGTCGAATCGACGCCGCTGTCCGGCATGGCGGTCGACCCGAAGACCTCGCAAGTGGTCGGCAAGATCGGCTTCCTGCCACCGCCGGCGCCGCTCACCGGCGGCGGTTACGGCCATGGCCTCGCCATCGCGTCGAAAGCCAATGCCGACGACGCTTCGAAGAAATGCGCCGGCCTGTTCATCGCCTGGGCGACATCGAAGGAAAATGAGAAGCGCCGGCTCGACGCCCACCAGTTCGGTGAGCTGAACCGCACCAGCATCCTCTCCAGCAAGGAATTCGCCGACATCTATGGCGCCGATCTCGGCCAGGCGCTGGCCGAAACCGGCAAGGTCACGGCGGTGAACTTCTGGCAGGATCCGCGCTGGCCGGATCTCGGCGACCGCTGGGGCATCATCCTCGAGGAACTGGTCACCGGCACCCGCACCGACGTCAAGGGCGGCCTCAACGAGCTCGAGGCCTATGCGACAGAGCTGACGAAGAAGAAATAGAGCCATCCTCCCGCCCGTGGTGCGCGGGCCGCGGCATTGCCGGCAATGCCGGGACCTGCGCGCCACGGGACCGTTTGCTCCCTAGAGCAATTCCAGGAAAAGTGTGACCGGTTTTCCGTCCGGAATTGCGTCAGAACAAGGAGTCTAGGAGAAACCATGCCGACACGATCGAGACGCAAGCGAGGATAGATGCCAATGGCCCGACGCACGTCGCTCCCTGTCACCTTCGTCGTTCCGACCATCGCCATTCTTCTGGTGCTGTCGATGGTGCCGACGCTCTACGCCATTGTCATCGCCTTGCAGAATCGCGAGTTGAGCACGCCTGATTATTCCTGGGTCTGGCTGTCGAATTTCGTCGACCTGTTCCTCGACCGCCGCTTCCTCAACGCGGTCTGGGTGTCGGTGAAATGGGAGATCGTCACCGTGGTTGCGACCATGGTGGTGGCGGTCGGACTTGGCGTGCTGATGTTTGAGGTCGCCAGCCCACGCCTGCGCAATGTCTACTGCCTGCTGTTCATCATCCCGGTGCTTTTGCCGCGCGTCTCGGCGGCCTTCGTCTGGAAATTCGCCTATCACCCGCTCTACGGCATCGCCACCTACCCGTACCGGCTGCTGACCGGCGGGCTGATCTTCGACCCGCTGTCGAAGCCGGCGACGGCCTTGTTCGCCGTCGCGTCGGTCGATGTCTGGCAATGGGGGCTGTTCTTTGCCGTCATCGTGCTGAAGCTGCTCGAAACCCTGCCGCCGCAGCCGATCGAGGCGGCGCGGCTCGACCACGCCAAGCGCTGGCAGATCCACGCCTATGTCACCTTGCCGATGTTGAAGGCGCCGCTGATCAGCCTGATGTTCGTCAAGATGATCGAATCGCTGCGCTCCTTCGACCTGATCTATGTCATGACCCGCGGTGGACCGGGCGTGGCCACCGAAACGCTCGACATGTACGCCTTCTCGCAAGGCTTCATCGAGTCCGGCAAGGTCTCCTACGCCTCAGCCATGGCCGTGCTGATGATGATCGCCACCGTCATCACCTTCACCATGCTGTGGAAGCGGGTGCAGGCATGAGGCCGGGGCGTCTGATCGGCAGGATCGTGCTGGCATTTGCCGGCTTCATGGCGGTGTTTCCGCTGCTGTGGACGGCGCTCAATGCGCTGAAGAACAATGTCGACATCATCACCCGCGTGCCGCGCCTGGTGTTCACGCCGACACTGGCCAACATCAGCTATATTATCGGCCGCGACAGCGTGCTCACCGGACTCTACAACTCGGTCGTCGCCTGCGGTTCGGCGGTGCTGATCGGCGTCGTGCTCGGCCTGCCTGCGGCTTACGCGGTGGCGCGCTATCCCAACCGCTGGGCCGGCGACATCCAGTTTTTCGTGCTGTCGCTGCGCTTCCTGCCGCCTGTGGCGGTCGCCATTCCGCTGATGGTGATCTGGCTGCAGGTCGGCCTCTACGACACTTTGCCGGCGCTGATCATCACCTATTCACTGCTCACCATCTCGGTGATCATGTGGCTCGCCATCCCCGCCTTCCAAAGCGTGCCGAAGGAGATCGAGGAAGCCGCCTTCGTCGATGGCTACGGCGCCTATTCGGTGTTCTGGCGGATCGCGCTGCCCGTCGCCGCCCGCTCCCTGGCAGGGGCGGTTGCCTTCAGCTTCGTCCTGGTCTGGAACGAGTTCCTGATCGCGCTGATGCTGTCGAGTTCCAACGCCAAGACCTTGCCGATCGTTGCCTCGGAACTCTCCCAGCAAGGCATGAACGTGCCCTGGGGGATCCTGAATGCCTCGGTCGTGCTGCTGTCGCTGCCGCCGCTGCTGTTCCTCGGTGTGCTCAGCGGCTTCCTGAATTCCGTTTTCCGGCAAAAAAAGACTTGATGCGAGGATTACCCGATGCGGGCATTGGTGCTTGAGAAAAAAGGCGAACTGTCGCTGCGCGAGATTGCGTTGCCGCTCGACGTCGGGCCGGACGATGTCAAGATCGCCATCCACACGGTCGGCGTCTGCGGCAGCGACGTGCACTATTACACGCATGGTGCCATCGGCAGCTATGTCGTGCGCGCGCCGATGGTGCTCGGCCACGAAGCCGCGGGAACGGTGATCGAGACCGGCGCCAATGTCGAGGCGTTCAAGGTCGGTGACCGAGTCTGCATGGAACCTGGCGTGCCGAACCTGTCGTCGCGCGCGACAAAGCTCGGCATTTACAATGTCGACCCCGACGTCAGCTTCTGGGCGACGCCGCCGGTGCATGGCGTGCTCGCGCCCTACGCCGTGCATCCGGCCGCCTTCACCTACAAACTGCCGGACAATGTCTCGTTCGCCGAAGGCGCCATGGTCGAGCCCTTCGCCATCGGCATGCAGGCGGCAAGCCGCGCGCGCATCGTTCCGGGCGATGTCGCCGTCGTCGTCGGCTGCGGCCCGATCGGCATCATGATCGCGCTTGCCGCCCTTGCCGGCGGCTGTTCGAAAGTGTTGATCTCCGATTTTTCCGCGCCCAAGCTCAAGATCGCCGCGCAGTATGCCGGCATCGTGCCGGTCAATATCGGCGAGCAGTCACTGGCCGATGCAGTCGCTGCCGCGACCGACAATTGGGGTGCCGACATCGTCTTCGAGGCCAGCGGCAGCCCAAAGGCCTTCGCCAATCTGTTCGATGTCGTGCGGCCGGGTGGCGCGGTGGTGCTGGTCGGGCTGCCGGTGGAGCCGGTGGTCCTCAACGTGCCGGCGGCAATCTCGAAGGAGGTGCGCATCGAGACGGTGTTCCGCTACGCCAACATCTTCGACCGTGCCTTGCAGCTCATCGCCTCCGGCAAGGTCGATCTCAAGCCGCTGATCACCGGCACCTATGATTTCTCCGACAGCATCAAGGCATTCGAGCGGGCTGCCGAAGGCAAGCCGGAAGACGTCAAGCTGCAGATCCTGCTGACCGGCGAGAAGGGCTGACCATGTCCGCGATCGTTTGCTCCCATGTCGACAAGGCCTATGGCGCCACCACGGTCATCCGCGACCTCAACCTCTCAATCGAGGAGCACGAATTCGTCGTGTTCCTCGGCCCGTCCGGTTGCGGCAAGTCGACCTTGCTGCGCATGCTGGCGGGGCTGGAGGATATCAGTGGCGGCGAGGTCTCGATCGGCGGCAAGGTGGTCAACGATCTCGATCCGGGCGACCGCGGCATCGCCATGGTGTTCCAGAACTACGCGCTCTATCCGCACATGACGATCTTCGACAACATCGCCTTCGGGCTGCGGCGCCAGAAGGTGCCGGCGGTGGAGATAAAGAAGCGGGTCGAAGCGGTGTCGGGGACGCTCGGGCTGGAGCCCTATCTCGGCCGCAAGCCGGCGGAGCTGTCCGGCGGCCAGCAGCAGCGCGTGGCGATCGCCCGGGCGATGATCAAGACGCCCAAAGTGTTCCTGTTCGACGAGCCGTTGTCCAATCTCGACGCCAAGCTGCGCAACCATATGCGCGTCGAGATCGCGCGGCTGCACCAGTCGCTGAAGACCACCACCGTCTACGTCACGCATGACCAGCTGGAGGCGATGACGCTGGCCGATCGCATCGTGCTGCTAAAGGACGGCGTCATCGAGCAGATCGGCTCGCCGGCGGAAATCTACCGTCGGCCCGGCAACATGTTCGTGGCCGGCTTCATCGGCACGCCGAACATGAACTTCGTCGAGGTCACGGTCAGTCGGGCCGGCAAAGGCTGGACACTGACCGGCGCCGGAACGGTGCTTTCGATAGACGGCTCCGGCTTTCATCTCGAGGCAGGCTATCGCGCCGTGCTGGGCATCCGGCCTCCGGACCTGAAGACGGCCGGTGCCGGCACCGCCGGCATATTGCAAGGCACTGCCGATCTCATCGAATTCCACGGCAATGATGCGCTGGTGACATTCGGCTCCGGCGGCAAGGAGGTCAGTGCGCTGGTTCCGGCGCGCGAATGCCCGGTGCTGAATGCCCCCGTCCGTTACACCTTCGAGGAGGAAAGCATCCACCTTTTCGACGCGACGTCGGGCGCGTCGCTGCGCAAGCAATAGCGCAAAAAAAGCCTAGAGCGTTTCACCGTTTCATGGGAAACGGCGAACCGCTCTAACTCTTTGTTTTGACGCAATTCCTGACGGAAAACCGCTCACACTTTTCCTGGAATTGCTCTAGCGCATCGCGTCGAGCGCCTGCCGCTGCCTGTGCATCTCGAGGAATATCCGGTAATCGCGATCAAAGCGGGCGCCGGCGGCCGGGTTGGCGGCGCGCCTCTTGCCGCCCTGCTGCATGGCAAGGCAGGCGGCGTTGAGGTCGGGGAACAACCCGGCGGCGGTCGCCGCCACCATGCCGGTGCCGAGCAGCACCGCCTCGTCGGCCAGCGGCTCGACCACCGTGCAGCCCGTGGCGTCGGCATAGAGCTCCATCAGCAGCGGGTTCTTGGTGTGGCCGCCGGTGACATGCAGCGTATCGATCAGGTAACCATTCTCGTTCAGCGCCTCCAGCACATGGCGCACGCCGAGCGCGATGCCAACGGCGGTGCGCCAATAGAGCTTGCACAGGCTGTCGAAGGAGGAATCCAGCGTCAGCCCGCTGACAACGCCGACGGCATGCGGGTCGGCAAGCGGTGAGCGGTTGCCGTGAAAGTCAGGCAGCACATGCAGGCGTGCGGCAAGGGTTTCCCCTTCGGCAGCGCGCAGTTCGGCGACACGCCTGGCGATTTTGGCATGCATGGCGGCGTCCGGTTCGCCGCCGGCGCCGTGCCAGCGGATGATGTGGTCGAGCAGGGCGCCGGTGGCCGATTGGCCGCCTTCCGACAGCCACAGCTTCGGCAGCGCCGCGCCATAATAGGGTCCCCAGACCCCGGCAAAAGGCTGCGGATCGGGCGACATCGCCATGACGCAGCTCGACGTTCCGGCGATCAACGCCAGATGCCGGCCGATGTCCTGCTCGTCGCCGGCAAAGCCGCCAAGCACGCCAAGCGCACCGGCATAGGCATCGATGACACCGGCGCCGACCCGGCAGTTTTCCGTCAGGCCGAGCTCCGCCGCCGCTTGCGCCGTCAGCGGGCCAATGTCGGCGCCGACCGGACTGGCGCGCTCCGGCAAATTGCCGTGCTCAAAAAGGTCATCGAGGCCGACGATTTCGAAGAAATCGCGCTGCCAGGCGGTATCTTCATGCGCGAGGTAAGTCCATTTGGCGGTCAACGTGCATTGCGAGCGGGCCAGCGAGCCGGTTGCCTGCCAGGTCAGGAAATCGGTCAGGTCAAAAAGATAGCCGGCTTCATTCCAGGTCTTGGGCAGGTTACGCTTCAGCCACATCAGCTTCGGCGTCGCCATCTCCGGCGACATGACGCCGCCGATGTAGTTAAGCACCTCGTGGCTGCTCGCCGTGCATTCGTCGGCTTCGGCAATGGCGCGGTGGTCGAGCCAGACGATGGTGTCCCAGCGCTTGTCGCCGGTGGTCGAAACGCTGAGCTGGTCGCCTTGGCGGTCGCGCACCACCAGCGAACAGGTGGCATCAAACGAGATGCCGACAATATCTTGCGCCGCAACGCCGGCTTTTTCACGGGCGGCACGTACGGCGATGCAGACCGCCGACCAGATATCGCGCGAATCATGCTCCGCGTGATCGGGCCTTGGCTGGTTCATGGCGATCGGCCGATCGGCACGGCCGAGCAAGCTGCCACTGGCGTCGAGAATGCCCGCGCGAGCGCTCCCGGTGCCGACATCGACCGCGCAAACAAACTGTTTCGTCAAGATGCTCTAACTCTCGCTCCCAGGCCTGCAATCAGATCGGGCAATTGCAGCATGTCAGCGAATATAAAGTCCGGTTCGGTCGACGCAAGCCGCGCTTTCAGTGCGGGGTTGCCGGCATGCGAGCCGCCGGTGAAGGCAAAGACGCGCATGCCTGCCGCGCGCGCCGCCGCGACGCCGGCCGGACTGTCCTCGATGACGAGGCATTTGCGCGGATGCGCCCGCATGGTGGCGGCGGCGTGGAGGAAAAGGTCGGGCGCCGGCTTTCCCTTTGCGACCATGGCGGCACTGAACAGATGCGGCTCCATCAGCCCCAGCAGGCCGGTGACATCGAGCGCATAGCGGATGCGTTCCAGCGTGCCCGAGGAGGCGACGCATAACGGCAGGCCGAGCTTCGGCAACATCTCCTTGACGCCGGGAATAGGCTTCAGCTCCTCACGGAACTTTCGCATCAGGTCGACGCGCATGGCGGTCAGATGCTGATCGGTGATCTCCAGGCCGAAGTCGCGGCCGAGGATCTCGCGCACGCTTTTCATGCTCTTGCCGAGGAAATGCTCGTAGGCGGCGTCCTCACTGATGCTGCCGCCGGCAAATTCGATCATGCCGAGCAGCGCCGAGACGGAGAGCGCTTCACTGTCGACCAGCACGCCATCGCAGTCGAAGATGACCAGTTCAGGCGTCATGACGGCTGATAGCTCTCAGAGCTTGCCGGCGATGTAACGCGTCAGCGTGGCACGCGCGCCGTTCGCCCACAGCACGTTGAGCGCATGGGCGAAGGCCTCGACAAACGCCGTGGCGCGGCCGACATCGCCATAGATGTCTTCCATCGCGAGCCAGGCGGCCGGAGCGTCCTTTGCCGCCATTGCCGTTGCCTGCAGCCGGTCCCAGCTCGGGTCGTTGGGCTCGATGACAGCGCCGCTGTCGGTCGTGCCGAAGCAGTAGCGGCACCACAGCGCCGATTCCAGCGCCAGGCCGGCGACGCTGTTCCCTGACTTCAAGCGGTCGGCGATGGTCGGGATGATGAATTTCGGCTGGCGGTTGGAGCCGTCCAGGCAGAGCCGGCGGATGGTGTCGCCGATCTTGGGATTGGAGAAGCGCTTCTCGATGAGCTGGTAATAGTCTTCCAGCACCGTGTCCGGCACCGGCGGCACCGTCGGGATGATCTCGTCATGCTCGAGCTTGTCGAGAAAGCCGCGCACCAGCGGCTCCTGCATCGCCTCATGGACGAAATGGATATCCATCAGTCCGGCCGGATAGGCAATGGTGGCGTGGCCGCCATTGAGGATGCGGATCTTCATCAGCTCATAGGGCGCGACATCCCTGACGAACTGCACGCCGACCTTTTCCAGCGGCGGACGGCCATCGGTGAAACGGTCTTCCAGCACCCATTGCCGGAACGGCTCGCAGAACACCGGCCAGTTGTCCTCGATGCCGAAGTCCTTGGCCAGGATGCCGCGTTCGCGGTCGGTGGTGGCAGGCGTGATGCGATCCACCATGCCGTTCGGGAAGGCGACATGCTCGCTGATCCAGTTCGCCAAATCCTCGTCGATCAGCCGTGCCAGACCAATGACGCCGTCGGAGGTGACGTGACCGTTGTGAGGGATGTTGTCGCAGGACATCACGGTGAACGGCACGGTGCCCTCGTCGCGCCGGCGCACCAGCCCGGCCAGGATGAGGCCGAACACCGTCTTCGGGGTGGCGCCCGGCTGGGTGTCGGCGACGATGTCGGGATGAGCCGGGTTGAAGACGCCCGACGCCGGGTCGATGAAGTAGCCGCCTTCAGTGATGGTCAATGAGACGATCTTGATCGCCGGGTCGGCCAGGCGTTCGATGATGCCGGCCGCATCGCCCGGCATCAGGAAGTCGATCATCGCGCCGGTGACTCGGGCGCTCATATGGCCGTCATCCTGCTCGACCACCGTGGTCAGCCAGTCCTGCTCTTCCAGCTTGCCGCGGCCGATCTTCTCGCCCTCGAACACGCCGGCGCCGACCAGCGCCCAGTCATGGCCGATGCCCGCATTGAACAGATCGTCGAGATAGACCGCCTGGTGCGAGCGATGGAAGTTGCCGACACCAAAATGCACGATGCCGGCCTTCAGCCTGGCACGGTCGTATTTCGGACCGGCAACCTTGGCGGGGAGGTTGGCGAGCGTGGCGGAAGAGAGTTTCACGGTCATCTGTTTACCCTTTGGCCGAGCTTCGGCCTCGTTACTCCGCCTCTCCCCGTCCTCGTGGGAGAGGGTAAGGGACGGCACATGCCTTGCGAGGCCGATACGGCCTCTGATGTTGGCCTCTGCCTCTCGCGGAGGGACGAGAAGAGGCCGGCCCCCCTCAACTCATCCACTGGCCGCCATCGACATTGTAGGTCTGGGCGACGATGTATTCGGCGTCAGCGCTGGCCAGAAACACCGCCATGCCGGCGAGGTCCTCGGGTTTCCCCATCCGGCCGTAAGGTACCCCTTCGCCAACAAGTCTCTTCTTCTCGCCCTTCGGCCGGTTCTCGTATTTGGCGAACAGCGAATCGACCTCGTCCCACATGTCGCTGTCGACGACACCGGGTGCGATACCGTTGACGTTGATGCGGTGCTTGATCAGGTCGAGCCCCGCCGACTGGGTCAGCGAAATGACCGCGGCCTTGGTGGCGCAGTACACAGCCACCAGCGGCTCACCACGCCGTCCGGCCTGGCTTGCAATGTTGATGATCCTACCGCCCTTGCCCCGCGCGATCATCGATCGGGCGGCCGCCTGCAGCATGAACAGCGTGCCGGCGACATTGACGGAGAACAGTTTTTCGTAACTTGCCCGCGAGATCTCGACGATCGGCGCGAGGTCGAACAAGGCGGCATTGTTGATCAAGATGTCGAGGCCGCCGGCCCTGCTCTCCACCGCCTTCACAGCGGCGTCGATGGAGGCCTGATCGGTGACATCGAGTTTGACGGCATAGGCGCTGCTGCCGATCTCGGCGGCCGTGTTTTCGGCAGCCCCGAGATTGATGTCGGCAATGGCGACGGTGGCACCCTCGCGCGCATAGGCCTCGGCAAACGCTTTGCCGATGCCACGGGCCGAACCCGTGATCAGCGCCGATTTGCCGGCCAGGCGCATGCTCACATCGCCTTTCCGTCGGCGCCGAAGCGATGCAGCTTGGCCTTGTCGGGCGTGAGGTAGATGGTGTCGCCGTGATGCACGGCGAGCTCGCCATCGGCGCGCACCGTCAGCGGCCCGACGCCGTCAGCTTGAACGTGCAGGAACGTGTCGGATCCGAGATGCTCGGCGACGCCGACAGTGGCCTTCCATTCGCCTGCCGTGGTCGAGATTTCCAGGTGCTCGGGACGGATGCCGATCGTCTTGGCGCCATATTTGGCGGCCGGTGCGCCTTCGATGAGGTTCATCTTCGGCGAGCCGATGAAGCCGGCGACGAACAGGTTCTTCGGCGTCTTGTAGAGTTCCATCGGCGAGCCGACCTGCTCGATATTGCCTGCGTTCAGCACGACGATCTTGTCGGCCATTGTCATGGCTTCGACCTGGTCGTGGGTGACGTAGATCATCGTGGTCTTGAGCTGATGATGCAGCTCGCTGATTTCCAGCCGCATGGTGCCGCGCAGTGCGGCGTCGAGGTTGGACAGCGGCTCGTCGAACAGGAAGGCGGTCGGCTGGCGCACAATGGCACGGCCGATGGCGACGCGCTGGCGCTGGCCGCCGGAAAGCTGGCCGGGCCGGCGTTCCAGGTAGTTGGTGAGGTTGAGCACCCGCGCCGCGTCTGCCACCTTCTTGTCGATGGTGGCCTTGTCTTCGCCGGCCATCTTCAGCGGGAAGCCGATGTTCTTGGCCACCGTCATGTGCGGATAGAGCGCATAGGACTGGAACACCATGGCGAGCTTGCGCTTGGCCGGCGCCTCGCCGGTGACATCACGGCCGTCGATGTTGATGGTGCCGCCGCTGGTGTCCTCCAGCCCGGCGATCAGCCGCAGCAGCGTGGACTTGCCGCAACCCGACGGGCCGACGAAGACGACGAACTCGCCATTCTCGATCACCAGGTCGAGGCCGGGGATGATGGACGTCGATCCAAAGGACTTGGAGACGTTCTTGAGCGTGATGTTTCCCATGGTTTCCTCCCCGAGGGGTTATTGTCCGTCGTTCGTTGCGTGCGGCGGTCTTATTTCACGGCGCCGAAGGTCAGGCCGCGCACCAGCTGCTTCTGGCTGAACCAGCCCATGATCAGGATCGGCGCGATCGCCAAGGTCGAGGCTGCCGAAAGCTTGGCCCAGAACAGGCCTTGCGGGCTGGAGAAGGAACTGATGAAGGCGGTCAGCGGAGCAGCATCCGTGGTGGTCAAACGGATGGTCCAGAACGCCTCGTTCCAGGCCAGGATGATGTTCAAGAGCATGGTCGAGGCAATGCCTGGCACCGCCATCGGGGTCAGCACATAGATGATCTCATTCCACAGCGAGGCGCCGTCCATGCGCGCCGCTTCCAGGATCTCGCCGGGGATTTCGCGGAAGTAGGTGTAGAGCATCCACACCACGATCGGCAGGTTGATCAGCATCAGCATGACCATTAGGCCGATGCGGCTATCGAGCAGTCCGAGATTGCGGAAGATCAGGTAGATCGGGAACAGCACCGCGACCGCCGGCATCATCTTGGTGGACAGCATCCACATCAAAATATCCTTGGTCCGCTTGGTCGGCGAGAATGCCATCGACCATGCCGCCGGTATGGCGACGAGCAGGGCCAGGATGGTCGAGCCGACCGAGAGCAGCACTGAATTGAAGAAGAACTTGAAGTAGCCGCTCTGCGCCTGAACCTCGGTGTAACTCTCGAATGTTCCCGACGGGATCAGGTTGAAGCCCTGGATCGCCTCCTGCTCCGACTTGAACGAGGTGATGATCGTATAGAGAATCGGGAAGAAGATCAGCAGCGCGACGATCCAGGCCGCAGCCGTCGCGATCGTCTTGTGCTGGGTGGTGACTGCACGGGCCATCTTGTCCTCCCTTATTTGTCGAGGTTCTTGCCGACCGCGCGCATGGCGAAGAAGGCGACGATGTTGGCGAGAATGACGGCGATCACACCGCCCGCGGATGCCTGACCGATTTTGAACTCCAGCAGCGCCTTCTGGTAGACGAGGAAGGGCAGGTTGGTGGAGGCGTAGCCGGGGCCGCCATTGGTGGTGACGAGGATCTCGGCATAGACCGAGAGCAGGAAGATCGTCTGGATCAGGATGACCACGGTGATGGCGCGCGACATGTGCGGCAGCGTCAGATGGATGAAGCGGCTGACAAAGCCGGCGCCGTCCATTTCCGCGGCTTCCTTCTGCTCGCCGTCGAGCGATTGCAGCGCGGTCAACAAGATCAGCGTCGCGAAAGGCAGCCACTGCCAGGCGACGATGATGATGATCGCGGTCATCGGATGCTGCCCGAACCAATCGATCGGTTGCGCCCCGAAGAAGCGCGCTATATCGGCGAACACCCCGTATTGCGGGTGCATGATCATGTTCTTCCAGACCAATGCGGCCACCGGCGGCATGACGAAGAACGGTGAAATGACGAGGATGCGCACGATCCCCTGTCCCCACATCGGCTGGTCGATCAGCAGCGCCAGCAGGATGCCGCCGATCACCGTGATCAGAAGCACGCTGACCACCAGCGTGAGCGTGTTGAGGATCGATTGCAGGAAGGCGGGGTTGGAATAAAACAGCGCGTAGTTGGAGAAACCGACAAACCCGTCGCGGATCGGATTGAGCGGATTGTACTGCTGGAAGGAGAACCAGATGGTGATGACCAGCGGCACGATCATCCAGACGAACAGCAGCACAACGGATGGCGCCATCATGAAACGGGCAAGCGAACGGGTCTGCTGAGTAGCCATGACGGTCACCCTCCAAGTTCAGCTAGATTTTTAGAGTTGTGCCAGATTTTCCAGGATTGTGAAGATGGCCGCCCGAACTGGGACTCGGGCGGCCATTGCCGGTCATGCTACGCGACCGGCTTCGGCACCGGGAGGAGCCTTACTTGATATAACCGCCTTCGGTCATCGTCGCGGTGGCGGCGTCCTGGGCCTGCTTCAGTGCGTCGTCGACGCTCGACTGGCCGGCAAGAGCCGCCGAGAAGAGCTGGCCAACAGTGGTGCCAAGGCCCTGGAACTCAGGGATGGCGACGAACTGCACACCGACATAAGGCACCGGCTTGACGGTCGGGTGCGTCGGGTCGGCGGCGTTGATGGAGTCCAGCGTCATCTTGGCGAACGGAGCCGCCTTCTGGTACTCCGCATTGGCGTATAGCGAGGAGCGCGTGCCCGGAGGAACGTTGGCCCAGCCTTCCTTCGAAGCGACGAGTTCGGCATAGTGCTTGCTCGTCGCCCACGAAACAAACTTCTCGGCGGCGTCAGCCTTCTGCGTACCGGCCGGAATGGCCAGCGACCATGCCCACAGCCAGTTGCCGCGCTTGCCGAGTCCGTTGTCAGGCGCTAGCGCATAACCGACCTTGTCGGCGACGGTCGAGTTCTTCGGATCCGAAACGAAGGACGCCGCGACGGTGGCGTCGATCCACATGCCGCACTTGCCCTGCTGGAACAGCGCCAGGTTTTCGTTGAAGCCGTTGGACGACGCGCCCTCCGGACCGTCGGCCTTCATCATGTCGACATAGAACTGCAGCGTCTTCTTCCATTCCGGCTGGTCGAACTGCGGCTTCCAGTTCTCGTCGAACCAGCGGGCGCCGAAGGAGTTGGACATGGCGGTCAGGAAGGCCATGTTCTCGCCCCAGCCGGCCTTGCCGCGCAGGCACACGCCGTTCACGCCATTGGCGCGGTCGGTCATCTTGTCGGCGGCCTGCTTGATGAAGTCCCAGGTCGGCGCGTCGGGCATCTTCAGCCCTGCCTTCTCCATCAAATCCTTGCGGTACATGACGAAGGAGCTTTCGCCGTAGAAGGGCGCGGCATAGAGCTTGCCGTCGACCGAAAGACCGCCGGCGATGGCCGGGATGATGTCCTTGGCGTCATAGTCGTCGCCGAGCTTATCGAGTGGCAACAGCCAGCTCTGCTTGGCCCAGATCGGAACCTCGTAGGTGCCGATGGTCATCACGTCGTACTGGCCACCCTTGGTGGCGATGTCGGTGGTGACGCGCTCGCGCAGCACGTTCTCTTCAAGTGTAACCCAGTTGAGCTTGATGTCGGGGTTAGCCTTGGTGAAGTCTTCCGTCAGCTTCTGCATGCGGACCATATCGCCATTGTTGACGGTGGCGATGGTGATGGATTCGGCATGTGCGGCGAAAGCGAGAGCGCTGGCCGACAACAAGCCCAGGGTGAGCGTGCGCAGTTTCATCAAATTCCTCCCATGAACCAAGATGAGCATTTGCCTTGGCTTTGAGCAATTACTCACCTGGCGTGAATTATGTCAAGCCGGATTCGATGCTGCAGTGCAGCACTCGGTCTTCCCGGCGCGCGAGGGACTCACGAAAACTCGGGGCGGCAAGCCGCGCCCCCGTGCCGAATTTCAGGCGACGGGACAGGAAGACATGGAGGCCTGAAGCGGCTGCGCTGCGCCTGTCAGCAGGCGATCTCGGCCAGCAGCCAGTCGCGGAAGGCGCGGATCTTCGGCACGTTGCGGCGCGCTTCGGGATAGACCAGCCAGTAGGCATGGCCGTCGTCGCCGACCAGGTCGAACGGTTGGATCAGGCGACCTTCGGCGAGCTCCGCCTTGAACAGCGCCCTGGTCAGGATCGCCACGCCGTGACCGGCAATGGCCGCATTGGCCTCGTAGGCCTGCGCGCCCATGCTGCTGCCGGGCCGCGTGGCAAGGTCGTGCGCGTGCACACCTGCCGTCTCGAACCATTGCGTCCACCAGACGTCGCCCGGATCGAGGATCGGCAGCCGCAACAGGTCGGCCGGCTCCTTGACGCCGCCGATGCTTGCCGCCAGCTTCGGGCTCAGCATCGGCGTGAAATCGGCGTCGAGCAGCTTGTGGGCTTCCAGGCCCGGCCATTTGCCGCCGCCCGAGCGGATGGCGAGGTCGATATCCTCGCGGGCGAAATCCGTCAGCCGGCTCGACGTCTCCAACCGCACGGCAAGCGCGGGATGAGCCATCTGGAACGAGCCCAGATGATGCGCCAGCCAGTTCGAGGCAAAGGTGAGTACCGTGGTGACGCACAACAGCCCGTCCGCGCCGCCGCGCGCCGCGGCATAGGCCTGGCCAAGAATGGCAAAGGCCTCGCTGACGGCGGGCGCGAGGCGCTGTCCGGCTTCGGTCAACTCGATCTGCCGCGGCCGGCGCAGGAACAGCGGTGAACCGACGCGCTCCTCCAGCACCTTGATCTGATAGCTGACCGCAGCTTGTGTCATGCCGAGTTCCACGGCGGCCTTGGTGAAGGAAAGCTGCCGCGCCACCGCTTCGAACACCCGAATCGCCTGCAGCGGCGGGAGTTGCGAAAGCTGTGGCGAGCTCAGATCGGGCATAAGGCCTCCTTATGGGTCCTTATCGACGTTCGATTGGCAAAGCTGCCCGGCAAGACCGACATTCAGTGTCAGCCCGTCATTCGGGTTCAGGATAGCGAAGGTTCACGATCATGACCATGGCGCAACAAAAATGCACTCCCGCTCCCGATCACCGCTGGATTTCGTGGCTCACTGACGGATTCGGCTGGTTCGCGACCAGAAAAAAGGCGCATCTCGACATCAGGGACCTGTCGCCGCATTTGCAGCGCGACGTCGGTTTCCTCGATGGCAACGACCCCTTTGGCAGGCATAGATAGGATTGTTGGCTTTATCGAAAAGCAGTTGCGGTACCGTGACGGCTCGCAAGCGCAGCGGCGCCGGTCAGATGGCGGCCAAAAGGGCCGCGGCCGTCCGCTCATCGGTGATGAGCCCGTTGATCAGCCGCCGGTTGGCCGCAGCCAGGATACCCGGCAGCTTGCGCTCGCCCATGGCGAGCGCAATGACAAGTGATTTTTCGCGTGACGGCAACGACGCCGATGACACCCGGTCGTTGGTGATCCCCTCGATCATGCGGCCTTCCCTGTCGAACACCCAGCCGACGATTTCGGCGACGCCGCCAGCCTTCTGCAGCGCCTTCAACTCGCTTTCGGAAATGAAGCCATCCTCGTAGAGCGGTGCCCTGGGACCGAGATCGCCAATGCCGATGAAGGTGACGTCGGCCTCCGCCGCCAGCGCCAGCGTCGGCTGGATCATCGGCTGGTTGAGCAGCATCTCGCGCTCCTCCGGCGACGAGGCGATGACCGGCAGCGGCATCGGGAAGGAGCGCGCCTTGACCCGGTCGGCCATGGTGAAGATGACGTTGTAGAAGGCGGCCGAACCATCAGGCGAAATGTTGCCGGTCAAGGAGACCACCTTGTGCTGCGGGCATTCCATCGGCGGCAATTGTTCGATCGCCGCCTTCAACGTACGCCCGGTGCCGATGCCCATGACGATCGGCGTCGGCGAGCGCAGCCGCCGCTCGATCTCGGCGGCCGCAGCCTCGGCGATGCCGATGGTGGTGGAGGATGAATTCGGATCGCTCGGCACCACCTCGACCAGGTCGAGCGCGAAGCGTGATCTCAGCCGGGCCGCGAGATCAAGGCAGTTGGCGATCGGATGGTCGACACGAACCTTGATCAAGCCTTCCGACACCGCCAGCGAGACTAGTCGCTGCGCCGTCTGCCGCGAAATGCCGAGCGTGGCAGCGATCTGGTCCTGTGTGTTGCCGGCAACATAATAAAGCCAGCCGGCGCGCGCCGCGTCGTCCAGCCTGTTGCTGCCGCCGTCCTGCCGGGTATTCACGTCCTGCCTCCCAAGGCCGCCGTTCATCGAGGCGGTCCGCTCCTAGTTTCGCAGGGAACGGCGGTCTGCGCAATTGTCAATATAAAGGGCAATTGTTCGCAACTGCGAGACCGGTATTGTCCCGCCATCAGTCTCCGGCTGGAGAAAGCAAGGCGGCTTCGGTTCCAGTCGCAGCCACCTTCTGTGATCCCGACGGTTTATCTCCTGGCGCAAACCCTTTAAGGGATCGAAAAAAGGAGCGCTGCATGACACCGAAGGCGGTTTTCTGGGACATGGACGGCACGCTGGTCGACAGCGAGCCGCTCCACGAGGCGGCCCTGGTGGCGGCGATGCGCAATGTCGGTCTCAAGCCGCCTGCCGACCTGCATGAGCGCGTGCTCGGCGTCGCCGCCTGGCCGGTCTATGAAATGATGCGCGACGAATTCGGCTTGGACCTGCCCTTCGACGATTGGATCATGCGCAAATACGAGCACTATCTGCCGCTGATCGAGGGCCTAAAGCCGCGCCCTGGCGCCATCGAGGTCTTCAACGAATTACGAGCGCTTGGCGTACAGCAGGCGGTGGTCTCCAATTCGGACCGGATGATCGTCGACGCCAATCTGCGCATGGTCGGCCTCTTCTATCCCGGCATGAAGACGATCAGCCGCAACGACGTGCGCGATGGAAAACCGCACGCAGAGCCTTTCCTGCGCGCCGCCTATCTGGCCGATGTCGATCCCGCGTACGCGGTCGCGGTCGACGACAGCTGGCCGGGCGCCATGGCGGGGCTGGCGGCAGGCATGAAGACGATCTTCTGGCCGGAAAAGCCGATGGAAGGACCGCCCGGCGCCGTCGTCATCAACAGCGCCGAGGAATTGCGCGCCGAACTCGGCCTTTAATTCCGGTAGACGGGTTCCTGCTCGTCGAGGATCGCCTTCAACTCGGCGAGATGACGTTCGGCCTGGCCGGGATAGTCGTCCATCTCGCTCGCCGCCTTCTCGGCGATCGCGTCGGACAGTGTGCGCAGCGGCCGGCCGGTCCACAGCGCCTTGATATAGGTCTCGGCGGCTCGCTCGAAATAGAACATGCGGTTGAAGGCATCGGCGACCGTGTCGCCGATGACCATCACACCGTGATTGCCCATCACCATGACCTTGACCTTGGGATCGGTCAGAAGCTGCGAGCAACGCTCGCCTTCTTCCTCGAAGGCCAGCCCGCCATAATGGGCGTCGACGACATGGCGGTTGAAGAACATCGCCGAATTCTGGTCGATCGGCGGCAGCGTCGAGTCGGCGAGCGAGGCCAGCACCGTGGCGTGGATGGAGTGCACATGCATGGCGCAGCGCGCATGCGGCACGTTGCGGTGGATGGCGCCGTGCAGGCCCCAGGCGGTCGGATCGGGCGCGTTGGGGCCGGTCAGCGTTTCGGGATCGTTGGCGTCAATCAGCAGCAGGTCGCTCGCCTTGATGCGCGAAAAATGCACCTGGTTGGGATTCATCAGGAATTTGGTGCCGTCCTCGTTGACCGACAGCGAGAAATGATTGGCCACCGCCTCATGCATGTTGAGCCGCGCCGTCCAGCGGAAGGCCGCGGCGAGATCGACGCGCTCTTCATAGTAGGGCAGGTTGGTCAGCGTTTCTTTCTGCAGGCGGGCAATGCTCATGGAAAATCCTCCGGTTTTGGCGAGAATGCCGCGACCGACGGCTGCCCGCAACGGGTTTTGGTTGGTGCAGGGAGAGCTTCTTGTCTGTCAGGCTGCGGTACTGGTGGCAGCCGCGGTCCTCAGCCCGCCATGCTCGACGATGAAATCGATGACCTCCTGCAACCCCTTGCCACGTGAAAGGTCGGTGAAGCCGAACGGCCGCTTGCCGCGCATGCGGCCGGCGTCGCTCTCCATCACGTCAAGGTTGACGTTCACATAGGGCGCCAGGTCGCTCTTGTTGATGATCAGGAAATCGGAGCGGGTGATCGCCGGTCCGCCCTTGCGCGGGATCTCCTCGCCCTGGCAGACCGAGATGACATAGAGCGTCAGGTCCGCAAGGTCCGGCGAGAAGGTGGCGGCCAGGTTGTCGCCACCGGATTCGATGAAGATGATGTCAAGATCGGGGAATTTCCGGTTGAGTTCGGCGATCGCCTGCAGATTGATCGAGGCGTCTTCGCGGATGGCGGTATGCGGGCAGCCGCCGGTCTCGACGCCGACGATGCGGTCCTCCGGCAGCGCCTGCAGCCGGGCCAGCATCATGGCGTCTTCCCTGGTGTAGATATCGTTGGTGACGACCGCGATCGAGAATTCGTCGCGCAGCGCCTTGCAGAGTTTTTCGGTGAGCGTCGTCTTGCCGGAACCGACAGGGCCGCCAATACCGATGCGAAGAGGGCCGTTGGCTTGGGTCATGTCGGGAACTCCATGATGGCGAGGATGGCGAAGCCGAGCCCGATCAACAGGCAGAGCGGCGAATAATAGCTGGTATCGAGCCGCGCGAAAGGCTGCTCGGGCGCCAGCCGCCGCCACCACGGCGTGAAGCCGGCTATGCCGCGCCCCAGGAACACCAGCCCGATGAGCAGCGCGGTGGCGGCAAGGCCTTCCCTGGGGAAGGGCGAGGCAAAGAAGCCGATGAGCGCCAGCGGCCAGAGCGTCGCCAGGCCGAGACAGGCGGCAATGGCGAAGCTGGCGAACGGCGTCGGCATTTCATCGACGCCGCGAAAACCGACAACAGCGTGGGCGCAGGACGCCGCATCCCTGCCCGGCCAGATGCCGCCAATGCCCCAATAGACATGCAGGGCGGTGATCAGCAGCAGGACGAAGGATAGGCCAAAGGCGAGGACGATCATGAGCGGAACAGCCGCGAATACTGGGTTTCGTGCTTCATCGCCATGACGTCGGAGACGAAGGCACAGCCGCCGAGATCGTCCAGTGTCGAACGGGACGCGCGGGCGGCGGTCGCCAGAGCCAGCGGCTCGAAGCCGGCCAGAAGTGTGGTGGCCTCGCTCTGGCCGACGACACCGAGCCTGATCGTCGCCTGGACGAGATTGGAGAAGAAGGTTTGCAGGAAGGCGGCCAGCGCATCCTGCAGCGCAATGCCATTGCCACCGGCAATGGCGCCGACAGCGATGCAATAGGGGCATTCGGCCGGCAAGCGCTCCAGCACGGGATTGGGCCAGGCGGCGGCAGCCTTGAGGAAGGCTGAACCTTGCAGCATGGTCTCGGTGTGGCGCTCGCGTGAGCCGGCGAGCGCCTCGGCCAGTGCGGCGACGACGTCGAGATCGCCGGCGTGACGTGCGCAGCGCCAGCTCTCGGCAAAGAGCACCGCATCGTTCCAACCTGAACCCATTTCAACCAGCGTCTCCAACCAGCCGGCAAGGCTGGCGGCATCGGCCACCAACCCATCATGCACCGCGCGCTCCAGGCCGTGGCTATAGGCAAAGCCGCCGACCGGGAAGGCCGGCGACAGCCACGCCATCAGCCGCAGCAGGGCGATGTTCGAAGGCTGGTCAGTCATGATCGTGGTGATGGCCGGCGTGCGAATGGCTGTGAGCGTGGGAATGCGATTCGCTGTGCGAATGGGAATGTGCCTCACCATGGCTATGCGCGTGCGCCTCGGCATGGCTGTGATCGTGGCCATGGTCATGACCATGGCCGCCGCCATGCCCGGAATAGGCGCCGCGAACCGGCTTGAACGGTTCGGAGACCTCGCGCACCGTGGCGCCAAGCCCCTCCAGCATCGCCTTGATGACGTGATCGCGCAGGATGACGATGCGATCCGCCTCGATGCCTGCCGCGAGATGACGGTTGCCGATATGCCAGGCAAGCTCGGTCAGATGTACGCCGTCACGGGCGCGGATGTCATAGACCTCCTCCGGCGCCGCAAGGATCTCGACATGACGGCCATCCTCCAGCACCAGTCGGTCGCCATCGTTCAGGGCAACGGGTTCGGGCAGGTCGACCAGCACCTTGCTGCCGTCGGCAAGTTCGATGGCACGGCGGCGCAGATGCCGCTCGTCATGAGGGAGAACCGCTTGGCCGGAGGGCGCCGTTTTTCCGGCATTGCCGGCGGGCAGTACGGAGACGGCGCGCGGGAATTTGGTGAAGTCGGTGTTGAGGTTGAGCTTCATTTCATGGAGCCTCCGTTGGCTTGTGCCCGCGCACGGGCGGGCCGCGCCAGCACGCGGTCGAGATAGGCGTTGACGCGGTCGGACTCGATCGGAAATTTTCCGGCGCGGGCCCAACTGCCCATGTCGCCGAGCAACACGTCGACGGCGGAAAATCGCTCGCCGAGCGCAAAATTTTTGTCGCCAAGCCGGCGGTCCAGCGCCTTGGCTTCCGAAGCAAAATCATAGGCCGCCGCGGGGCCGACATCGACCCGCACTTCCCTGGGCAGCAGGAAGCGGTGGCGCAATTTGTTCCACAGCGGCGCCTCGAACTCGCTCTGGGCAAAATGCATCCAGGAATCCATCTCGGCACGGCCGGCGACACCTGGATTGGCGCCCATGCCTTTGTCCGCGTGCTTGTCGGCCAGATAGACGCAGATCGCCGCCGAATCCGTCACCGTCAGCTCGCCGTCGATAAGGATCGGCACCTTACCCGACGGATTGAGCGCATAGGCTTCCGGCGAGCGCAGTTTGACCTCGACGAATTCATAGGGCTGCCCGAGTTCCTCGAGCATCCAGAGAACGCGGCTGACCCGGGACCCCCGCGATCCGATGGCCTTGTACATGGTAAAATCCTGCCTTTCCCTCGACTCTAGACCATCCGCTGTAGTCATACGATCGTGTCGAAGAGCCGCAGGATGAACGATATCTGATAGATCAGCGTGCCGGCGACGAAGGCGATGTGAAACCGGCGGTTGCGCACCAGGATGGCGGCAATGCACAGCGCGACGAAGACCGGGGTGCGAAACAGATATTCGTTGCCATAGCGGGCAAAGTGCTCGGGCCCCTTCAGCAGCGTGTCGACCACGTCGAGCAGATAGGTCGTCGCCAGGAGGCCGAAAAACCAGGCGCGGCGCGAATAGAAGAAATCCTCGTAGCTGGTGTAGTCCAGCATCGAATCCGGAAACAGCAGCGCACAGAGCAGGAACAGCGTGATCGCGTAGAAGATGAGGAATAGATACTTGCCGAAGGTCCAGGTCTCGATGGCGTAGAGGCCGAACTCCCACCACCAGAAATGCACCAGCAGCAACAGCATGGAGCCGACCCAGGCCAGATGCACGGAATAGAGCCGGTACTGGCCGGGATGCTGGACGATGCGGGCGAGCCCCGATAGCAGGCGGGTGACGCCAAGCCCGATCACCATGCCCATGACGATGCGGATATGTGGGAAGATGTCGTGGGGGAGGCTATTTCGCTGGCCATGCCCTAGTCGCGAATGAGTTGATCCGGCAACCAAGGCGCGCCAGGGAAAAATTCCTGATTGAGCACGTCGGCAATTTGATAAGGACAATCGACGGGGAAATTCCTTTCGGGCATACCCGTTTCGTCAATCGCTTTCAGTCGGGCAAACTCGAATTCGCCAGAAAGCTGCGTTCCCGGATAGGTCTTGAGGCTTGGACTTTCGTCGATCAGCTTCTTGATCTGATACCGCTGCTCTCGAATGGTGAGCAACCAACCTGCCTTGCGTCGTTCCGCCTGGAATTGCCACTTCAGCAGATGCAAAAGCAGCGTGCCAAGTCTGTTCGCAATCTCCCTCTTGTCACTCCGCCCCAAACTCTCGATCTCCTCGGCAAGATTCTCGCGATCGAGGTCGGAAAGACGACCTTCGCGCAATAGCGCGCCCTGTTCGGCGCACCACTGAGCATAGTCTGTCTCAATGGGTGTAGACTTATGTCGCCGCTGTATCTGGATCTTGTTCATGGTCGCATAATGCGCCGTTTTCGATCCCAAGCCAATCGTTACCCGCCAATCACTATTCGCATCAAAACAGAAAATACCGCTGCGCCATCGGCAGCACCGTCGCCGGCTGACAGGTCAGCAATTCGCCGTCGGCGCGGACTTCGTAGGTCTCGGGATCGACCTCGACATGCGGCGTGGCGTCGTTGAGCACCATCGAATGTTTGCCGATGCCGCCGCGCGTGTTCTCGACCGCCACGAACTGCTTGTCGACACCAAGCCTCCCGTGCAAGCCGGACTCGAGTGCTGCCTTCGAAACGAAAGTCACCGACGAGTTGGTCCTGGCCTTGCCATAGGCGCCGAACATCGGCCGGTAATGCATGGGCTGCGGCGTCGGGATCGAGGCGTTGGGGTCGCCCATCGGGGCGGCGGCGATCATGCCGCCGATCAGCACCATATCCGGTTTCACACCGAAGAAGGCCGGATTCCACAGCACCAGGTCGGCGCGTTTGCCGACCGCGATCGAGCCGATATCCTTCGACAGCCCATGCGCGATGGCCGGGTTGATGGTGTATTTGGCGATGTAGCGGCGGACGCGGAAATTGTCGTTGTTGCCGGTTTCCTGCGGCAGCGAACCGCGCTGGCGCTTCATCTTGTCGGCGGTCTGCCAGGTGCGGATCGCCACTTCACCGACACGGCCCATGGCCTGGCTGTCCGACGAGATGATCGAGAAGGCGCCGATGTCGTGCAGGATGTCTTCCGCCGCGATTGTCTCCTTGCGGATGCGACTTTCGGCAAAGGCGATGTCCTCGGGGATCGACGGCGACAGATGGTGGCAGACCATCAGCATGTCGAGATGCTCGGCGAGCGTATTGACGGTGTAGGGTCGCGTTGGATTGGTTGACGACGGGATGACGTTGGGCAAGCCGCAGACCTTGATGATATCGGGCGCATGGCCGCCGCCGGCGCCCTCAGTGTGGAATGCGTGGATGGTGCGGCCCTTGATCGCCGCCACCGTGTTTTCGACAAAGCCCGATTCGTTCAGGGTGTCGGTGTGGATCATCACCTGGACGTCGTACTCGTCGGCGACCGACAGGCAGCAGTCGATGGCCGCCGGCGTCGTGCCCCAATCCTCATGCAGCTTCAGCGAACAGGCGCCGCCCAGCACCATTTCCTCCAGCGCCGCCGGCAACGACGCATTGCCCTTGCCCGACAGGCCGATATTCATCGGAAAGGCGTCGAAGGACTGGATCATGCGCGCCATATGCCAAGGTCCCGGCGTGCAGGTGGTGGCCAGCGTGCCATGCGCAGGGCCGGTGCCGCCGCCGAGCATGGTGGTGATGCCGCTCATCAGCGCTTCCTCGATCTGCTGCGGGCAGATGAAGTGAATATGCGCGTCGAAGCCGCCGGCGGTCAGGATCTTGCCCTCGCCGGCGATGATTTCGGTGCCCGGGCCGATGATGATGGTGACACCGTCTTGCATGTCCGGATTGCCGGCCTTGCCGATCGCGGCGATGCGGCCGTCCCTGAGGCCGATATCGGCCTTGAAGATACCGGCGCTGGCGTCGACCACCAGGGCGTTGGTGATGACGGTATCGACCGCGCCCTGGGCGCGGGAAACCTGGCTCTGGCCCATGCCGTCGCGGATCACCTTGCCGCCGCCGAATTTCACTTCTTCACCGTGAATGGTGAGGTCCTTTTCAACCTCGATGAAGAGTTCGGTGTCGGCCAGCCTGACCTTGTCGCCGACGGTCGGGCCGTACATCTGGGCGTAGGCGGCGCGGGTGATTCTGGCCATCAGCGATTGCTCCCGGAATGCGGTGTGATTGAGCTGCACATTGCCGCCATCCAATGGTCACGCAATGACCCGCTGGGCGACACCTTCTGATCCGATTTGGCGGTTGAGGTTGACAGGTCACCCCAAAACCACAGTTTGCCAAATCGATGGAAGGAAAATCCATGCGCAAAACGATAGTTCTTGCAGCCGCTGCCAGCCTGATGCTGGCCGGTGCCGCCAGTGCCCAGCAGCAACCTGCTCCGGCCACGCCTGCCCCCGCTCCGGCCACGCGCGCCCCCGGCGGTCAGCAGGCCGCGCCGGCGATCCAGAGCGTCAACATTGTCGACATCACCGAGCTGCCAAAGGACACCCAGACGCAGGTCAATCAGGTGATCGCCCAGCGCGGCGATCAAGGCCTGCAGAAACTGCGCAGCTCGATCGACGCCACCCCCAAGGTGAAGTCCGCCCTCGAGGCCAAGGGAATGACCTCGGCGCAAGTGGTCGCGGCCAGTATGGAGCCCAATGGCGCGCTGACCTTGATCACCAAGAAGGCCAGCTGACGAAGCGGGGCGGCGGGCCGGTATCCGGTCCGCCGGCCGCATCGAAGGGTCGCAAGCGGTCGACGCCACCGGTCTCACAGCTTGCCCATCACCTTCTGCTGGAATCCATAGACCTCGCGCTTGCCGCCAAGCGGCACCAGCGTGACGTCGCGTTCCTGTCCGGGCTCGAAGCGCATGGCGGTGCCGGCGGCGATGTCGAGGCGCATGCCGCGCGCCTGTTCGCGGTCGAACTTCAGCCCCTCATTGGTTTCGTAGAAATGGTAGTGGCTGCCGACCTGGATCGGCCGGTCGCCACTGTTTGCGACTTTCAGCGTGACGGTCGGCAGGCCGTTGTTGAGCTCGATGTCGCCTTGAACGGGGATGATTTCGCCGGGGATCATCTGATCACACGACGCCGAAGGCGAGGCCGACGCCGATCGCCGCGCAGGCCGCGCCCGCGACACGGGCCAGACCACGGAACCTGAGACCGAGGCTCAGGCCGGCGGCGATGCCGGTGGCATGAAGCAGCGCGGTGGCGACGGCAAAGCCGGCCATGTACTCGAACCCGCCGGCGTTTTCCGGCACTTCGGTGCCATGGGCATGGCCGTGGAACAGCGCGAACAGGCCGATAATGGCGACACCGGCCAAGATGGGCAGGTCGATGGCCAGCGCCATCAGCAGGCCAAGCGCCACGACGGAGGCCAGTATGCCAGGCTCGACGAAGAGCACCGGCACATGCGCCATGCCGAGGGCCGCGCCGCCAAGCATGACGCCGACAAAGGCTGCCGGCCACGCCCAGATCGCCCTGCCGCCCTTGAGGGCAGCCAACAACCCGACCGCGATCATCACGGTCATATGATCGAGGCCGGACAAGGGATGCATGAAGCCGGCCGTGAAGGACGACGTCGTACCGATACCGACATGGGCGTAGGCGGGCATGGCCGCGGCCAGAAACAGGATCGCCGAGAGGGACAGTCGTTTGGCAGGGATCATTTCTATTTGCCTTCCGTTTCCAGTGTCACGGTATTCACGCGGCCTTGCGCGGGCCGCAGCCCTCGGCCTTGAGGACGCGCTTGGTCGAAGCCGGATATTTCTTCAGCATCGCGGCGGGACGGATCGGCCGGCCCGAAAAATTGCCGCCGCAATTGGGGCAGACGCCGTCCAGCACATGTTCCACGCAATCGGCACAGAAAGTGCACTCGAAGGTGCAGATCAGCGCATCCGCCGCCTCCGGCGGCAGGTCCTTGTCGCAGCACTCGCAGTTCGGGCGCAGGTCAAGCATCCCGGTCTCCTCATCTGATGGGCTCGTGCACGGTCACCAGTTTGGTGCCGTCGGGGAAGGTGGCTTCCACCTGCACGTCATGGATCATTTCGGCGATGCCCTCCATCACCTGCCCGCGGGTGACGACATGAGCGCCGGCCTCCATCAGTTCGGCCACCGGGCGGCCGTCGCGGGCGCCTTCGACGACGAAATCGGTGATCAGCGCGATCGCTTCCGGATGGTTGAGCTTGACGCCGCGCTCCAGCCGCTTGCGTGCCACGATCGCCGCCATGGCGATCAGCAGCTTGTCTTTTTCCCTCGGTGTCAGGTTCATGCGGTTTCCAAAGATGAGGCAGACAGAATCACAGTGACCATAATTTGGGCAGTCCCGCCCTTCCGTTGAGCAATCCGACGAGCGGAACCAGCCGCTGGCGCATTTGGTAGCCGTCCTCGGCGTAAAGCCTCGCAAGAAGCTTGCCAGATGCCTTCACGCTCCAGGCGCTGGCGCCGCCCTGGTCGCCGACGATTTTCCGGACCGGGTCGAGCAAAGCCTCGGCCCGCGGCGACACCAGCAGCAGCGTTGCCACCGCGATTGCGCCGTCGGCCGCCGCCGGACGGGCCAGGGTCGCGGCGATATCTGGGCCGATGCGGAAATCCTCGGCATGGATGAGCAAACCATCCTGGCGAACACGCCAGCGGTCGTGAAAAGTGCCCTGCGCGGCATGTTCGCCCATGGCCAGGCGACCGAAGACGGTGGCCTCCAGCACCAGCGCCTCGGCCCCCGCGGCAAGCTCGACATCCAATGTGCGGGCAAAGGCCGCCCGGTCGAAGACGATGGTTTCCTGCGGCAGCCAGGCGATGCGGCCGTTTTCGCCGACGCTCAGCCTGACCCGCACCTGGGCATGGTCAGATGCGGCGCGGTAGACCTTCTCGCAGGCCTGGGTGGTTATCGACGCCGAGGCTTCTGCGCCGACATCCACTTCCCAGCCGATGCGGTCGCCGCCGGTCAATCCACCGGCGGTGTTGATCAGCACCGCCTCCAGCGGATCGGCCGAAACCGCCGGCAGCCTTATCTTGGCGGAGCCGTCCTGGTAGAGGCGCCGCAGCCGCGTGCGGCCGTCCACGCTGGCGCAGCCCAACTGCGCCAGACCCGCGGCGCGCTGGGCCAAAGGGGCCGAAAACTTGGTATATTCGATCGTATCCACGCCGTCAGGTTAAGCACTGTGGCGGTTTTGTCGATATATAGCTTGTTGCTTGATGGCGTTTCCGTTTCTATAGAGGGAGCCACCTCGGTACGGTCAGGCGATGCTTGG
This sequence comes from Mesorhizobium sp. NZP2077, assembly GCF_013170805.1. Taxonomy (NCBI): domain Bacteria; kingdom Pseudomonadati; phylum Pseudomonadota; class Alphaproteobacteria; order Hyphomicrobiales; family Phyllobacteriaceae; genus Mesorhizobium; species Mesorhizobium sp. NZP2077. Next base: position 546,912 of record NZ_CP051293.1, on the reverse strand, counting down.
CGGGGGTAGAAGGCGACAATCGCGGCCTGATATCGAGGACAAGAAGGCGCTGTTCAGTTGGCGTCGGGTAACGACAAAGTGGGGAAGAGACCGAATGGCTGACCAACTGGCAACGGATATTATCGAGAAGATCAAGGCCCATGCCGAGCCGGGCGGTGAGGAAATCACCACCAGCACCGAATTGACGTCGCTAGGCATCCATTCGCTCGAGTTGACGGAGATCATTTTCGATCTCGAGGAGCAATATGGCATCGAGATCGAGATGAACACGGTCGATGCCTGGAGCAATCTGAAGAATGTTGGCGACATGGTCGAGGCCGTTCGCGCGCTGATCGCGAAAAAAGCCTGACCAAATGCTGAAACGCGTCGTCATCACCGGCCTTGGCGGGCTATGCGGACTCGGCACCAATGTGCCGGCTATCTGGGGTGAGATGCGCGCTGGCCGTTCGGCCATAGGCCCGATCGAAAATCATTCCCTGCACGATCTGAAGGTCAGGACCGGCTGCGAGGTCAAGGTGCTGCCCGATCACGGCATCGAGCGCAAGCAGCTGGTTTCGATGGACCGCTTCAGCCTGCTGGCGGTGATTGCGGCCCGGGAAGCCTTGCAGCAGTCCGGATTGGCCGCTCATGCCGACAACACCTATCGCATGGGCACCATTGTCGGCGTCGGCGTCTGCGGCTTCGAGACGGTCGAAGAGAATTATCGCGCCATCCTGGTAGAGGGCAAGAATCGCGCCGGCATCTTCACCGTGCCCCGGGTCATGCCGGGCGCCGCCGCCGGCCAGGTCAGCATGCACCTTGGCCTGCGTGGGCCGGTGTTCGGCGTCACTTCGGCCTGCTCGTCGGCCAACCACGCCATCGCTTCGGCTGTCGACCAGATCAGGCTCGGCCGTGCCGATGTCATGGTCGCCGGCGGCACCGATGCGCCGCTGGTCTGGGGTGTGCTCAAGGGCTGGGAGGCATTGCGCGTGCTGTCGCCGGACACCTGCCGGCCTTTCTCGGCCGACCGCCAGGGCCTGGTGCTCGGCGAAGGCGCCGGCATGGCGGTTCTGGAAAGCTACGATCACGCCATGGCGCGCGGCGCCACCATCCTCGCCGAAATCGCCGGCGCCGGCCTTTCGGCCGATGCCTCCGACATCGTCGCCCCGACCATTGAGGGACCGGAAGCTGCCATGCGCTTCTGCCTCGCCGATGCCGGGCTCAATCCCGAAGACGTTGATTATCTGAACGCCCACGGCACCGGCACCAAGGCCAACGACCAGATAGAGACCAACGCGATCAAGCGCGTCTTTGGCGAGCATGCGCGCGCGCTGTCGATCTCCTCGACCAAGTCGATGCATGCCCATTGCCTGGGTGCGTCGGGCGGGCTGGAGATGATCGCCTGCGTCATGGCCATCCGCGAAGGTGTCGTGCCGCCGACCGCGAATTACCGCGAGCCCGATCCCGATTGCGATCTCGACGTGACGCCCAATGTCGCGCGCGAGCGCAAGGTGCGCGCCGCGATCAGCAACGGTTTCGCCTTCGGCGGCACCAACGCGGTGCTGGCCTTCAAGGCAATTTGATCCCGGGCGGTCACCACCGCACCGGGCGGTTGCCACCTGCTCGGGCGGTCAGTCGCATCTCCCCCACGTTCGATTCGATTGACTGTCCGTGCATGGCGAAACTGTCGCCGCCATATTGATCACGTCGTGTCGTACGCCTAATTCTTGGCCGACCCGCCAACACTGCGCCGCTCGTCGCAAATCCCCCCGCCCAGGAGTTTTCAATGGCCGACCTGTCCGCCTTTCCGATCACCACCCGTTGGCCGGCCAAACATCCCGACCAGATCCAGCTCTATTCGGCAACGACGCCGAACGGCGTGAAGGTATCGATCGCCCTGGAAGAGATCGGCCTGCCCTATGAGCCGCATCTGATCAACATCGGCAAGGATGAAAGCTGGACGCCGGAGTTCCTGTCGCTCAACCCCAATGGCAAGATCCCGGCAATCATCGATCCCAACGGCCCGGACGGCAAGCCGATCGGCCTGTTCGAATCCGGCGCCATCCTGCTCTATCTCGCCGAAAAGACCGGCCTGCTCATGCCGGTGGATGCGGCGCGGCGCTACGAGACGATCCAGTGGGTTTTCTTCCAGATGGCGTCGGTCGGGCCGATGTTCGGCCAGGTCGGCTTCTTTCACAAATTCGCCGGCCGCGAGATCGCCGACAAACGGCCGTTGGAGCGCTATCGCGACGAATCGCGGCGGCTGCTCGGTGTGCTTGACCGCAGGCTCAAGGGCCGCAAATGGATCATGGACAATGACTACACCATCGCCGACATCTCGCTGCTCGGCTGGGTGCGCAATTTGATCGGCTTCTACGAAGCACGCGACCTCGTCGGTTTCGATGATTTCGCCAATGTCGCTGCATGGCTGGAGCGCGGCCTGGCCCGGCCGGCGGTGCAAAAGGGCCTGACCATTCCTGCAAGGGGTTGAAACGAGCCCGTTGATTGCCTTTGGCCGGGCGGACGGTGCAGGCCCTTTTGCTACTTCGCCTTGGCTTTCGAACCGCCCCTGCCGAGCACGGAAGCGGCCAGCGAGACGGCACCGCGCGCGGTTGCGACCACGGCGCCCGCGGCAATGTTCGCCGCCGTCCTAACGGCACCGGGCTTGGCCGGCGCCGGTCTGCGCGCGCTGGCGGTCTTTGCGGCCGGCACGACCTTTCTAGGTGCGGCCTTGCCGAAAGCGCCCTTGGCGTCTTTCGAGCGTTCGGCAATCGCTGGGCCAGCACCGGCTTTCGCCTGAGTTGCCTTCGCAGGCCTGGTCTTCGCGGGTTTTTTTGCCTTGGTTGCCATCGGAAAATCCCTTACGCCGAACAAACGGTTTCTCAGGCATAACGGCGGGAAACTCTTAAGGTTCCCGTCAGAAAATACCGAAAATTAAGCGTGTTAACCAATGACCAGGTCGGCGGCCCGGCGCCGGGCCAGCACGCGTTCGATATTGGGCATGTCGTTGGACGCGATCCAGGCGCGCGCATCCTCATCTGAACGGCCATGGCCGTGCCAGCGCTCCATCAAGCGGCGCTCGAGCTCATTGCGCGGCACGTCGACGAAGATCGAGAAATCGAACAGCGGCGCCAGCCGCGACCACGGCTCCTCGTCGAGCAGCAGGTAATTGCCTTCGACGAGGATGAACTTGGTCTCGGTGCCGACGATTGCCGCGGCGGCGCGCGACAGTTCCATGCCGCGGTCGAAGACGGGAATGGCGATGTCGGGTTCGCCGGCCCGGATGCGCTTCATCAGGGTTTCGAAGCCGGCAAAGTCGAAGGTTTCCGGCGCGCCCTTGCGCGCCCGCAGCCCGCGCGCGTCGAGCACGATGTCGTCATAGTGGAAGCCGTCCATTGGGACGACTTCCACCGCCCCTTCCGGCAAAAGGTCATGTAAGCCGGCCGACAATGTCGACTTCCCCGACCCCGGCGGCCCGGCAATGGCGACGATGAAGCGCTTTGCCTTGCCGGCGCGCTTGAAGATGGTGGCGGCGAGATGGGCGATTTCGGACATGGGAGCCTCACTTGCCCTGATGATAGGCACGATGTTTCCGCCGCATCTTGGCGGCAGTCGGTGGAAATTTCAAACCCCGCGCTGGCACAACCCCGCTTAGGCGGCAACAGGCTGACCAATGCGCAGGAACGCGCTGTCGAACGGCACATTTGATGTCGAGCCGCCGGCCGAGAGCCGCATTTGGCCGTCGGCGGTGATAATTTCCTGCGGCGGTTGGCCGCCGGACAGGGGCAGGGCGCCGATGACGTGGCGGAACGAAAAGCTGTGGCCTTCGCCGAGCGCAAAGGCGGTCGCCACGCCTTCGCGCTTCAGCCAGTTGTCGCCGATCGAGGCGGCATGGCCGACAGCGGCGCGTCCGTCCTCGATGCCGAGCACGCCGAGATGCCGGCCGCTCCAAGGCGCGTAGTCGCGCCCGCCATTGCTGAGCCACAGCATGGTGATGGGCAGCTCGGCCGGGTTTTTCAGCACCAGCACCAGGTCGTCCTCGGCCTGGCGCGCCAGTGTCGTCCAGCCCGGTCCGCCATGGTCGGCCTCGACCAGGGTGATGAAATCCTCGCGCCGATCACCCATGCGGTATTGCGTCAGGTCGGCCGTGCCGCCGGCGGCGGCGGGAAAATGGTTGAGGTCGGAGGATCGCGCCGGATAGGCCAGCATGAAGCGGCCGCGCGCCGGATCCGGCTCCAGCGGATCGTCCAGCGTTGCGGCAAATCGCTTCGGCGAAAAGGCCAGTCTGCCGCCACCTTTCATCACCGTCATCGGGTGATGGGCGACGGAAATCGCGCCGGACCCGCCGGAAAACACATGTTCCTGATAGAGGAAGGGATGGCCGTCGATGAGCGTAAAGATCTTGTCGACGCTGGCGCCCATGACCTTGTGCCGCAGCCGGAAGACCGCGCGCCATCCGCCCTCCGTCGCGCCGCTCTCGGTGACGTCCCAGGCGCTGTTGGCGGTCCAGCCATGCAGCGGCGCCTCCTCGACGTCGCTGCGCGAAAACGGCGCGCACAGGAAATCGCCGGAGAGCCGCACCGTGCCTTGCGGCAGGTCCGGAGGCAGCGTCTCGCCGGCATCGACCCAGGGGGCGCGGTGCAGCGGCTTCAGCTGGCGTCCGCCACTCTCGACGGTCATGTCGGCGATATGGCCGACGGTGAGGTCGAGCGAAACCGAAATGCCCCGGGCCTTGATCGTGCTGATGGTCATTGCGTTCTCACCGATTCTAAAGGCGCAAACAGAAGCCTTTCGGCGGGGATTGCGCAAGCACCGCAACCGGCATTTTGCATCAGGTCTTGGTTCCTCGCCCCGCTTCGTGAGGCGAGGAACCCAAATCCCGCGAAGGCTCGACAATCCTGGGTCTGTCAGCCATTAACCAAATGGACGCATCAAGCGCGTTACGTTAGCTTCGCCTCATCTCAGCAACAGCATCGCCAGAACAGTCCTGCCCTTGTCCAACCTGCGTCCCTTTCCGCTCCTCCAGAGAATTTTCGTCGCCCTCGGCCTGTTGCTGCTGGTCGCCGGCTGCTCGACCACGACCCCGCCGGACCAAGTGCTGGCCGTGCCGGCGCCGCCGCAAAAGTATGCGGCCATCGTCGTCGACGCCAAGACCGGCAAGCAGATGTTCGAGGTCAACTCGACGGCGCAGCGCTATCCGGCGTCGCTGACCAAGATGATGACGCTCTACCGCCTGTTCGAGGCGATGGAGTCCGGCCGCGTCACCAAGGAAACGCAGATCCCGGTCTCCGACCATGCCGCCTCCCAGCCGCCGACCAAGATGCGCTTCCGCCGCGGCGAAACGATCGATGTCGATTCCGCCATCCGCGCCATCGTCGTCAAGTCGGCCAATGACGTGGCGGTGGCGGTCGGCGAATATCTCGGCGGCTCGGAGGACCAGTTCGCCGCCATGATGACCTCCAAGGCGCGCTCGCTCGGCATGTCCAGCACCACCTTCCGCAACGCATCCGGCCTGCCCGACGACAGCCAGATGACGACGGCGCGCGACATGGCGGTGCTCGGCATGGCGCTGCGCCAGCGCTTTCCCCAGCATTTCCACTATTTCTCCGAAAGCGACTTCATGTTCCGCGGCAAGCTCGTGCGCGGCCACAACGACATGCTCGGCCGCGTGCGCGGCGTCGACGGCATCAAGACCGGCTATATCAGGGCTTCCGGCTTCAACATCGTCACCTCCTACAATGCCGACGGCCGCCAGCTGATCGTGGTGGTTATGGGCGCCGACTCCGCCCGCCAGCGCAACGACCATGTCGAGGCGCTGATCCAGCGCAGCCTGTCGCCGACCATGGATGGCACCAAGACCAGGCTGATGTTCGCCGAACAGCAGTAGTCCTGCGGCCTGAGCCAACAAAGGTGGGCAGCCGGCTATTGTTTCATGACTGTCACGCAATTGTCCGGAAGCCATGGCATAGGCTGCGAAAACCGACGATGGCTATGCGCCGCCCCGTTGGCGTATCGTCTGCCTGCGACAGGCAGAAGGCCCAAGGTGTGTTGAGATTCAGGTCAGGCCGAGCCGAAAACGATGGCTTTCGAGTACCGGAGCGGAGCGTACTTTTCGTACGTGAGCACCGGAAGCGCAGAAAGCCGTCGTTTGCAGGCCGGCCTCACCTGAATATCATCACACCTTAGCGCCACAGCAGGAGCCCGCACCATGAGCACTGTCCCCAAAACGCCAGAGCAGAAGGCGGCGGACAATGAGAACGACAGCGGCGGCGAATATTTCGAGGCGCCGACCACTGAAGAAGACCTGCACGAGGTTTCGGACGAGCATTTCGACACGCCCGAAGTGCCGGACTCCGAACCATCGGGCCCCGGCGCATCGCGGATAAAGCCGAGGAAAAAACCGTCGGCGATCTCGGGCCGCAAATTCCGCAAGCGCGACCTCGTGCGCATCGACACGCTGCGCCCGAGCCTCGCCGACCGCATTCACGCCGACCACCCGGACCTGCCCAGGGGCGCCCGCATCAGCCGCGAGGAGCTCGGCCGCTACCGCATGCGCTACATGGAGGAGCTGCTGCAGCAGGAGCACGGCGAATTCTCCGAGCTCGACCGCCAGGTGGTGGAATCGATCGCCAGGCAGGACACGATTTCCGAAAACTCGGAAGAGGAGTTCGAGGAGCACCGGACGTTCCCCGACCGCGTCTCCGACAACATGGCTGCCTTCGGCGGCAGCTGGTGGTTCCTGATCTCCTTTGCCAGCGTGCTTTTGGTCTGGATCGGCATCAACCTGTTCGAGGGCTTGAATGGCGCCTTCGACCCCTATCCCTTCATCCTGCTCAACCTCCTGCTCTCCTGCATCGCCGCCATCCAGGCGCCGATCATCATGATGAGCCAGAAGCGCCAGGAGGTGAAAGACCGCTTGCGCTCCTTCAACGAATACCGCGTCAACCTCAAGGCCGAGCTCGAAGTGCGCCATCTCCACGAAAAACTCGACTACCTCATCTCGCGCCAGTGGACGCGGCTGGCGGAGATGCAGCAGATGCAGCTCGAGGCCATGCAGGAGCTGGCAGGCGCCAAGAAGGTGAAGCGGGCCGTGCGTGGCGCGAGAAGGCGGACGGTGAAGAGTGAGGCGGGGCAGTGACGCCTGAAGGGCAGGGAGCCCGCAAAAGACCGGAGGCGATCATGACAGCGATCTCGCGATCGGTTGCCCGGTGACGGCAATTATGCTATAAATTCGCCTATGGTGCTGATTTGCGCCAGCGACCCGCCGCGGAGGCGGGTTTTTCGTTTCAGGCGCCACCTTCTTCCCTCAGGCGCCTTGGCGTCCCGGAGTCTTCGAGGATCAAGGGTGGCATCAGCAATCCCGAAAACGCGTTAATCCGGGTTCACAGCCCTGCAGCCCGCCAATTGCCCGTTGAAGCCCGCGCCGGCTTCCGCTAAGAAGCCGTGACTTGCCGGTTCATCGGCTGGTTCGTTTTCCGGCCCGCCGGGAAGCACCCGTAGCTCAGCTGGATAGAGCGCTGCCCTCCGAAGGCAGAGGTCACAGGTTCGAATCCTGTCGGGTGCGCCAATAAAATCAGATCCCTTCCGGGCATGTGGGTTACGGTTTATACCGGAGACATGGGTAACACTTTTGGCCCGAAGGGGTTTTGGAGTGGTTCGAGCCTGCACGTCTCATCATCGAAACATCCCAAATCGTTGTCCATGAAGGAAGCCAGCCAGATTAGGTCCTCGACCTGCCCTGGTCCCGTGCTGACCGCGTTTACAGCATCGCGGCCAGCCGGTAACGCTCACCGCTTGCGCACGAACTCCGTGCGAAGGACGAGGCCCTTGATCGCCTCATGCCGGCAATCGATTTCATCCGGATTGTCGGTAAGCCGGATCGACTTGATCAGTGTCCCCTGCTTCAGCGTCTGACCGGCGCCCTTCACCTTGAGGTCCTTGATCAGGATCACCGAATCCCCGTTGGCAAGAACATTGCCGGCGGCATCGCGTGGCACAATGCGCCCCGCCTCGGCGGAGGCAGCGATCTCCGAGGCCGGACGCCATTCACCGGTGGCCTCATCGTAGATGTAGTCTTCGTTTTCGTCGGCCATGATCGCCTCTGTCGCTCGAGTTGGACACCTTCCGACCCGATGCGGCGGTCTGGCGCGAGCCATCTATATCAGGCGCGGCCTATTCTCAACCGTGGCTCCCGGGTCGATGCCGGCAACCGCGGACCGCAGGGGGTGCGCCGATGAGCACGCCGAGACCGACGGTCAGCCTTCTCGACCCGTCACGCTCCCGCCACCGCCCGCACACTCTCCCTTTCCACCAAGGGGCACTCCAGCTTAGTGATGGGATAACGCCCCTGCCCGGGCGCCGCCGGCGCTTCGAGCTGCTCGATCGCCCATTGGCCCATCGCCATATGCGGCAGGATCGAGGTCGTCAGCGGCGGGAACAGGTGCCGGGCGATTTCCTCGTCGTCATAGCCGACCACGGAAATGTCCTGGGGGATGTGCAGACCGGCTTCCTTCAGCGCTTCGTAGCAGCCGATCGCGGTGCGGTCGTTCTGGCAGAAGATCGCCGTCGGGCGGTCTTTTAGGGCCAACAACTTCACGGTCGCGGCATAGCCGGCACTGGCCGACCAGTCGCCCTCGACCACCAGGTCCGCGTCGAACGGGATGTCGGCGGTGGCAAGCGCGCGACGATAACCCTTCAGCCGGTCCTGTGCGGCCTGCATCCACGGCTCGCCGGTGATGGTGGCGATGCGGCGGTGGCCGTAGCTGATCAGATGCCGGGTCGAGCTCTGGCCGCCGGCGATCTCGGAAGGCACCACGGCCGGGAAGGCGTAGTCGGCCGTGTAGCAATTGAGCAGGATCACCGGAATGTCGAGGCTGTAGAGGAAATCGGGCGCCGTGATCTCGCGGGTGAAGATGGTCATGTAGATCAGCGCCGAAATGCCCCGCCGGGTCAGTGCCTGGATGGCGCGCGGCTCCATCACGGCGTCGCCCATGGTCTGCGCCACCAGCAGCACATTGCCGGCATTCCACGAAGCCTGGCGCGCGCCTTCGATGGCGACCACCGCCTCCGGGCTGGTCGCCAGCTGGTCGACGGCGAAGCCGATCACCCCGTCAAGCCCATCGAAGGCAGCAACAGGCTTGCGCAGCGCCGAGAAAGCCGGCGCGCTGTAGCCCAGCGTTCTTGCGGCCTCGATCACCCGTTCGCGGGTCTGCTGCGACAGCCGGATGCCTGGCGAATTGTTGAGGACGAAGGAAACGGTCGCCTGCGAACAGCCGGCGGCCCTGGCGATGTCGGTCATGGTGACCCGCCCCTTGGGCTTTGCCGGCGCCTTGCGGCGCTTCGCGATCTCGATGGCCGGATCCCTGGTCTCGCTCATTGCATCCGTGTCCCCAATCCCCAGCCTGTCTAGCGTCAGCCTGCCGGTCCGACAAGGCGGCGCGGCGGCGTCAATTTATAGGAATCGTGCTGCATTTATATTTATTAGTACACTGTTGATCCATCGGTCATGCGGCTCCGGGCATTCAGAAAGGCAGGAACAGAAAGGCTTTGACTGCCGCGCTGGCAAGGCAGCCCATCATTGGCAGATCGGTTGCGACGTCGCACCGATGTGTCCAGGCACGGGTCGGAACTAATACTATTTACTAATACAATGATGCGCTGTAACGTCAATCCGTCGCGTCCGGCCCGATGGATCCCGGGTGCGGCGGGAGTACTCGTGAATGGTCCGATGGTGAGCGGATATTGCCTCCGCAAGCCTTATAGCAGATATGTGATATGTCAGACAAATCGGACTATTTACGAATGAGGGATGAGTCTCTAAAGTCCGTGACCGTGGCAGGACGACGCCATTCTTTCAGTGCCGGGAACCCCTGAGGAGGAGGGGCGTCCAAGCCACAAACGGCAAATCCAGGTGAGCAAGGCAATTCTAGTGAGCAAGACCGGTCAGCCCGAAGGCTGGACCAAAACGGGAGGTTGAACATGAAATCCTTGATACGCAATGCATCCGTGGCCACCGCAGCTCTGCTGCTGGGCCTCACGGCGACGGCCATCGCGCGCGCCGACGACAAGCCGACGCTGGCCTTCGTCGTCAACGGCGCTTCCGATTTCTGGAAAGCGGCCGAAGCCGGCGTCAAGAAGGCGCAGACCGAACTGCCCGGCTACACGCTGGAACTCAAATATCCGGAACAATCCTCGGTCGCCATCCAGCAGCGGCTGATGGACGATCTGGTGACGGCCGGTGTCAAGGGCATCATGGTCTCGGCCGTTGACCCGAAGACCTCGACCGACGGCCTGAACAAGATCGCCTCGGAAACAGCGCTGTTCACCACCGACAGCGACGCCCCGCAGACCAAGCGTGTCGCCTATATCGGCTCGTCCAATGTCGATGCCGGCAAGCAGGCGGCCGAAATCGCCAAGAAGGCGATGCCCAATGGCGGCAAGTGCCTCGGCTTCGTCGGCCTGCTCGGCGCCGACAATGCCAAGGAGCGTATCCAGGGCATGAAGGATGGTCTGGCCGGCACCAAGATCGAACTCGTCGACGTGCGCGGCGACGACATCGACCAGGCCCGCGCCAAGAAGAATGTCGAGGACGCGCTGGTCGCCAGCCCTGACGTCACCTGCATGGTCGGCTTCTACTCCTACAACACGCCGCGCATCTATGAAGCGCTGCGCGATGCCGGCAAGCTCGGCGCGATCACGGTCGTCGGTTTCGATGACGATCCGATCACGCTGGGCGGCGTCAAGGAAGGCACCATTGCCGCTACCGTCGTACAGCAGCCCTTCGAATGGGCCTATCAGGGCATGAAGCTGATGGCCGCCTATCTCAAGGGCGACAAGTCGGGCATCCCGGCCGGCAACCTCATCATCATCCCGACCAAGATCATCGGCAAGGATGACGTCGACGCCTATGCCGCCAATCTGAAGGCAATGTCTGGAAACTAAGACCACAGGCAGTTCAGCCGGCTCAACTCTGCTTGAGCCGGCTGCGCGCATTGACGAAGCCTGCTGAGACCGTCAGTCTGCCGATGGTTCTGCTCGCCAATCGCTGTCAGGCATGATGAATTATTCCGACACATCCATCGCCACGACCACACCGTTCCTCAGCCTCGAGAACGTGCGCAAGACCTATCCGGGTGTTGTCGCGCTCGATGGTTTTTCGATGGAGGTGAGGCCGGGCGAGGTCATCGGCCTCGTCGGTGAGAACGGCGCCGGCAAGTCGACCTTGATGAAGATCCTCGGCGGCGTCACCACGCCGGACACCGGCACGATCACGGTCGACGGCACCGCCCATAAAGGCCTGAGCGTCGAAGGCAGCCTCGGATCCGGCATCGCCTTCGTCCACCAGGAACTCAATCTGTTCGATAATCTCGACGTCGCCGCCAACATCTTCTTTGGTCGCGAACCGCTGCGCGCCGGGCCGCTCAAGCTTGTCGACCGCACGAAGCTGCGGGAGATGGTGGCGCCGCTGTTGAAACGCGTTGGCGCCAATTTCACCGCCGACGCGCAGGTCGCCGACCTGTCGCTCGCCCAGCAGCAGATGGTCGAGATCGCCAAGGCGCTGTCGATCAAGGCAAGGCTGGTCATCCTCGACGAGCCGACATCCAGCCTGCCGCTCGCCGAGACCGACAAACTGCTCGACGTCATCAAGGCGCTGAAGGCCGACGGCATCAGCGTCATCTTCATCTCGCACCGCCTGCACGAGGTCGAGCGCGTCGCCGACCGCGTCGTCGTGCTGCGCGACGGCATGTTGGCCGGCACGCTGCAGAAGCGCGACATCGGCCATGACCAGATGGTCAAGCTGATGATCGGCCGCATGCTGAAGGAGCGCGAGAAGGCCTCCGAGTCCGCGCGGGCGCCGGGCGCCGTCGCCCTTGCGGCCAAGGCCATCCGCACCCCCACCTATCCCAGCCGGCCTGTTAGCCTCGATGTCAGGCGCGGCGAGATCCTCGGCCTTGCCGGCCTGGTCGGCTCCGGCCGCACCGAGCTGGCGCGTGTGTTCTTCGGCATCGACGGCAGCCTTGGCGGCACGCTCGAACTCGACGGCAAGACGCTTGTGCTGGGCTCGGCCGCCGACGCCGTCGCGCACGGCATTTTCCTGGTGCCGGAAGACCGCAAGCTGACCGGCATCCTGCTCGATTTGTCGATCGCCCAGAACATCTCGCTGCCCAATTTGCCGGCGCATGCCAAGCGTTCGCTGGTGTCAGCAAGTGCCGAAACGGCAACCGCCGAAAAGCAGAAAAAAGATCTCGGCATCAAGGCGCCCTCGGTGCAGACGCGCACCGGCACGCTATCGGGCGGCAACCAGCAGAAGGTCGTACTCGGCAAGTGGCTGGCCATGAACCCGAAGGTGATGATCCTAGACGAACCGACGCGCGGCATCGATATCGGCGCCAAGGCGGAAATCTACGGGCTGATGCGCGCGCTGGCCGACGCCGGCGTCGCCGTGCTGATGATCTCAAGCGACATGGAAGAGGTGATCGGCGTGTCCGACCGCATCGCCGTCATGCATGAGGGCCAGATCTCGGGCATTCTCGACAAGGACCAGTTCAGCCAGGAAAACGTGCTGCTGCTGGCGGTGGGCAAGCAGCCGAAATAATCTTTGCCACGGACCCCGCCGAAGCGCGGTCCGCTCGGGCAGGCATTGGGGAGACGACGATGAGCAAGAAAGATCTCGGCCTGCTGATCCTGATCCTGGTGGTGGGCGCAATCGTCGCCATCATCAATCCGCGCTTCCTGCTGCCGATCAACCTCGCCAACACCTCGAACCTGATCGGCCTCTTCGGCATACTGTCGATCGGCCAGGCCTTCGTCATCATCACCGGCGGCATCGAATTGTCGGTGGGCTCGGTGGTGGCGCTGCTGGGCACGCTGTTCATCGACTTCATCGCCGTCCGTGGCATGGGATGGCCTGTCGCCTTCGTGCTCATCCTGGTGCTCGGCGCCATCATCGGCCTGGCGCATGGCTGGCTGATCACGCGGCTGAAATTGCAGCCCTTTGTCGTCACGCTGTGCGGCCTCTTGATCTATCGCGGCGTGGCGCGCTTCTACACCGGCGACGGCACCGCCGGTTTCGCCTTCGGCCAGAATTTTCCGGACCTGGAATTCCTCACCGCCGGCCGGTCCTATGGCGTGCCCAACAGCTTCATTGCGCTGATCGTCATTGCCATCATCATGTGGGTGGTGCTGCACCGCTCGGTGTTCGGCCGCTATCTCTACGCCATCGGCAAGAACGAGGAGGCGGCTAAATATTCCGGCATCCGCACCGGCCGCATCGTCATGGCCGCCTATGTCATCTGCGGCGTGCTGACGGCGCTGTCGGCGATCTATTTCGCCATGTACACGCGCTCGATCTCGCCGGCCAGCCACGGCCAGTTCTATGAGCTTTATGCCATTGCCGCGGCCGTGCTCGGCGGCTTCTCGCTGCGCGGCGGCGAAGGCTCGCTGATTGGTGTTGTCCTCGGCACAGTGCTGCTGCAGGAGCTGCAGAACCTCGTCAATCTGCTCGGCATCCCCTCCTCGCTCAACTTCGCGGTGATGGGCGGCGTCATCCTTATCGGCGTGCTCGTCGACCAGCAATGGGGCGTGTTCCGGGCACGACGTCTGATGATCGACGCGGCCCGCAAGAACGTAGCCGGTGCCCCGGCGGAATAACGCCTTGCCGCCTATCGGCTGATCGTGCGTGCCGCGCGGCGAACGCTTTGCAGCAGGATGCCGAGGCAGCCGACCAGCAGCAACGCACCGCCGAGCAGCGGTGGCAGCGCGAGCAGCTTGACCGCCGCGGTGACGGCGGCCACCAGCACCAGCGCCAGCAGCGCCAGACTACCGTCATCAACGAACATGCCGAAGAATTCTCTGGCAACAAGACGAATGGCGTTCATCGGGCGAGCCCTCCGGCGGTTACGGGGTAGGCGCTGCGCAACCAGCGCACCATGGCAAAGGAAGCCAGCGCGACGATGGCGAAGATGGCGAGCAGAGCGAGATCGGCACTCGGCCAGTCGGCGCCGATGCCTTCGCCGGTCCAGAAAATGCCGAAGCTGGTCAGCATCAGCCCGACGACGAATTTGAGCGAATTCTCCGGCACGCGCGCCAGCGGCCGGTGGACCACCAGCCCGATGAGCATCACCAGGATGAATGCCGCCAGCGCACCAAGGCCGGCATACAGCGTCTGCCCGTGGGCAGCACCCACGGCAATGACGATGAACACCACCTCGACACCCTCGAGCAGCACCGCCTTGAACGAGGCCAGTCCTGCGAGATAGTCGGCGCGGCGGTCATTGGCCTGCTGGTGCAAGGCGGCGGTCTCCTCAGCGAAGGCCGCCTCCTCGTCATGCAGGGCGATGACGCCGACGCTGCGCAAAATGGCCTTTCGCAGCCAGCGCATGCCGAACAGGATCAGCAGCACGCCGACGATGAATTGCAGCGTGGTGATCGGTACCAGCGCCAAAAGCGGTCCGAACGCCAGCACCAGAGCCGCCAGCAACGCCAGCGCCAGGGCCGCACCCGTCAGTGCCGGGCGCCAGCTGCGCGTCACGCCGACCGCAAGCACGATGGTGAAGGCTTCGACCACCTCGACGACGGACGCAAGAAATGCCGCCGTGATCGTCGAAAGGATGGGTGTCAGTGTCTGCATCAGGGCTTCCTGTTCTGTCGTTCGCCCGGGCTTTCTGGGCGGCTTTCCCGGCAAGCGCGGCCCAGAATCACTGGTGCGGTCCGCACCACATAGCGCTCCGGAGGCCGCGGGAAAGCAAGTGAGGCGCCAACGGGGCGGCGCTTTGGGCCGATCGAGGCGCACGCGTTGCAGCCTGAGGATGCACGTCTAAATCAGATCAGACCCGACATGTCCGAAAAGGCCATTGCCTTGCGCAGGATCTCGGCGAAGCGCTCGCCGGCCACCTCGCGCGGACCGCTATTGTCGATCGAGGTCACGCCAGGGCCGGTCAGGGTCACATTGGCGCTGCGCGCCAGACGTGCCAGCACTTCGCCGCGCGATTCACGGCCACGCATCGCCAGCCGCTCGGCCAGCACGTCGGGCGAGGCGGTGATCTCGACAATGGCCAGATTGGCATAGCGCTCGCGCAGCACCGGAATGATGGCGCGCGACACATTGGCAATGGCGACATGGCCGTTGGCGACCGACCAGTCGACATCGGCGGGCAAGCCATAGCGAAGCCCATGCGCCTCCCACGAGATGGCGAAGGCGCCGTCGGCGTCGGCCTCGACAAAGGCGGCGTCGGCCAGGGTGTCGTGGTCCTCGCTCTCCGCATCGCTCGGCCGGGTGATGACGCGGCGGACGAACTCCAGCCGGCTTTCGTCGGCGAAAAGCGCGCGGGCGTAGCCGATCACCGTGTCCTTGCCGGCACCGCTTGGGCCGACGACCGCGACAAAGACGCCATGGCGGATCGGAAACGTTTCAGCGGACAATTCACGCTCGATCAAGGCCGACACCATCATGCGACGCGGCGCCCCTGCCGCCAGACGGTGCGCACCACCGGCACATGGTCGTCGACGCGCACACGCACCAGATCGGCCCTACGGCCCTGCTCGATCATGCCGCGATCGTTGAGGCCAATGGCTTCGGCCGGGTTCTTCGACACCATGGCGACCGCCTGCGGCAGCGAAATACCTTCGACCATATCGCCGAGGAAGAAGGCCGACTGGATCAGGCTGAAGGGAATATAGTCTGAAGACAGGATGTCGAGCAGGCCGTCGCTGGCCAGCGTGCGTGCCGAGACATTGCCCGAATGCGAGGCGCCGCGCATGACGTTGGGCGCCCCCATCAACACGCCCAAGCCCGCTGCCTTCGAGGCACGCGCGGCTTCCTGGGTGGTCGGAAACTCGGCGACCCGCACGCCTTGCTCGATCGCCTCGTCGACATGGCCCGACGTGGCATCGTCATGGCTGGCGAGCACGATGCCGCGCTCACGGCAGGCGGCGGCGATCACCGCCCGGTTTGGCGCCGAATTGCGCGCCGATTCCGCCATCCGCTTCTCGCAGAACAATTTGAAGTCGCGGTCGGTCAATTTCAGCTTGCGCTGGTAGTAGTAGGCATAGGTTTCGAGATTGACGAACTGGCGCTGGCCGGGCGCATGGTCCATCAGCGATGCCAGCTTGACCCTCTCATCGCCGTCGAAATTGGCGAAGGCCTTGAGGCAGTCCGGCGCCGAAACCTCGCAGCGCAAATGGATGAAGTGGTCGGCGCGCAGCCGATCCTGCTGCACACTGTCCTCGATTGCATCGGCCAGCTTGCGGATATCGTCCGATGTCAGGTCGGCGTCCTCGTCCATGCCGACGCGCAGCGCGTCGAGCACCGTAGTGATGCCGGCGGTCGCCACCTGCGCATCATGGGCAAGCACCGCGGCGATCGGGTTCCAGCGCACTTTCGGCCGTGGCGCGTAATGGCCCTCGAGATGGTCGGTGTGCAGTTCGACCAGCCCGGGAATGACATAGTCGCCCCCCATATCCTCGCCGGTCCGGCAAGAACCTGCATCGATGCCGGCGATAAAGCCGTCACGCAGCACCAGCGAACCCTCGACGATCTCGTCGGCAAGCACGATGCGGGCGTTGGAAAGAACGGTCTCGGCGGTCATTTCGGGCAGTCCTTGATTCTTTTGGGGCAGAGCTTGTTCAGGCGATTCTTCTGGCCGGGCGGCGTCCCAGCGCGTGCTGGGAAAGCACCATGAACGGCGCACCGGGTTCGGTTTCGACAAACAGCGTCAGCGCGTCGACCAGCACCGGCTGGCGCAGCACGTCGGCGAACAGGCTGTCGATTGCTGCGCGCAGACGAGGGCTTTCTTGTGACCCGGCCCGGCCGGACAGAGTCATATGGAAACGAAAGGTTTCGAAGACGTAAGGGTAGCCCCACTGGCAGAGGTTGCGGAACTCGGCCGGCTTCAGCGAATCCGGGCTGCGCCGCTCGATCTCGGCCTCGGACAGCGGTGCGCGAAACCGGTCGAAGTCGCGCACGACATCGTCGGCAAAGCGGTTGAGCGGCGGCAACGGCCCCTCCGGCACCAGCGCGAAGAAGCTGTCGATCTGGCTGACGACGAGACGCGGGATCGTCACGACAGGCGTTGCTTCGGCAAAATGGTCGAGCCCCGCGCGCAGCGAGGTCTCGGTCTCGTTGGCAGCCAGGCGGAAGGGGGCTTTCAGCGTCGCGTGGAAACCATAGCGGCGTGCCGAAGCGGTGTGGAAGGCAACTTCCGCCGCAGAGAGGTCGGCCACGGCCTCAACCGGCTTTGTCGCGGCGCCGAACGGGTCACGGCCCAGCCAGTTGGCGGCAATCCGCGCCAGCGGTTCGTCCTGCCGGGGGGTGAAGTAGATGGCATAACGCATGGGAAGTCCTCGTCGGTCCCGCTGCCATAGGTGATTTCCATGACGGATTGACGAAGCTTTGACGGGTTTTCGAAGGCAAATCGACCCAAGAAGTCCTTAGCCGACGATTTTTCCCAGCTGGACCAATAAGTTCAGCCGGAATCTGGAACCGGTCAGGCCTTCATCAACCATTCGTGCTCGGGCGCATTGTGGAATTTCCACGTCCGCTTCGGTCCGGCCATGACATTGAGATAATAGAGGTCGTAGCCATGGCAGGCGGCGCAGGGGTGATAACCCTTGGGCACCAGCACGACATCGCCATCCTCGATCGCCATGGCCTCGTCGAGCGCGCGATGGCCATCCTTGTCGGCGTCGGTATAGACGCGCTGGAAGGCAAAGCCCTGCGGCGGATTGAGACGATGATAGTAGGTCTCCTCGAGATAGGATTCCGCGGGCAGATTGTCCTGGTCGTGCTTGTGCGGCGGATAGCTCGACGTGTGGCCGCCGGGCGTGATGACCTCGACCACCAGCAGCGAGTCGGCCGGCTTGCCTTCCGGCAGGATGTTGGTGACGTAGCGCGTATTGGTGCCCTTGCCGCGCACCTCCTGGCCGAGATCGTCGGGTCCGATCACCCGGACCGGCAGCCCGCCGCTTAAGCCAGGCGCCGAGCAGACCGCGAGTTCCAGCTCCGTATCGGCCGTCACCGACCAGTCCGATCCCTGGGGAACATAGACCGACCACGGCTTGCCTTCGAAGGGCGACATGCGTTCGCCGAGCAGGCCAAGATCCTCGCCGCCGGCTTTCGCGGTGCCCTTGCCGGTGACGAACACCAGGCAGATTTCGCGATCCTCCGTCTTGCCTGAGGCGCCTTCGCCTGATTTCAGCCGATGCAGGTCGAAACCGACATAGGTCCAGCCGGCGTTTTTTGGCGTCACATGGGCAACGCGGCCATGGCCTTTGTCGGCCTTTACCAGCAGCTTCGACATCGGGTTACTCCTTCGGTTCGGCCTCGGCCGTTGCCTTGCTCTCATCGGCTGGCTTGTAGAGATAGAAAAACTGCCAGACGGCATAACCGGCAAAGCCGAGCGCGATGACACCCCAGAACGGCGTGCCGGTGGCGAATTCGATGATCGACCAGATGACGCAGACCGCGACGACGGCGACACGCCGCCATAGCGGGCGGAAGAAGGGGTGCTCGTAATCTTTCATCGGGCCAATCTACAGCAACCTGGCACGCCGTGAACCCATCGCATCAGGCATTCGGGAAACCCTAGGCATTGGGAAAGCCCTGGGTTTCGACCGTGTAGCCGGCGGCGGTCATCACACGCATCAATTCCTTGTGGCCGACCTGCGCCATCTTGAGCGGCGGGTTCTTCTTCGGGTCCTGCTCTGCCTCGACCACGAACCAGCCTTCATAGCCATGGTCGGCGAAGCGTTGCACGATGGCGCCGAAATCCAGCGAACCGTCGCCCGGCACCGTGAAGGCGCCGAGCGCCACCGCGTCGAGGAAGGACTGCTTGGTGCGGTCGAGCTTGTCGATCACGCCCGTCCGCACATCCTTCACATGCACATGGCTGATGCGCTTGTGGTGGTTGTCGATGGCGCGCAGCACATCGCCGCCGGCAAAGGCCAGGTGTCCGGCATCGAGCAGCAGCGGAATGCCTTCGCCGGAATGGCGCATGAAGGCATCGAGCTCCGGCTCGGTCTCGACCACCGCCGCCATGTGATGGTGATAGGAGAGCGGCATGCCTTGCTCGGCGCACCATTCGCCGAATTCGGTCAGCCGCCTTGCATAGGCTTTCATCTCATCGCCAGAAAGTTTCGGCTTGGTGGCGAGTGGCTTGGAGCGGTCGCCCTGGATCGAGCGGCCGACCTCGCCATAGACGATGCAAGGCGCGTTGACCGCCTTGAACAGGTCGATCATCGGCTGGATGCGATCCTTGTTCTTGCCCATCTCCTCATCGACCAGCGTGCCTGAGAACCAGCCGCCGCACAGCGTCACGTCGGCTTTCTTCAGGATCGGCAGCATGACAGCGGGATCGTTGGGGAAACGCCGGCCCATTTCCATGCCGGTGAATCCGGCCGAACGCGACTGGCGCAAACATTCCTCCAGCGACACGTCATCGCTGAGTTCCGCAAGATCGTCGTTCCACCATGCAATGGGGGACATGCCCAGTTTGGCTTTCAAGTCGTCACTCCGGTTTAGAACAGTTCAATCTTTGGCCGCTGGCGCGCCCCTCATCCGCCTGGCGGCGCCTTCTCCCCGTATGGGACGGGGAGAAGGGAGCTAGCATCAATCGCCAACGCTCTGCATTTGCCGCTTCTCGTCATAGGCTTTGCGCGCTGCATTGACCTGCGGACGTGCCGACACTTCCGGCACTGCCACATCCCACCAATGGCCACCGGCATCGGTGGAGACCAGCGGATCGGTGTCGATGACCAGCACGGTGGTGCGGTCGTTCTTTTTGGCCTTTTGCAGTGCGTTTTCCAGCCCGGCGATCGATGGCACTTTCTCTGATATCGCGCCCATGCTCGCCGCATGCGCGGCGAAATCGATGTCGGGCAGGATCTCGTGGCGCGAGTCCTTCAGGAGATTGTTGAAGTTGGCGCCGCCGGTGGCCATCTGCAGCCGGTTGATGCAGCCATAACCCCTGTTGTCGAGCAACACGATGGTCAGCTTGAGGCCGAGCATCACCGAGGTGGCGATCTCGGAATTCAGCATCAGGTATGAACCGTCGCCGATCATGACGACGACCTCTTCACCGGGCTTGGCCATCTTGGTGCCGAGCCCGCCGGCAATCTCGTAGCCCATGGTCGAGAAGCCGTATTCGGCGTGATAGGAGCCCGGCGCGCCGGCCTGCCAAAGCTTGTGCAACTCGCCCGGCAGCCCGCCGGCGGCATGCAGCAGCGTCACGCCGGATCCCATGGCGCGCTGCACGGCGCCGATCACCTGCGCATCGGACGGGAAGGCGGCGTTGGTCGAGGCCGTCACCTTGGCGGCGTCGGCCTGCCAGGCCCTCTTGCCGGTGGCTGCATTGTCGGTCCAGGCGGCAGGCGCCATCCAGCCCTTCAGTGCGGCACCGAGTTCAGCGAGACCCTCGGCCGCATCGGCAACCAGCGGCAGCGCGCGGTGCTTGCCGGCGTCAAAAGGCTGGACGTTCAAGCCGATAATGGTCTTGCCGGAATTCTTGAACAGCGCCCATGAGCCGGTGGTGAAATCCTGCAGGCGCGTGCCGATGGCAAGCACGACATCGGCGTCTTCCCCCAGGCGGTTGGCGGCCGAAGTGCCGGTGACGCCGACCGCCGCCATGTTGAGCGGGTGCTCGTCCGGCAGTGAGGATTTGCCGCCTTGCGTTTCGCAGACAGGAATGCCGGCGCCTTGCACGAATTTGGCCAGCTCATCGGAGGCCTGCGAATAGAGAACGCCGCCGCCGGCGATGACCAGCGGCTTCTTGGCACTCTTGAGCGCTGCCACCGCTGCCGCAAGCTCGTGGCGGTCCGGTCGCGGCCGGCGCTGGTGCCAGACCCGTTCGGCGAAAAAGCTCTCGGGATAGTCATAGGCCTCGGCCTGCACGTCCTGGCAAAGCGACAGGGTCACCGGGCCGCATTCAGCCGGATCGGTCAGCACAGCCATCGCACGGCTGAGCGCCGGGATGATCTGTTCCGGCCGGGTGATGCGGTCGAAATAGCGCGACACCGGACGGAAGCAGTCATTGACCGTCGCCGTGCCGTCGGAAAAGTCCTCGGCCTGCTGCAGCACCGGGTCGGGGATACGGTTGGCGAAGACATCGCCGGGCAGAAACAGGACGGGCAACCGGTTGACATGCGCAAGTGCTGCCGCCGTCACCATATTGAGCGCGCCGGGGCCGATCGACGAGGTCGCAGCCATGAAGCGGCGGCGGAAATTGGCCTTGGCATAGGCGATCGCCGCATGCGCCATTGCCTGTTCGTTATGGGCGCGGAAGGTCGGCAATGCGTCGCGGACCTGGTAGAGCGCCTCGCCGATGCCGGCGACGTTGCCATGGCCGAAGATCGCCCAGACGCCACCGAAGATCGGCACCGTCTTGCCGTCGATCTCGGTCATCTGCCTGCTGAGAAAGCGGGTCAGCGCCTGCGCCATCGTCAGGCGGATTGTCTTGCTCATGGTGGTTTCCTCCGCAGTCTTCTGCCGCGCCTTTATGCTGCTTTACGGCCACGCGCGGCAAGCCACGCCTCGGTCAACTGTTCGAAGCGCGAGGCCATGTCGGCGACAGCCTCGTCATCAGACATCCTGCCGGCCAGCCATTCTTCGGCCGCATGGACGAAGATGGTGCGGCCGACGGCAAAACCCTTGACGATCGGCGCCTTGGCGGTGGCGGCGAAAGCCGCTTCCAGCTCGTCCTGCGGCGCTTCCAGGCCGAGCAGGACGATGCCCCGGCACCAGGGATCATGCTTCAGGATTACCGCTTCGATCTTGGCCCAGGCGCCGCTCGATGCCTGCGGCTCGAGCTTCCACCAGTCGGGCTTGATGCCCAGCGCATAGAGCTCTTCCAGCGCGCGCGGGATTGTCGTGTCGTCGAGCTTGCCGTGCTTGCCGGCGATGATCTCGATGAGCAGTTCCCGGCCGACTTTGCGAGCGGCCTCGAACAGCGCGCGCAGCTTCTGCTGCTGTTCTTCCTTGAGTGCCTGGGGATCGTCGGGGTGGTAGAAGCACAGGCATTTGATGCAGTGATCGACAGGCCATTCGGTGAGCTGCGAGCCGATATCCTGCGAGAATTCGAAGCGCAGCGGCCGCGAACCCGGCAGTTCGACCGGCCGTCCAAGCCAGGCGAAGGAATGCCTGGCGAACTCGAACATCGCCTCGCGGCCATGTTTCTCGTCGAGCAGCATGCCGTAGCCGTCGCGGCCGGCGGCAACCTTTGCCGCTGCCTTGACGGTCAGCACCTTGAAATCGCGGATGCGCGCCGGGTCGGCACCGGCCTTTGCCGCCACATCCTCGAGCTGGATGCGATGGTCGCAGGCTAGCGCCATCAGCGAGGGGATCTGGCGCCGGCGGGTGGTTGCCCAATGAATGTGGTTGATCGCCTCGTCGTTGCGCAGGGCGAGATGCTTGCTGCCGTTCTTGAGGAAGAACTGCAATTCCTCGAAGGTCGGATATTCCGGCGCGCAGAGCAGCCGCGACACGGCAAAGGCGCCGCAGGCATTGGCCCAGGTCGCCGCCGTCGCGTGGTCTTCGCCACCCAGCCAGCCGCGCAGGAAGCCGGACATGAAGGCGTCGCCCGCACCCAGCACATTGTAGATCTCGATCGGGAAACCCTTGCCGACGACGCCGTCTTCGAGATCGTCGCTGATCGGTCCGTCATAGACGATGCAGCCCATGGCGCCGCGCTTCAAGACGATGGTGGCCGAGGACAGCGAACGGATCGTCTTCAGCGCGCTCAGGCAGTCGTCGGCGCCCGACGCGATCATGATCTCTTCCTCGGTGCCGACGATGAGATCGCAATCGGGCAGCACGGTCTTCAACTGGGACGAGACCCGGTCCGACTTGACATAGCGCTCGAAGCCCTCGGCATGGCCGGCGAGACCCCAGAGGTTGGGCCGATAGTCGATGTCGAAAACAACCTTGCCGCCCTTGGTTTTCATGATGCGGATCGCCTTGCGCTGGGCGGCGTCGCTGTTGGGTCGGGAAAAATGCGTGCCGGTGACGACGATCGAGCGCGCCGAGGCGATGAAGGCCTCGTCAATGTCCTCCGGCGCCAGCGCCATGTCGGCGCAGTCGCTGCGATAGAAGATCATCGGCGAAACGCCTTCACTCTCGACCGAGAGCAGCACCAGCGCGGTCAGCCGTTCCTTGTCGGTCTTCAATCCGTCCGTGTTGACACCTTCGCGCTTCAGCTGTTCGCGGATGAAGCGGCCCATCTGCTCGTCGCCGACGCGGGTCAGCAGCGCCGAGCGCAGGCCGAGCCTTGCCGTGCCGACCGAGATGTTGGCCGGGCAGCCACCGACCGACTTGGCGAATGACGTGATGTCCTCCAGCCGCGAGCCGATCTGCTGGCCATAAAGGTCGACGGAGACGCGACCGATGGTGATGACGTCGAGCGGCGCCTGTTTGGCGTCCACGGCTTCGCTCATTGGAACCTCCCGTCAGTCTTGTTGTCAGGAACAACATTGTTTGGGTAACACGCGCGAGCGGCAGCGTGGTGCCGGGAATATGAAATAATAATTCCAATCCGTAGTCAATATGGAATGAGCGTTCCCGAGCCGATTTTGCTTTTTGCGGGGTCCGATCAGTCTTTGCGCTTGCGGGTAGCGTCGCGCCGTTTCTCGCCGACGCCGACGGTCAGCGCCATGGCCAGCGCCATCGTTGCCGACAGCGAACGGAAGCCGGCGAAGTCAGCCTCGGCAACCTCAAACCAGACCTTGGCGAACTGGGCAAGCGGCGAAAACGAGCTGTCGGTGATGGCAACGATCGGCACGCCCTGTTCCGAAATGGTGCGTGCTTCCTCGATGGTGGCCGGCGCATAGGGCGAGAAGCTGATGGCGATGACGGCGTCCACCGGTGTGGCGAAACCGATCATCTCGGCATTCAGCCCGGCGGCCGATTCGATCAACTGGTTGCGGATCTTCAACTTGCCTAGCGCATAGGCGATGTAGGACGCCACCGGATAGGAGCGCCGCTTGGCCAAGACATAGATGGTCTGCGCCTTTGCCAGCAGCGAAATCGCATCTTCCAGATGCGCATCGTCCAGCGTGCGGGAAATGTCGTTGAGCGAGGTGCTGGCGGCGGCGACGAAGCCGTCGAAGATGGCACGATGACCGGCGCCGCCCTCGGCCTTGACGCGCAGCGCCTGCAACCGTTCGTCATAGGATGAGTTGCGCTCGCGCAGCCGCTCGCGAAACACCTGTTGCAAGCTGGTGAAGCCGTCGAAGCCAAGCTGCTGGGCAAAGCGGATCAGGGTCGACGGCTGCACGCCGGCCGAGGCGGCGATGCTGGCGGCGGTGCCGAAGGCGATGTCGTCGGGATTGTCGAGCGCATAGGCGGCGATCTGGGCGATGCGTTTGGGCAGGCTTTCGCGCCGATCGAGGATGGTGGCGCGCAGCGTCTCGAAGTCGCGAGGTACCCGTTCGTCCATCGTCGGCCCGTCCAAGCTCATCGGTGAAAGCATCCTCTCTGCCTCATCATAGCGAGCCTGCGCAAGAACGCCATTAAAAATGAGGCAGACATTCCATTCCCGGAGAAAATGGATTAATTCATCCACCCAGAATTCCAGGCAATGGAGAAAACGGAAAATGGTCGGCGTAGGTCTTATCGGCACGGGCTTCATGGGCAAATGCCACGCTATCGCATGGAGCGCCGTCGGCGCCGTCTTTCCCGACGTCGCCAAGCCAAGGCTCGTCCATCTCGGCGAGGTCAACGAAGAGTTGGCCCAGCGCAAGGCCGGCGAGTTCGGCTTCGCCAAGGCGTCCGGCGACTGGCGTGCCGTCGTCAACGACCCGGAGGTCGACATCGTCTCGCTGACCACACCAAACCAATTTCATCCGGAAATGGCCATCGCCATTCTCGAAGCCGGCAAGCATCTGTGGTGCGAAAAGCCGATGGCGCCGAGCTTTGCCGAAGCCGAGGCGATGGCGGCGGCAGCCAAAAAGTCCGGCAAGATCGCAGCCCTTGGCTACAATTACATCCAGAGCCCGGCCATCCGCCACATCGGCGCGCTGCTCGACCAGAAGATCATCGGCGAGGTCAACCATCTGCGCATCGAGATGGACGAGGATTTCATGGCCGACCCCGAGGCGCTGTTCTTCTGGAAGCACGAGGCCGCTTCCGGTTATGGCGCGCTCGACGATTTCGCCGTCCATCCGCTGTCGCTGGTCTCGGCCCTGTTCGGCCGCGTCGCCAGCGTCATCTGCGACATGGCCAAGCCCTATGCCGACCGCAAGGTGGCTGGCGGCGGCCGCCGCGCGGTCGAGACCTATGATATCGCCAGCGTCTTGATGCATCTGGAAAACGGCATTGCCGGCACACTGCTGGTCAACCGCTCGGCCTGGGGCCGCAAGGGCCGCATCGCCATCCAGATCTTTGGCTCCAAGGGGTCGATCCTGTTCGACCAGGAGCGGATGAATGAAATCCAGCTCTATGTCACGTCAGATCGCCCGACCGAACAGGGCTACCGCACCATATTGGTGGCGCCGCACCACAAGCCCTACGACGCCTTCCTGCCGGCACCCGGGCACGGTCTCGGCTTCAACGACCTCAAGATCATCGAGTGTCACGAATTGCTGACGCGGCTTGCCGGCAGACCGGCGCGGCTGATCGAGTTCGCCGAGGGGCTGGAGATCGAGCGCACCGTGCACGCAATGGC
This sequence comes from Mesorhizobium sp. NZP2077, assembly GCF_013170805.1. Classification (NCBI taxonomy): domain Bacteria; kingdom Pseudomonadati; phylum Pseudomonadota; class Alphaproteobacteria; order Hyphomicrobiales; family Phyllobacteriaceae; genus Mesorhizobium; species Mesorhizobium sp. NZP2077. The sequence goes on along the minus strand of NZ_CP051293.1, from coordinate 521,284 downwards.
GCGCTCCTTCGAGGACAAGCGCTGGGTGGATGTGCGGTAATACCTCAACCACCGGCAGCGGCGTTCGCCTCCCAGCCGTTCACCCAGACCTGCCGCAAGCGATCGCCTTCGCCCTTGAAGCGTAGCCCGGTCGGCTGGCAATCCTCGATGCGGTCGCTGCGGAAATTGCGGATGGCTTGCCGCAACTCGCACCAAGCGACGATGTTGGCGGTCTCGGCGTAGTAGATGAGCGCGATCGGGCGGATGAGGCGCTCGGAGGTTCGGCCCATCTCGTCGCGATAGGAAAGGTCGAGCTTCTCCTCGTCGCGGATGGCGCGGCGCACAAGCGCCAGGTCGATCGTGCCGGCCGAAGGCGCGGAAAAACCCCAAGCATGCAGCGCATTGGCTTCGAATGTCTGGCGCAAAGGCGGCGGCACGGCGCCGGCGATCTTGGCGCTGACCCGCTTGGCCGCCTGCTTGAGCTCGTCGTCGCCCGTGCGCTCTAGCAGCGCCAGCGACAGCACGATCGCCTCCATCTCCTCGATCGAAAACATCAGCGGCGGCAGGTCGAAGCCAGGGCGCAATATATAGCCGATGCCGCGCCCGCCTTCGATCGGCACGCGCATCGCCTGCAGGGCAGCAATATCGCGATAGATCGACCGTATCGTCACTTCCAGCCGCTCGGCGATCATGGCCGCCGTCACCGGCTGCCTTGCCAACCGCAGGATCTGTATGATCTCGAACAGGCGTGACGCTTTGCGCATTTTTCTCACCCGATGCCGATCACAACTGACACACCATCGTCAGTTGGGCTGATCTATAGGATCGCCTATCGAATTGAAAATCAACAGGTTCCGCAGCGGCTTGGCGGAGCGAGGCGACAGGCAACTGACATGGGTTATGCGGAAAATCTCTGGCTTTTCTTTATCCTGCTGTTCGGCATCATCGTCGTTCCGGGCATGGACATGCTGTTCGTGCTTGCCAATGCGCTGACCGGCGGACGCGACAGGGGCCTGGCCGCGACCGGCGGCATCATGGTCGGTGGCATGGTGCACACGCTGAACGGCGCCATCGGCGTCGGCCTGCTGATGCATTTCGTGCCGATCCTGTTCAAGCCGCTGCTGATCGCCGGCGCCGCCTACATGGCCTTCATCGGCATCATGCTGATGCGCAGTTCCATCACTGTTGGCGAGGGCGGACCCGCCGGCAGCCGCTCCGCATGGAAGGCGTTTCGACAAGGACTCGTAACCTGCCTGATCAATCCCAAGGCATACTTGTTCGTGCTTGCCGTCTATCCGCAGTTCCTGAAGCCGGACTACGGCCCGATCTGGATGCAAGCGACTGTCATGGGCATGATGACGGTCCTGACCCAGGCCGCGATCTATGGTGGGCTCGCGATCACAGCCGGCCGCAGCCGCAATCTTTTGATCGCCAATCCGCGGGCGACCACTCTTGCCGGCCGCGCGGCCGGACTGCTGCTCTTTGCGGTTGCCGTATTTACCGCCTGGGAGGGACTGAGGGCGGCGTAGCCCCTGTTAGCGCCGCCCTGCTATATCACCAACTGTATCAGGCGGCGCCCTGCCGGCTTTCCAGCATGGCGCGGCGCGCTGAGCGGCGCCATTCGACGGCCCCGGCAAGGCCGTGCAGCACGGTCTCGGTGGTCGCCCAGTCGATGCAGCCATCGGTGATGCTCTGGCCGTAGACGAGCGGCTTGCCGGGCACCACGTCCTGCCGGCCGGCAACGAGATTGCTCTCGATCATGAGGCCGATGATGCGCTCGTCGCCCGCCGCCACCTGGCCCGCCACGTCGGCCGCGACCATGGGCTGGTTCTCGGGCTTCTTGGCTGAGTTGGCGTGGCTGACATCGATCATCAGCCGAGGCGCGACACCGATATGGGCGAGTTCCACAGATGCGGCTTCGACGCTTGCCGCGTCATAATTGGGCTGAACACCGCCGCGCAGGATGACATGGCAGTCCTCATTGCCGGTCGTCGTTGCGATGCCGCTGCGTCCGCCCTTGGTCACCGCCATGAAATGATGCGGCTGGGCGGCGGATTTCACCGCCTCGGCGGCGATCCTGAGATTGCCGTCTGTACCGTTCTTGAAGCCGACCGGGCAGGATAGGCCCGAGGCCAGTTCGCGATGGATCTGGCTCTCGGTGGTGCGCGCGCCAATGGCGCCCCAGGCGACAAGGTCGGCAATGTATTGCGGCGTCGTCATGTCGAGGAACTCAGTTGCCGCCGGCAGGCCGAGATTGTTGACCGCCGACAGCACGTTGCGCGCCATCCGCAGCCCCTTGTCGATGTTGAAGCTGCCGTCAAGATCGGGATCGTTGATCAGGCCCTTCCAGCCTACCGTGGTGCGCGGCTTCTCGAAATAAACGCGCATCACGATCTCGAGCCGGTCGGACAGGGTCTCGCGCAGCGCCGCCAGACGGCTGGCATAGTCGACGGCCGCGACCGGATCGTGGATCGAACAGGGCCCGACGACGACGAGCAGCCGGTCGTCGGTTCCGTTCAGGATGGCGTGGATGGCGTTGCGTGACGCGCTCACGGTGCGCGTTGCCGTCAGCGTGCGCGGGATCTCCCGCATCACCTGATCCGGTGTACTCAGTTCTCGGATTTCCTTGACCCGAAGGTCGTCTGTGGTGGTCAACACGGCTTTCTTCTCCTGGGTTTAGGAGACCTGCCGGCTGAAACAAAAAAGCCGCCAGGTCTGGCGGCTGTTCGGATGTTGTTGCTGCAATCTTCAGATCGAGCGCAATCCTCCCGCCGCCAGCGAGCTCCTAAAGTACCAATACGTGGCGGACAGGTTGATCATGCGGCTCATATAGTTGATGCGGAGGCGTTTGTCACGCCCCCTACTCGCCGACCACCCCGGCAATGTTCTGGTCGTAGTCGACCAGCGACCCGGTCATGACGCCGGCCTGCGGGCTGATCATGTAGCTGATCAGCCGGGCGAGTTGTGCCGGCTTCACCAACTGGCCCATCGGTTGCGCGGCCTCGGCCTTTTCCAGCCAGTCATCCGGCGCATCGTGCCATTTCTTCTGCACGATCGCCTCACCTTCGGTGTCCATCCAGCCGGGCAGCACGGCATTGCAGCGGATGCGGTTCTTCCGGTACGAGCTGGCGACATTCTTGGTCAGCGTCATCAGCGCGCCCTTGCTGGTTGAATAGGGCGTCAGGAAGGACTGGCCGGCATGCGCCGACATCGACAGCACGTTGACGATCGAGCCCGGCGCCTTGCGCTCCAGCAGATGGGCGACCAGCCCCTGCATCAGGAAGAAGGGTCCGCGCACATTGGTGTCGAAGATCTGGTCGAAAAGCTCTTCCGACGTTTCGACCAGCGACCCGCGCGCCGACGTGGCGGCGGCATTGACCAGCGCGTTGAGGGTGCCGAAATGCGAGAGTGCTGTCGCTACCGCGCGCTTGCAGTCGGCCACCTTTGAAACGTCGGCGCTGATGAAGATGGCGTCGACGCCGGCTTTCTTGAAGTGAGCGACAGCCTTGTCGCCCTTCTCCTGCGAGCGGCCGAGGAGCGCCAGTGCGCGGCAGCCCTCGTCGGCCAGCGCCTCGGCGACTGCAAAGCCGATACCTTGCGCGCCGCCGGTAACGATGGCGCGTGTCTGTGAATTGCGATCGGCTGATGCGCTCATCGTTCTGCTCCTGTGGCTTGGGTCCGGTTCTTACTTGTCGAGACGGACGGTCTTGCCCGTGGTCGCCGACTTCAGCGCCGCATCCGCCAGCTTCAGCGCCACGAGCCCATCCGCGCCGCTCGGTGCCGCCTTCTTGCCGGAGGTTGCTGCGGTGATGAAGGCAGCGATTTCAAGGGCATAGGCGTCGAGATAGCGGGTCATGAAGAAGTCGTGCAGCGGCGGGCGCGTATAGCCCTTCTCGTTGGCCAGTTCGATCGATACCGGCCGCTGGTTTTCGGCAGCTATCATGCCCTTCGAGCCATGCACCTCGATGCGCTGGTCGTAGCCGTAGGTGGCGCGGCGCGAGTTGGAGATGACGGCCTGCTTGCCGGAAGCGGTTTCGAGGATGACGCTGACCGAGTCGAAATCGCCGGCCTCGCCGATCTTCTTGTCGACCAGCACCGAGGCATGCGCGCTGACCGCCACCGGCTCCTCGCCGAGCAGGAAGCGCGCCATGTCGAAATCGTGGATGGTCATGTCGCGGAAAATGCCGCCCGAGCGGGCGATATAGTCCAGCGGCGGCGGGCCGGGATCGCGCGAAGTGATGGTGACCATCTCGACGGTGCCGATCGCGCCGTCGTCGATCGCCTTGCGCACGGCGGCGAAATGCGGGTCGAAGCGCCTGTTGAAACCGACCATCAGCGTCGCCTTGGCCTTCTCGACCACGGCCAGGCATTTTTCCACACGCTTTACGCTCAGGTCGATCGGCTTCTCGCAGAAGATCGCCTTGCCGGCCTTGGCGAAGCGCTCGATCAGATCGGCATGGGTGTCGGTCGGTGTGCAGATGACGACGGCGTCGATATCCGCGGATTTCTCGATGGCGTCGATGGTGCGCACCGCGGCGCCATAGGCCGATGCCAGTTCCTTTGCCGCCTTCTCGAAGGCGTCGGCAACGGCAACCAGTTTGGCCTGCGGGTTTGAACCGACGGCGCGGGCATGGACCTTGCCGATGCGGCCGGCACCGAGGAGGGCGAAGCGAACAGTCATGGATATTTCCTCTAGGGATGGGTTCGAGAGAGTTGTGTCCGCACCTTCCCCTCCGGGAAAGGTGGCTGGGGTATTTTCTTGGCGCGGCAGATCGTCCCGGAGCAGGGTGACCAGCCGGCCGGCCTCAAGCCGCGAGTTCCGCCTCTCCGGTCTTGGCGCCGGTGATGTAGGAGACGATATCCTGGCCGTCGGTGTTCTCCTTGCGCAGATTGGCGACGATGCGGCCGCGCCGGAAGACGACGATGCGATCGCAAAGGTCGAACACCTGGCGCATATTGTGGCTGATCAGGATCAGCGGCTCGCCATTGTCTTTCAGTGTGCGGATGATGTTTTCGACCTGCGCCGTCTCCTGCACGCCGAGCGCCGCCGTCGGCTCGTCCATGATGATCAGCTTGGAGGCGAAGGTTGCCGTCCTGGCGATCGCCACGCACTGCCGCTGGCCGCCCGACATGTGACGGATGGTGTTGGACAGGTTGGGGATCTTCACCGCCGTGCGGATCAGCGCCGCTTCGGTCGCCTTGCGCATGTATTTGCGGTCGAGGATCGAGAATGGGCCGAGATTGAACAGCACCTTTTCGCGGCCGAGGAACAGGTTCGACGGCACGTCGAGGTCGTCGGCCAGCGCCAGGTTCTGGAACACGGTCTCGATGCCCGCCGTGCGGGCCTCGATAGGCCCGGCAAAATTCACTTCCTTGCCGTCAAACCAGATCTGGCCGCTCGTGCGTTGTTCGACAGCGGTGATCTGGCGCACGAAGGTCGATTTGCCGGCACCGTTGTCGCCCATGATGGCGACATGCTCGCCCTTGCGCAGCTCGAAGTTGGCGCCTTCCAGCGCATGCACGCCGCCATAGCGCTTGGTCAGGTTTTCGGTCTTCAGGACAATGTCTGACATGGTCAAGCCCTCAATGCCCGCAGGCGTTGGCGCCACTGGTCGAGAACGACGGCGCCGACAATGATCACGCCCTTGACCATCTCCTGGTAGTAGGCGTCGAGGCGCAGGAAGGTGAAGCCGGAGATGATGACGCCGAAGATCAGCGAGCCGATCACCGTGCCGACGATCGAGCCGCGGCCGCCCGACAGCGAGACGCCGCCGATGACCGCCATGGCGATGGCGTCGAGTTCATACATCACGCCCATGCCGGATTGCGCGGTGAGATTCTTGGAAGAGAGCACCACCGCGGCAAGCGCGGCGAGTATGCCGGCGATGACGTAGACGAGGATCTTGTGATTGGCGATCTTGATGCCGGACATGCGCGCGGCATCCTCGTTGGAGCCGATCGCGTAACAATGCTTGCCGTACCTGGTGTAGGTCATGATCAGCTGGAACAGGATCGCCAGCGACAGAAAGATGATGACGGGCATCAGGCCTTTGCCGATCGCAGCGAAACCGTCGGTGGGAAACGAGATAGGCTGGCCCTTCGACCACCATTTGGCAATGCCGCGCGCGGTCACCATCATGCCGAGCGTGGCGATGAACGGCGGAATGCGCGTGTAGGCAATCAAGGCGCCGTTGACCAGGCCGGCGAACAGGCCGCAGCCGATCGCCACCAGCACCGGCACGATGACCGGCAGGTCGGTCCAGCCTTGCGCCAGGAACATCGCCTTGGGGTTGGGATTGCCGTTGACGGTCGCCACCTGGGCGAAACTCATGGCGATCATCGCGGTGGCGCCGACGATGGAGCCGGAGGATAGGTCGATGCCGCCGCAAATGATCACCTGCGTGACGCCGATAGCGATGATGCCGACGATCGACACTTGCAGGATGATGATCTGCAGGCGCGCCTCGTTGAAGATGCCGGAGACGTCGCTGCGGGTGTTGAACAGGAAGGAGTCGCCGAGAAAGAGGCGGCCGATGACTTCGAAGATGACGACGAGGATGACGAGCGCCAGGAAAACGTTGAACTCGGCCGGCCATGTCCGCTTCTTTGCGTCATAGCTGACCCCGCCGACGCCATGGGATGTCTGTGACAAGTTTTCTGTCCTCCGTCAGCTGCACTCACCCTCGCCGCCTTACCGGCGTCGAGGGAAACAGGAGCGGCGCTGACTTTCTGTCGAGAGCGCCGCTCTGTATCGAACCGTTCGCTACTCAGTTCTTCTTCAGGAACTTGGCGATGTTCGCCGGTGTGACCAGTTGGAAGGGAATGTAGACCTTGTGGTCGACCTTCTCGCCCTTGGCCAGCTTGAGCGCTGCATCCAGAGCGCCCGCGCCTTGGCCGGCCGCGTCCTGGAACACGGTCGCGTCAAGATCGCCCGCTTGCATTGCCACCAGCGCGTCCTGGGTGGCGTCGACACCGCCGACGACAACAGTCTTCATGTCGATGTTGGCGGCCTTCATCGCCTGGATGGCGCCGATGGCGCTTTCGTCATTGTTGGCGATAACGCCATCGAACTTCTTGCCCGTCGACAGCCAGTTGGTCATCAGGTTCTGCGCTTCGTCGCGGTTCCAGTTCGACGTCTGCTTGTCGATGATCTTGATGAAGCTGCAATCCGGCGTGGCGATCACCTCTTCGATGTCCTTGGTGCGCTGCACGGCTGCCTGATTGGAAAGCTCGCCCATGATCACATAGACATTGGCTTCCTTCTTGCCGGCTTCCTTGAACAGGCGGCAGACTTCCTTGGTCTCGAGCGTGCCGGAATCGGCTTCGTTCGAGGCGACGAAGGCCTGGTTGGCCGGCAGCGTGTCGACATTGACCGGTTGGCGATTGACGTAGACCAGCGGGATCTTGGCGGCAGCGGCAGCGTCCGACATCGCCTGCGTGGCCGAAGTGTCGACCGGATTGACGATGATCGCGTCGACGCCCGAAGCGGCGAAATTCTTGATCTGGTCGAGTTGCTTGGCAACGTCGTTCTGCGCGTCTTCGACCTGCAGCTCAACGCCGCTTATGCCCTTGGCCTGCGCGATCATGCCGTTGCGCAGCACGGTGAGGAAGTTGTCGTCGAACTTGGCCATCGACACGCCGATCTTGGCGGCCATGGCCGATGAACTCATCAGCGCCGCGAAAGCGACGCCCAAAAGCAGTTTCTTCATTGTATTTCTCCTCCACTTTTGGTGTCCGGTTGCACCGATCGATCCGGAATCCCCGATCTCCCCGGGGAATCTCTCCCTGATGCCGTCTCGTTCCGCATTCCCTGCATTTGCTGGAACGCCAACCCTCTGCTTAAAACAGGTGTTACGGAACGAAAGGACCAAAATGTACAGTCGGTGAAATATTTATTCCATTTCGCCACGAGGCGTCAAGGGCGATTCCAAAACCGGAGGCGCGATTTTGGCCGATGCCGGGGAAACGACGTCGAGGCGGGTGAGCAAGTATGTGCCTTGCCAGTGCCGGCCCAAGCCGAGGCAAGTCTGGGAAAATCAGCGACGGGACAGTGCGCGTGGCCTAGAAGTGCCAGATATCCCGTTGCATCAACAGGTCCAGCGGCGCCCGCCAAACCCGATAACGCCCCGCCTGCTCGATCTGCTCAGACACGCCAAGGCTGCTGGTCTGCTCGAAAAAGGCATCAATTCTCTGTCGAGCAAAAAGCTTGCGCCCCCGGGTCGTGTAGTTGCGGATGGGCAGATGATGAGGTGTGATTGAGCGACCCTCCTGCGAGAGCGCAATGCCTGTACAAAACTGCTCTGGAGTGTGAACCCCGACAAAGTCCCGCACCTTCATGACGGTGGAGTATGCCCGCTCTAGCGCCGGAATGTTGTCATGGTGAACGCCAAGAACGCCGCTCGCCCACATCGTCTCATCACCTGTGATCTCCTGGCCCTGAAGAGCAATGCCTTTGCCGCGGAGGCCTCGATATTCTTGCTTCGGACGCCCCTCACGCTTGTACATGATCGAGGTCGTAGGGGAGATGCGGCGGAAACAGCCTGAGATATCGCCTACCGGATATATGTCCGTATCCAGGACAAACAGCCGCTCGCAACGCTGCAGTAATTTGATAATGCCGGCAGCCTTGATGCCAAACATGTACCGATCGCCAAAAGACATATCGGCCATGTCTTTGGCGGTAAGCTCGATCGCTTCGATTGGATAGCCGTCGAAAACGCCCGGCCGGTCGGTCAGGACTGAAATTCTGGCTCCGGGCGTATAATGCAACAGTCGAAGGGCGCTGAAGAGCGCCCCGCGAGCATAGAGCTCGTCCTTGCCGAACGCGATGTACCCGAACCTGTCCTCACCCATCAGCGGTCTATATTGGCGGCCGGATTCTGCGTCAACTCAACTGGGCGATGCCTGACGGCGCAAGAGCATCGTTAGATATTCTCGGGCAGATAGATGTCGAACGGCAGAAAGGTCTGGCCAGGCGCGTTCGCGGCACCTGTCTCGATGGCATGCGCCATCAGGTCGACCAGTTCGCGGCAAAGGGCCGCCAGCGGCGTGGAAATCACCATCGTCAGGATGTTATCGGCCAGCGCCGAGCGCGACACCGCCGTGATCTCGTTGCAGATAACCGCCGGCATCTCGGCCGGCTTGGCTTGCCGCAGAGCCGCGACCGCGCCTTCCATGCCGCCGCCGGCGACGTAACAGCCGACCAGATCCGGATGGCGATCAAGAAGCTCGAGCAACGTGTCTTGCGTGATCTGGTTGGCCTCGAGATTGACCAGCGTTTCCAGCAAGGTGAAGTCCGGTGCCTGTTCGCGAAAGAAGGAGCGAAAGCCGATCTCGCGCAGCTCGTGCCCGTGGAAACGGTGACTGCCGACGAACAGCGCGACCTTGCCAGGCCGTTTCGCCGCCTTCGAGATCATCCAGGCCGCGGTACGGCCGACCTTGCGGTTGTCGAGGCCGACATAGCCTTCGCGAATGCCGGCGGCAAAGTCGGACAGCAGGGAAAACACCGGCAGCCCTTTTCCTTTCATCTCCTCGACCGCGACCGTCAGTGTCGGGTGATCCGGCCCGACCAGCGCCACGGCCCGGCACTTGGTCGCCAGTTTGCGCGCGCGCTCGACGATCTCGTCGGGCGCCAGCGAGTCGGCAAAATCGATGATGGCGACGCCGCGAAAGCGGGGCGATCGCGTCATGGCCAGTTCAAGCTCACGGGCGAACTCGCTGTAGAAGACATAATTGCCCCGCAGCAGCAGGAAGCCGAGCCGATACTCGGGCAATTCATGGCGCATCCGCTGCTTGATCAGCCCTGCGGCGTGGTAGCCGATCTCGGTCGCTGCCTCGTAGACGCGGCGCGCCGTGTCCTGGCGCACCGGCAGGCGGCTGTTGAGCACGCGGTCCACCGTGGCAACACTGACGCCGGAGATGCGCGCCAGATCTGATATGGTCGGCCGTTTCGCCATGCTCGCCTCAATGCAGTGTTCGAGCGTTCCTACATCATTCTGATAGGAAATGATAGAAACTATCTTTGTGATGTTGAGTCTATCATTCGCTTGCGCTATTTCTGGAGCCTCAAGGTAAAGGGCTGGCGGGCATTTGCTCTGGCTGATGCTCTTGCCGAGGGAGGCAATCATGTCCACAACGCCGTCCCGGCGTGACTACAGCCTGACCGGCCGCGACGCCAAGCTCGCCGTGGAGAACGGCCTGTCGGCGGCTGAGTGGTATCACACCGACATTCCCCGCAAGCAGATGAAGGAGCTGATGCAGCGCTCCGACGGACCGGCGATCCGCGACACGGCGATCTGGATTGCCGCGCTGGTCGTCAGCGGCGCCGGTGGCGCCTTGTTGTGGGGCAGCTGGTGGTGCGTGCCGTTCTTCTTCGTCTATGGCGTTCTCTACGGCTCCTCCACCGATTCACGCTGGCACGAATGCGGCCACGGCACGGCGTTCCGGACGCAATGGATGAATGATGCGGTCTATCAGATCGCCTGCTTCATGATCATGCGCAATCCGGTGACCTGGCGCTGGAGCCATACGCGCCATCACACCGACACCATCATCGTCGGCCGCGACCCGGAAATCTCGGTCATGCGGCCGCCGGACCTGGCTCGCGCCGCCCTCGGCTTCGTCGGCGTGCTCGATGCCTGGCATGCGATGTCGGACATGCTGCGCAACGCCGTCGGCAACATCAGCCCGGCCGAAAAGACCTTCATTCCCGAGCAGGAACAGCCCAAGGCGATCCGCATTGCCCGCATCTGGACCGCAATCTATGCCGCAACCATCGCGCTGGCGCTGTACTTCGGTTCATTCCTGCCGCTGATGCTGGTCGGCCTGCCCCGTCTCTATGGCGCCTGGCATCACGTCATGGTCGGCCTGCTGCAGCATGGTGGTCTGGCCGACAATGTCCTCGACCATCGGCTGAACAGCCGCACCGTCTACATGAACCCGATCAGCCGCTTCATCTACTGGAACATGAACTATCATGTGGAACATCACATGTTCCCGATGGTGCCCTATCACGCGCTGCCGAAGCTGCATGCGCTGATCAAGCATGATTTGCCGGCGCCGACGCCGTCGATCCTGGCCGGCTACCGCGAGATGATCCCGGCCTTCCTGCGCCAGCTGCGCAACGAGGACTATTTCCTCAAGCGCGAACTGCCGCCGACCGCCAGGCCGTACCGCGAGGAATTCCATGGCGATGCCGTTGCCGCTGCGGCGGAATGATCGTGCCATACTGATTTATGGGAGGACTGAATGAGCGACTGGGTCGAGGCCTGTGCTGCCGATGACATCGATGACGAAGACGTGATGCGCTTCGATCATGGCGGGCGCACCTTCGCCATCTATCGCAGCCCCGACGACGAATTTTTCGCCACGGACGGACTCTGCACGCATGAGAAGGTGCATCTCGCCGACGGTCTGGTGATGGACGACATTATCGAATGCCCCAAGCACAATGGCCGCTTCAACTACAAGACGGGTGATGCCCGCGGCGCACCGGTCTGCGTCAATCTGAAAACTTATCCCGTCAAGGTCGATGCCGGCAAAGTCCTGATTCAGATCGGATGACTGAGATGGCGCGCGGCATGGTCATCATCGGCGCCGGCGAATGCGGCGGGCGAGCGGCACTCACGCTGCGTGATCTCGGCTATGACGGGCCGGTGACGCTGGTCGGCGACGAGCCGCATCTGCCCTACGAGCGACCGCCGCTGTCCAAGGACGCGATGATCAGCGACGCGCCTGAAATCAAGGCGATCGCCAGCGACGCGATCCTGGCCGAGAAATCGATCCGGCATATCCATTCCATCCAGGCCGTGGCGATCGATCGCGCGGTGCATAGGGTGCGCCTGGCGGATGGTTCGGTGCTTGCCTACGACAAGCTGCTGCTGGCCACCGGCTCGGCCCCGCGCAAGCTGCCGATGCCGGGTCTTGGCGCGCGCTGCGTCTATCTCAGGACCTTTGCCGATGCGCTGGCAATCCGCGCCCATCTCGGCCCCGGCAACCGCATTGCCGTCATCGGGGGCGGCTTCATCGGTCTCGAACTCGCCGCCGCGGCCCGCAAGCTCGGCGCTGCGGTCACCGTCATCGAGGCGCAGCCGCGCATCCTGATGCGCGGCGTGCCGGCCGAGATCGCCGAAGTCATCCATCAGGCGCATGTCGCCGAAGGCGTCGACATAGTGTGCGGCCAAGGCATTGCCACCATCGCCGACGACGGCAGCCAAGTGCGCATAGCGCTTTCCGGCGGGCGCGAAATATCAGCCGACTTTGCCATTATCGGCATTGGCGCCGTGCCGGTGACCGGGCTGGCGGCCGAAGCCGGCCTGACCATCGACAACGGCATCGCTGTCGATGCCGAGCTGCGCAGCAGCGATCCCGACATTTTTGCCGCCGGCGACTGCTGTTCGTTCCCGCTTGCCGTCTATGGCGGACGCCGCGTGCGGCTGGAGGCCTGGCGCAATGCGCAGGAACAGGGCGCGCTGGCGGCGAAAAACATGCTCGGCGCCGCCGAGGCGCATGCCGCGGTGCCGTGGTTCTGGTCGGATCAGTATGGGTTGAGCCTCCAGATCGCCGGACTCTCGGACGAAGGCCGCGGCACCGTGCGCCGCGATCTCGGCGACGGCGCTTTCATCCTCTTCCATCTGGCCGAGGACGGCAGGCTCGTGGCGGCCAGCGGCATCGGTCCCGGCAATGCGGTCGCGCGCGACACCCGGCTGGCCGAAATGCTGATCGGCAAGCGGGCCAAGCCGGCGCCGGAGGCGCTGGGATCACAGGCCGTCAAGCTGAAGTCGTTGCTGGCGGCCTGAAGCCGATCTGAGTCCTAAAATAGCGCCTTGAGCTCCGGCAGCTTGTCGTTGACCAGCCAGCCGTAATAATTCTCTTCCGGCAGTTTGGCCTGTTCGCCGGCGGCGCGGCGCTTGTCGTTCTCCGCTTTCAGCGCATAGGCGCGCTGTTCCGGATTGCCGACATTGTAGAGGGTGGCGGTCAGTCCGGGATTGCCGGAAATGTCGAAGCCGGCAATGCTCTTGTAGGCATCGATCGATTTCCGGATCGTCGCGGCGACATAGGGCAAGGTCAGGTCCGGATCCATGATGGTCTTGTAGACCGAATTGGGGTCGCCGACATCGAGCTTCGGCAGGCCCGACACCTTGTGCACGAGATCGCTCATCTGCAGGGCGGTGAGCGGGTTCAACTGGCCAAGCCCAAAAGTCTGACCGGCATAGTAAGGCTGGAAGAAGGTGGCGCCGAAACGGTCGTCGGGGAAGTCCTCGCCGCCAACATTCTTGCCGCGAAACGCATGGTTCCACACCTGCTCGCGGCATTCCCACAGATCGTAACTGTCGGACATTGCTGCGCATTTCTTGAATTCCGGGCGCTGCACGAAATCGGTGATGTCCTCGCCGTCATAGGCGAAGGACAGCTTGCTGGAGAGATAGGAGATCGCCTTGACGTAGTAGGTCTGCAGCCGGTCATAGGCGTCGACATTGTAGGTGTGCTCGCCGACGATGGCGCCGACAATGTGCATCGGATCGATGCCGTAGGCGGCGGCAGCCTTCTTGATCTTGCCGCGCAGATCGGTGTCGTTCTGCAGCAAGGCATAGACCTTGCGGTATTTCGCCTGGAAGGTGGTGTTGGTCGCCTGCGTGCGCCGGCTCGAAGCGCCTGGAATGTCGGGCTGCTCGGCGTTTCGGTTCCCCGCCGGCACCAATGTCGCCGCATCGGCGGCGAACAGCGTCGCCGCCAGCGTCAAGCCGAGAATGACCAGGATCAGTTTTTTCATGCGCCGCCGCCCAAGCAATTTCAGGAAAAGTATGAAACGGATTTCCGTCCGGAAGTGCGTCAAACCAGAGATCGAGAATTGCCGCGCAAACTAGGGTAGTGCTCAGGGTTGAGTCGAGAGCGCCCCTTAGCCCACCAAGACGAAAGGTGGCCAGATGGTACTATCTGGCCACACATGCTTGTTCTGCCGGAAGTCGTTGCCTGAACCGGCGCCGGACCAGCCGGCGCCGTTGTTTAAAGGATAAATCGCGACAAATCTGTGTTTCGCGACAGATCGCCGACGTGCTTTTCCACATAGGCTGCGTCGATGGTGACCGATGTGCCGTTGCGGTCGGGCGCATCATACGAAATCTCGTCCAGCACCCGCTCCATCACCGTCTGCAGCCGCCTGGCGCCGATGTTCTCGACGCTGGCATTGAGGTCGACGGCAATGCCGGCCAGCGAATCGATGGCGTCGTCGGTGAAGGTCAGGTCGACGCCTTCGGTCTTCATCAGCGCGATGTACTGCTTGATCAGGCTGGCTTCCGTCTCGGTCAGGATGCGGACGAAATCGTCCTTCTCCAACGCGCGCAACTCGACGCGGATAGGCAGGCGGCCCTGCAATTCCGGCAGCAGGTCGGACGGCTTCGAGACATGGAAGGCGCCGGAAGCGATGAACAGGATGTGATCCGTCTTCAACGGCCCGTATTTGGTCGCCACCGTGGTGCCCTCGATCAGCGGCAGCAGGTCGCGCTGCACGCCTTCGCGAGAGACGCCGGCGCCCATGCCGCCTTCGCGCGACGCGATCTTGTCGATCTCGTCGAGGAAGACGATGCCGTCATTCTCCGTCGCATCGAGTGCCCGCCGCACCACTTCGTCCTGGTCGAGCAGCTTGTCGGACTCGTCATTGACCAGCAGCGCGTAGGATTCCTTGACGGTCGTCTTGCGCGACTTGGTTTTCTTGCCACCCATCGCCTTCGACAGCATGTCGTTGATGTTTAGCACACCGATATTGGCGCCCGGCATGCCGGGAATCTCGAATCCGGGCATACCGCCAGTGCCGGTGTCGGCCACTTCGATCTCGATCTCCTTGTCATCGAGTTCGCCGTCGCGCAGCTTCTTGCGGAAACTGTCGCGCGTCGCCGGGCTTGCCGTCTTGCCGACCAGTGCTTCCAGCACGCGTTCCTCGGCGTTGACGTGGGCGCGCGCCTTGACGTCCTCGCGCATCTTTTCGCGCACCAGGCCAATGGCGATCTCGACCAGGTCGCGGATGATCTGCTCGACGTCACGGCCGACATAGCCGACCTCGGTGAACTTGGTCGCCTCGACCTTGACGAAAGGCGCACCGGCCAGACGCGCCAGGCGGCGCGAGATCTCGGTCTTGCCGACGCCCGTCGGCCCGATCATCAGGATGTTCTTCGGCATCACCTCTTCGCGCATCTGGCCTTCCAGCTGCTGGCGGCGCCAGCGGTTGCGCAAGGCGATGGCCACGGCGCGCTTGGCGTCCTTCTGGCCGATGATGAAGCGGTCGAGTTCCGAAACGATTTCGCGGGGAGAAAAGGTGCTCATATCACTAAATTCCACTTTGCCACTGCTTGATGGCCTCGAACGGATGCAGCAGCATGATCACGTTGAGTGTCAGATTGTCCCGGATAAGATAGCCGGTACCCAGTTCGAAAAGGATGGCGAGGCTGACGATCACCCATATAGGTAGCCTGCGCGCCATCACAAATCCCAGCACCATGGCCAGTGTGTCGGACACCGAATTGATGATGCTGTCGCCGTAATAGTCGAGCGAGATGGTACCGGCGCGGTAGCGGTCGATGATGAAGGGACTGTTCTCGAGCAACTCCCAGCCGCCCTCGATGAGAACGGCGAAAGCCAGCCGCAAGCCGATCGGCGAACGCGGGAACAGGAACCTTGTTAGCGCATAGAACAGGAAGCCATGGATGATGTGCGAGAAGGTGTACCAGTCGGTAATGTGTTGGGAATTCTCCGAACTGTTCACCACGCCATGCCAGAGTTTCACATAGCCGCAGGTGCAGATCGGTGTCCGGCCCATGCCATAGAGAGCCCCGGCCTGGAAGATGAGCAGGCCAAGGACGAGCAGAAGACCCATGCGCCAGCTGTCTTCATAGGCCGAATAGCCATCGTCCGCGCCTAGCTTGCTCATCTGGTTATTCCCCAATTTGCCCATCGTCGGCATCGATCGCCATCAGCACGACGTCGCCATGTCTGGATTGCCTGCGATCAATGGCCCGGAATCCGGCCTTTTCATAGGCGCGAATAGCCCTGAGATTGGCCGGATCGGGGTCGATGATGACGCGGGGCACACCTTCGTCGAACAGATCTTCGACGAACTGGCGCACGATTGCCGAACCGTGTCCGATGCCGAGCAGTTCCGGCCGGCCGATCGACAAATCGATGCCAAGCGTGCCGAAGGGCTGGTCGGCATAGGGGTGGTCGTCTTCCAGATGGGGGTCGTAGCTCTGCAGATAGGCGATCGGCTTGCCGTCGAGTTCGACGATCAGCGGCTCGACCGAAATCGAGTCGATATGAGCGCGAATCTCGGCGATTTCCGTCTCCGGATCGTCCCACCATTCGGCCACATGCGGCTCGGCGAGCCAGCCGGCGATCATCGGCAGGTCTTTTTCAGTGACCGGCCGAAAATCATAGAGCACCACCTTCTCAGGCGGCATCGAGCGTTTCGATGACGAAATTGTTGTTGGTGTAGACGCAGATATCGGACGCGATCTGCATCGCCTTGCGGGCGATCTCCTCGGCATCCTTGTCGGTGTCCATCAGCGCGCGCGCAGCCGCCAGCGCGTAATTGCCGCCCGAACCGATGGCCATGACGCCAAATTCGGGTTCGAGCACGTCGCCATTGCCGGTCAGCGCCAGCGAGACCGACTTGTCGGCGACCAGCATCATGGCTTCCAGCCGGCGCAGATAGCGGTCGGTGCGCCAGTCCTTGGCAAGCTCGACGCAGGCGCGCGTCAACTGATCGGGATATTGTTCGAGCTTGGCTTCCAGCCGTTCCAGCAGCGTGAAGGCGTCGGCGGTGGCGCCGGCGAAACCGGCGATCACATTGCCGCCCTTGCCGATACGGCGCACCTTGCGGGCATTGCCCTTCATGATGGTCTGGCCAAGGCTGACCTGGCCGTCGCCGGCGATCACCACCTTGTTGCCCTTGCGCACCGTCACGATGGTCGTGGCGTGCATGGTCAGTTCATTTGACATTCCTGGCTCCGATTCGCGCGATCCCGAAGAGGCGATTGGCGCGGTACGAGTAACTTCGATCGGCCATATGTATGCACGGGACCAATGATTGCAAACCGCTCGATAGCGGCCGGGATGGCAACTGGCAATCGCCGGATCATGCTGCTAGAAGGCTTTCGTTTTCAAGCCGGTGAATGCTCGAAGCTCGTCTCTCGAGCTTTGAACCCTGAGACAAGGACAAGGTCATGGCGCCCCGTTCCGCCGAAGCCAGCCGCAAGACCAAGGAAACCGACATCTCGGTGTCGATTCATGTCGACGGTTCGGGCAAATCCGATATCGCCACGGGTGTCGGCTTCTTCGACCACATGCTGGACCAGCTTTCGCGTCATTCGCTGATCGACATGACGGTCAGGGCGAAGGGCGACCTGCACATAGACGATCACCACACGGTCGAGGACACCGGCATCGCGCTCGGCCAGGCGCTGACCAAGGCGCTGGGCGAACGGCGCGGCATCATGCGCTATGCCTCGATCGACCTCGCGATGGACGAGACGCTGACGCGCGCGGCGATCGACGTGTCCGGCCGGCCATTCCTGGTCTGGAACGTATCCTTCTCGTCGCCCAAAATCGGCACCTTTGACACCGAACTGGTGCGTGAATTCTTCCAGGCGCTGGCCCAAAATGCCGGCATCACGCTGCATGTCACCAACCATTATGGCGCCAACAACCACCATATCGCCGAGACCTGCTTCAAAGCGGTGGCGCGCGCGCTTCGCGCGGCACTCGAGCACGACCCGCGCCAGCCGGACGCGGTTCCCTCCACCAAGGGTTCGCTGAAGGGGTAACGCCATGGCCGCCTATGTCGTGATGGAACCGCCCGGCCGTAGCGAAAAGGTCGACACAACGACTTTTGTCCGCGACGGCTTCACTTGGATCGGCCTGCTGGTGCCGCCGCTATGGTTCGCCTGGCACCGGTTGTGGATCGAAGCCGGGATCGCCTTCGTCGTCATGGGCGCGCTTTCGATGCTTGGCCAAAACCTTGGCCTTGGATTGGCCGGTTCGCTGCTGTCGCTGTTGGTTTCGCTTTATGTCGGCCTGGAAGGGCAGGGGTTGCGCATCGCGGCCCTTCGTCGGCGTGGCTGGCACGAATGGGGCGTGGTTCAGGCCGGTACGCTTGACGACGCCGACATGCGCTATGCCCTCGACGTCGAGGCGCATGCGGAGGAAGCCGCACCGGTGCCGCGCATCGTTCCCGATGCAGCCCTGGCCCGCCCGGCGCAGCCCGGCATGGCGCTGGGCCTGACCCACATCCCGGGACGGCCCTGACATGCGGGTAGCAATCATCGATTACGGCTCGGGCAATCTGCGCTCGGCCACCAAGGCCTTCGAGCGCGCCGCACGCGAAGCCGGCATATCGGCTGAGATCGACCTGACGGCCGATGCCGACCGGGTGCGCACGGCCGATCGCATCGTCCTGCCCGGCGTCGGCGCCTATGCCGACTGCGCGGCCGGCCTGCGTGCCGTCGACGGTATTTGGGAGGCGGTCGAGGACGTCGCCATCGCCAAGGGCCGGCCCTTTCTCGGCATCTGCGTTGGCATGCAGCTGATGTCCGAGCGCGGTCTGGAGAAGACCGTCACCAACGGCTTTGGCTGGATATCGGGCGACGTCAAGGAGATCACGCCGGCCGATCCGGCGCTGAAGATCCCGCAGATCGGCTGGAACACGATCGAGCTTCGGCGTGAGCACCCGCTGTTTGCCGGCATTCCAACTGGCGCGGCGGGGTTGCACGCCTACTTCGTCCATTCCTACCATCTCGACGCGAGGAAGCCGGACGAGGTTCTGGCGGTCGCCGACTATGGCGGCCCGGTGACGGCCACCGTCGCCCGCGACAATCTCGTCGGCACGCAGTTCCATCCCGAAAAGAGCCAAGCTCTGGGCCTGGCGCTGATCACCAATTTCCTTCGCTGGAGGCCCTGACGAACCATGAGCAAGAAGGGCTACTGGGTGGTCATGCTGACGGTGACCGACGCGGAGGGTTACCAGCGCTATCGTGAGGCCATTGGCGATGCCATCTCGCACTTTGGCGGCCGCTACCTTGTGCGCGGCGGACAGGTCACAAACCCCGAAGGATCCGATTTTGGCAGGCATGTGGTGGTCGAGTTCGACTCCTATGAAACAGCCCTCAACTGCTATCGGTCGCAGGGTTACCAGACGGCGTTGCAGCATCGAGTGGCGGCTTCAACCGGTCATTTTGCGACCGTGGAAGGTGCCTAGAATGATCCTTTTTCCTGCCATCGACCTCAAGGACGGCCAATGCGTGCGCCTGAAGCACGGCGACATGGCGACGGCGACCATCTACAACGATGATCCCGCCGCGCAGGCAAAAGCCTTCGAGGACCAGGGCTTCGAGTGGCTGCACGTCGTCGACCTCAACGGTGCCTTCAAGGGCCAGAGCGTCAACAGCGCCGCGGTAGGCGCCATCCTCAAGGCGACGAAGAACCCGGTGCAGCTCGGCGGCGGCATCCGCACGCTGGAACAGATCGAGGACTGGCTCGACCGTGGCCTCGCCCGCGTCATCCTCGGCACGGTGGCGGTGCGCGATCCCGATCTGGTCAAGCAGGCCTGCAAGGCTTTCCCGGGCAAGGTGGCCGTCGGCATCGACGCCAAGGGCGGCAAGGTGGCGGTCGAGGGCTGGGCCGAGGCATCGAGCCTCGGCGTCATCGAACTGGCGAGGAAATTCGAGGGCGCGGGCGTCGCGGCCATCATCTACACCGATATCGACCGCGACGGCGTGCTGACCGGCATCAACTGGCATGCCACCATCGACCTCGCCGAGGCCGTATCGATCCCGGTCATCGCCTCGGGCGGCCTAGCCTCGATCGCCGACATCGTGCGCATGACCATGCCCGACGCACAAAAGCTCGAAGGCGCCATCTCGGGCCGCGCGCTCTACGACGGCCGCATCGATCCGGCCGAGGCGCTGGCGATCCTGCAGGGCCGGCCGGTGGCGGAGGCGAGATCGTGAAAATCACCATCGTCCTCGCCTCCTATGACAGCGGCCACTATCACGGCGGCATGGGCCAGGGTGCGGATGCGCTGATCGCAGGCGGTCTCGTCGACGCCCTGACCATGGCCGGCCACGATGTCGCGGTCGAAGATATCGGTAGGGTCGGCCCCGACCAGGAGCGCGAGATCGCCACTGGCTTTGCCGTCTGCAACGCCGTCTCGGGCGAGGTCCGCATCGCCATCGACAGGGGGCGGTTTCCCATCGTGCTGGCCGGAAACTGCCTGACATCAGCCGGCGCGGTCGCCGGCGAGGGCGCCGATGCGATCATCTGGGCCGACCAGCATGGCGATCTCAATACGCCCGAGACATCGGTATATGGCTTTCTCGACGGCATGGCGCTGGCGACCGTGCTTGGCCTGTGCTGGCGCCCGATGGCAGGGGCCATTCCCGGCTTCAAGCCGATCGATCCTTCGCGTTGCGTGCTCATCAACGCCCGCGATCTCGATCCGGCGGAGGAACAGCTTCTCAAGACCTTGCCGATCATCCGCACGGAATGTCCCGGCGTGGGATCAGCAACCGAAAAGCTGAAAGCCGTAGGTGCGAAAAGCGTCCATATGCATCTCGATCTCGACGTGCACGACCCCAAGGAGTTGCAGGCCAACCGCTACGCCACGTCAGGCGGGCCGAGCCCCGAACAATTGCGCGACGCGGCCTGTGCCATGGCGCTTGCGGTGCCGGTTGTAGGCATCACCGTTTCCGCTTACGATCCGGCCTTCGACGGGCGGTCCGACGTGCCGCCGCTGGTTGGCCAGCTGCTCAACGATCTCATCGCCACGATAGAGGGCCGCTGATGCTGAAAGCCCGCGTCATCCCGTGCCTCGACGTCAAGGACGGCCGTGTCGTCAAGGGCGTCAACTTCGTCGATCTCATCGACGCCGGCGATCCGGTCGAGGCGGCCAAGGCCTATGACGCCGCCGGTGCCGACGAGCTCTGCTTCCTCGACATCACGGCCTCGTCCGACAACCGTGAAACCATCTTCGATGTCATCGCCCGCACCGCCGAACAATGTTTCATGCCGCTGACCGTCGGCGGCGGCGTGCGCCAGGTCGCCGACATCAGGAAGCTGCTTCTGGCCGGCGCCGACAAGGTGTCGATCAACACGGCGGCGGTGAAAAATCCGGATTTCGTCGCCGAAGCAGCTGACAAGTTCGGCAATCAATGCATCGTCGTCGCCATCGACGCCAAGAAGGTCTCCGGCGCCGGCGAAGCCGACCGCTGGGAGATATTCACCCATGGCGGGCGCGAGAAGACCGGCATCGACGCGGTCGAATTCGCGCGTCAAATGGTAGATCGCGGCGCCGGCGAGATCCTTTTGACCTCGATGGACCGCGACGGCACCAAGGCCGGCTACGACATCGCGCTGACGCGCGCGATCGCTGACGCGGTGCGCGCCCCGGTCATCGCTTCGGGCGGCGTCGGCACGCTGGATCACCTTGTCGAAGGCATTCGCGACGGCCATGCCGGCGCCGTGCTGGCGGCATCGATCTTCCATTTCGGCACTTACACCATAGCGCAGGCCAAGGCGCATATGGCCGAGGCCGGTCTGCCGATGCGGCTGGACTCCTCGGTCGTTCGGCCCTAGAGGCTTCCCGGCTAACAAAGGCTCTCAGGCTCCATGGCTGAATTTTCGTTCTCCGATCTGGAGACAATCATCAGGGACCGCGCCAACTCCGGCGATCCGGATTCATGGACGGCCAAACTGTTTTCGCGCGGCATCGACAAGGCGGCGCAAAAACTTGGCGAAGAAGCCGTCGAAACGGTGATTGCCGCCGTCAAGGGCGACACACAGGGCCTCGTTTCCGAAAGCGCCGATCTTATATATCATTGGCTCGTCGTTCTCGGCCTCTCGGGTGTGCCGTTGGGCGACGTGCTCAAGGAGCTCGAAAGCCGCACCGGGCGTTCGGGCATCGCCGAGAAAGCGTCACGGCCCAAGGGCTGACCGCGAGGGAGGGCAGGTATCTCGATGGATCAGCTCGCGCCAACCGAGAAATATTCCCCCTTTCGTTTCTTTTCGGCCGAGCAATGGTCGCGATTCCGTGCCGACACGCCGCTGACGCTGAGCGAGGATGAATTCCGCCGCCTGCGTTCGCTCAACGACCCGGTCGACCTCGAAGAGGTCAAGCGCATCTATCTGTCGCTGTCCCGCCTTCTATCCGCCCATGTCGAGGCGAGCCAGCTTCTGTTTAGGCAGCGTCAGGCCTTCTTCAACGCCGCCGATATCGTCAAGACGCCGTTCATCATCGGCATCGCCGGTTCGGTCGCGGTCGGCAAGTCGACCACGGCCCGCGTGCTGAAGGAGTTGCTGGCGCGCTGGCCGTCGAGCCCCAAGGTCGATCTCATCACCACCGACGGTTTCCTACTGCCCAACGAGGTGCTGCGGCGCGAAAACCTGATGGAACGCAAGGGCTTCCCCGACAGCTATGACGTCGGCGCGCTGCTGCGTTTCCTCTCGGGCATCAAGTCGGCGCTGCCCGATGTCCGCGCGCCGGTCTATTCGCATCTCACCTATGACGTCATTCCCGGCGAGTTCGTCACCATCGACCGGCCCGATATCCTGATCTTCGAAGGCATCAATGTCCTGCAGCCGGGCAAGCTGCCACAGGACGGCAAGATCGTGCCCTTCCTGTCCGACTTCTTCGACTTCGCCATCTACATCGATGCCGACGAGAAGCTGATCCACCAGTGGTACATCTCGCGTTTCATGCGGCTGCGCGAGACCGCTTTCCGCAATCCGGACTCCTTCTTCCACCGCTATTCGCAGCTATCGGAGGATTCGGCGCGCGCCATAGCCGAAGGCCTGTGGACCAACATCAACCTGAAGAATTTACGCGAGAACATCCTGCCGACGCGCGCCCGCGCCGACCTCATCTTGCGCAAGGGCGCCGATCATCTGATCGAGGAAGTGGCGCTGCGCAAACTATAGCGGATACCGATGTGGCGGGCCCGTCACCGACAAGCCCGCCACATCGACATTCACGTCATCCGCATCGCGCCTCAGCCATTGGCAAACGGCACGGCGAGATAGATCTGGCTGCCGTCGCGTTCAACCAGCAGCAGCACCGATTTGCGGCCGGACTTGCTGGCCTGGGCGATCGCCTGGGTCACCTGTTTGGCGCTCTTCACCGGGGCCTGGTTGACGGCGACGATGATATCGCCCGGCTGGATGCCGGCAGCGGCGGCCGCCTTGTCGGGATTGACGCGCGCAACCACCGCGCCATGCTCGTTGTCGGCGAGGTTCATCTGCTGGCGAATGTCTGGCGTGATGTCCATCAGACCGAGGCCGATCGCCGGCGCGCGCGCGCCCTGTCCGGCGCTCGGCGCGCTGGAGTCATCCGTCGATGCGGTCTTCACGTCGTCGCTGTTTTGCCCGACATCGACGGAAATCTGCATCGCTTTGCCCTTGCGCCAGACATCAAGCGGCTCCTTGGCGCCGGGCGCCACATCGGCGACAGCCCGCGACAGGTCCTTGGGGTCCTTCACGTCCTGTCCGGCGAAGCCGGTGATGACGTCGCCAGTCTCGACGCCGGCGCTGGCCGCGGGCGAACTGTCATTGACCTTCGAAACCAGCGCGCCGCCGGGATGATCGAGTCCGATGGCGCTGGCCACGTCAGGCGTCACCGGCTGGATCTCGACACCGAGATAGCCGTATTGGATCGAGCCGTCCTTCTCGAGCTTGGCGACGACCTTCTGGGCCTGGTCGGATGGGATGGCGAAGCCGACACCGACACTGCCGCCATTGGGCGAATAGATCGCCGCGTTGATGCCGACGACATTGCCGTTCACATCGACCAGTGGGCCGCCGGAATTGCCGTGGTTGATCGGCGCGTCGATTTGGATGAAATCGTCGAACGGTCCGCTGTGCAGATCGCGGCCGCGTGCCGAAACGATGCCGGCAGTAACGGTGGTGCCGATGCCGAACGGATTGCCGATCGCCAGCACCTGGTCGCCGGTCATCAACTTGTCGGAGTCGCCCCATTTGACCGTCGGCAAGGGTTTGTCGGCTTTGATCTTTAGCACGGCAAGGTCGTTCTTGGCGTCGCGGCCGACGAGTTTGGCGGGAAGTTCGGTGCCGTCATCGAGCGTCACCTTGATCGAGGAAGCGCCGTCGACAACGTGGTTGTTGGTGACGATGGCACCCTCGGCATCGACGATGAAGCCGGAACCGAGTGCTTCGGCGCGTTGCGCCTGTTGCGGTGGTGTCTGCGGAGCGGGCCTGCCCTGGTCACCGAAGAACTGGCGGAAGTATTGGTCGAACGGCGAGTTGCCGAGAGGCATCCCGTCATCGGCGCTTGCCGGCTGTGCTTTCATGACGGTGGTAATCGTCACCACTGCAGGCTTGTCGGCCGCTACGATCGGTGCAAAGGAGCCGTTGGGCGCCGTAATGCCGGCAACAGGGGTCTGGGTCGTCGCGACAACGTTGCTCACGCCTGTATTACCGGCACTTTGAGCAAACGAAACGACGAAGGGGCTGACGATGAGGGCGGCGCCCAGCAATGCGGCGACGCGATGTCTGCGAAGGATGTTGAGAGATGACATGGTCGTTGTCCGTGCGAGACATTGGGTTCGGCGCCGTGGCCTTGGGAGGGGAAGCGGCCCATTCGGCGTACCGGCCGTCGCGGCTGCCTGTCTCGCTTCAAGCAGCAGCCGTTCAGGTCGATGAAACCGGAATCTAGGATGCGGATGCGGGCGAATTAGGTTTTTTCGGTTATATTACAAAGATTTAATTCTTTGTGAGCCGATGAGCACCCGACCGCCTGGCGATCATTCCTGCCAGCGCACGGTCTTCGCGAAGGTCAGATATCGCCGGTCTGTCTGATGTAAGCCGTTGCAATCTCACGCATACGTTTGCCGTCGAAGCTCGGCCCGTGGCCACCATGACCGACTCGGATCGGCAGGTCGAGCAGCCGCTGCATGGTGTTGATATAGGCGGCACGGTCGGAATCCGGCAGCGAGTCGATCAGTGTGTCGTCGTAGATGGCGTCGCCGCTGAAAAACAGGCCGTCGGCCTCGTCGAACAGCGCGATCGAATCCGGCGAATGCCCGGGCAGATGCAGGACGCGGAATTGCCGGTCGCCGAGATCGATCACGTCGCCCTCATCGAGGGTTCGCGTCAGCGGCGCCGATGGGATCTTGTAGTCGAACGACTTCCAGCCCGGCATTGGCAGTTTCGAAACGGCGCCTTCGAGATCATGGAACATGTAGGCGTAGGTCGCGGCCTCATCCATGCTCTCGAATTGCGCTGCGCTCATCTTCGGCCCGGCCCGCCATGAAAATTCGTGCAGCGAGCCGACATGGTCGAGATGGATGTGTGTGGCGACGACCAGCAGCGGCTTGCCCTTAGGCGTCTCGATCTCCGGCGCCAGCGGACAGATGCCCATGCCGGTGTCGACCAAAAGGTCCGCGTCGCGGTCGCGCAGATGCCAGATGTTGGCGCGCACATAGTCATGCACGAACGGCTCGGTCAGCATCGTCGTCTTGTCGTCGACGATGCTCTTGCTGAACCAGTGAGCATGCATCAGACGAACGGCTTCCCGACCTTGTATTTTTCCGGCACCAGCCGCTTGAGATAGGCCATGCCGGCCTCGGACAGCTGGTTGACGTCGGGCTTCATGAAATTGTCCGGCATGTGGCGGGTCTTGCCGGCGACGTTCTTCAGTGGCACCTTCTTCAGCACCGTCTTTGTGCCATCATATTGCAGCGCCACCGAGCCGCCGCCCTGTTCGGCGACGGAGACGGCGAAGGCGCCGGCGTCGAAGGCCTCCTGCGCGTCGACGGCGCTGATGGCGCCGATATAGCCGCGCGGCATGTAACCGAGCGCGTCGACGCGCGCCCGCTTGCCCGGCAGGCCCTCGGCCAATGCGCGCTCGAGTGCGGCCGGCAGGTCGCTGCCCGACAGCTTGATGTTGCCATGCGCGTCGCGCTCCAGCTTGTCCGGCGGCACTAGGCTTTCGACCAGCGCTTTGCCGTCGGCGGTGCTCACCCCTTCCGAAACGGCGACGATGCAGCGCTTGTGGCGGTCGAGCGTGGCGCGCACGTCGTCGATGAAGCCGGCGGCTGAGAACGGCCGTTCCGGCACGTAAACCAGGTGCGGACCGCTGTCGTGGTCGAGCTGCCAGGCCGCGGCCGCCGCAGTCAGGAAGCCGGCGTGCCGGCCCATCACGATGCCGACATAGATGCCAGGCAAGGCGCGAAAATCGAGATCGACGGACAGGAAAGCGCCGGCGACGAACTCGGCCGCCGAGATGAAGCCGGGCGTATGGTCGTTCTCCTCCAGATCATTGTCGATGGTTTTTGGCGCATGGACGAAAGCGATGGAGCCGCCGGCGGCGTCGGTCAGGATCTGCTGTGTCCCCGACGTGTCGTTGCCACCGATATAGATGAAGGCATCGGCCCCGGCCTTCTTCAGGCCGTTGAGGATCACATCGCAATAGGCCGCATCCGGCTTGTCGCGCGTTGATCCAAGGGCAGCACTCGGCGTTCCGGCTATCAGCCGCAGCCGATCCTCCGGTATGGCGGAAAGGTCGACATAATTGCCGTCACGAATGCCGCGCACGCCATGGATAGATCCCAGCACCTTGGCGCCGGGATGCCGCTTGCGGATCTCCAGCGTGGCACCGACCACGGTCTGGTTGATGACGGCGGTCGGGCCGCCGCCCTGCGCGATAACAAAAGTTTCGGCCATTCCTGACGTCTCCCGAGGCGATGGTTTTCAAGGCACCTTGGCCTGTCTTGCCGCATCGCGCAACGGGGGATTCAGGAGCGTGATCCCGAAAAGCCTGCCCTCGGGTCTGACCCGAGGGTGGAAACCGGTTTCGGCAAAGATCCTGCTCGAACGGGACGATAAAAGCGGCCGCGTCGGCCGCTCAAACGATCACATGACGACGACCGGGTTTTTCTTCGAGACCCGGCTATAGAGGTCGATGATGTCCTGGTTGATCAGGCGCACGCAGCCCGACGACATCGCCTGGCCGATGCTCCACCATTCGGGTGAGCCGTGGATGCGGTAGCCGGTGTCCTTGCCGTCCTGGTAGATGTAGAGCGCCCGCGCGCCGAGCGGGTTGGTGAGGCCGCCGGGCTGGCCGCCTTGCCACTTCACCAGTTCGGGCTTGCGCTGGATCATCTCCGGCGGCGGCGTCCAGACCGGCCATTCCCGGCCATACTGGATGTTGGCGCGGCCAGACCAGC
Source organism: Mesorhizobium sp. NZP2077 (assembly GCF_013170805.1). Taxonomy (NCBI): domain Bacteria; kingdom Pseudomonadati; phylum Pseudomonadota; class Alphaproteobacteria; order Hyphomicrobiales; family Phyllobacteriaceae; genus Mesorhizobium; species Mesorhizobium sp. NZP2077. The sequence goes on along the minus strand of NZ_CP051293.1, from coordinate 494,084 downwards.
GGAAGCCGTCCTTGCCGATGCCGACGCCGTAGCGGATGGCGTCGCCGCCCGGCTGGACGAGATAGAGCATGCGCTCCTTGAGATGGACGACGATGGTACCGGGCGCCTCGCCGGTGGTGTCGACGACGATCTGGCGGCGGAATTCCGGCTTGACCTTGAGATAGGGCACCTCAGGCACATTGAAGCCGTTGTCGGTCAAAGCGGCATACATGACATCGGCACTGGTGATGTTCTTGTCGACGCTGATCGCGGGCCGCATTGGCGGAACTGAACCGGTGACCGTATTGTCGAGCTGGAGCATCGGCATACCGCCGTCGCCCGAGGTCGAACAGCCGGCGGCGCTGAGCAGCGCCAGCGCGCCTGCCCCTGACAGGATGGCGCGGCGGGAAAGAGGATGATCGGTTTCGATTGCGTCGCCGTTTCGTGGCGGCGTCAGACCTTGCGGCAACTCACGCATGTACCCAAACCCTACGCTGTCGGCGGGAAGCACGGTCCGGCCGGATAGCGGGCATTTTCATCATTCATGGTTGATAAAGCGTGAATGCCTTGCGCTGCCTGCATTTGCGCGGTTCCTGGCGGCATCAGGTGGTGCCGGCTGACCGCCCGCCGAGCGCTCCTGCACAAAAAGACCCAGGTCGGGTCATAATCCCAGCACCGGCCTTTTCTATCCATCAGGCGATCAGCGAGGGGCCTCCATGTGCAAGACGTTAAAAACCGACATCAAGCTTTTCGGCGCTGCCATTGTCGCGGCCGCATCGGTTCTCGGTGCCGATGTCAGCCTCGCCGATATAGTGAGCACGCTGAGCGGCGCGAACTGACGCCGACCTGCCTTTGGCGCAATTGATAGCGCGGCAATTCCAGGAAAGGCGTGTGGCGATCTTCCGCCCGCAATTGCGTAAAAAACGAAAATCGGGCCTCTTTACATTCTCCCGGGGTTCAGGATTTATCCTTTTCCTTAACCCAAGGGAGACAGCCATGTCCTTCGAAAACTGGGCCGCTTTCGCCGCCGCGTCGACCATCCTCCTCATCATTCCGGGTCCAACCATCCTGCTGGTCGTGTCCTATGCGCTGGGTCAGGGCTGGCGCACCGCCTTGCCGATGGCAGTCGGCGTGGCGCTCGGCGACTTCACCGCCATGACCTTGTCGATGCTGGGCATCGGCGCGCTGCTCGCCGCTTCCGCTGGTGTCTTCACCGTCCTGAAGCTGATCGGCGCCGGCTATCTGATCTATCTCGGCGTCAAGCTGTTCCGCGCCGGCGGCGCGCTGAAGGCAGAACCGCGCACCGACAAGGCGTCTTCAGCCAAGATGATGGCGCATGCCTGGCTGGTCACCGCGCTCAACCCGAAAAGCATCACCTTCTTCGTCGCCTTCCTGCCGCAGTTCCTCGAAAGGCATGCCAATTTCTGGACGCAGATGCTGATCTTCGAGACGACCTTCCTGGTGCTCGCCTTCGCCAACGCCTTCGGCTACGCGCTGATCGCGGCGCGCGCCCGCAATGTCGTGCGCAATCCCAAGGCGATCCGCATCTTCAACCGCACCGGCGGCACACTGCTGGTCGGCGCCGGCATCGCCACGGTGGCGATGCGCTCGGGCAATTAGGCGGCCTTTCTTTTCGACCATCTGAAAACCGGCTTCCGGTTTTCAGATGGTCTGATTCACCACTTCACGCTGAATCCCAGATTGCCCTTGAGGATGCGGCGCTTGTCACCGCCGAGATTGGTGGTGTAGTCGCCGGTGGCGAAGATGCTGACCTTGTCTGTCACCTTGGCCACGACACCGCCGCCGAACTCGAACGAGGTCGATCGGCCCTCGGTCGAAATGTCGGTGGTGTCGAAGCTGACAGTGTCGGTGTCGCCGAAATCATGCCAGATGTTGGCTTTGAGGTAAGGCTGCAGCGCCATGCCGTTGATCGTTGTCTCGCCTTGCAGCCGCGCGCCCAGCCGGCCGGTGACGCTGCTGTCGGTGTCGAACGAGATCGACGAGAAGCGATCGTTGGTATCGTCGAGCGACAGATGCTGCCAGACCAGTTGTGCCTGCGGCTCGAGCGTCCAGCCCTGCGCTAGTGCTATGGGATAGCCGCCTTCCAGCGATGCGGTGACGCCGGTGCCGCCGACATCGATGCCGATGTCGCGTGACGACGCCGCGTTGCCGCCGAAGAAGGTGGCCATCAAGACGCCATCCAGGTACCAGCCGCCCTGGCCGATGCGGGTCCAGTAGCCGCCAACGCTGGTGCCGTTGATGTCGAGCTTGCCGACGGACAGGTCGTTCTGTCCCAGCGCCTGGCCGCGGACGTCGCCGCGCATGCTGGCATAGGCGACGAACAGGCCGGCGCGATCGATTCCGCCCGCGGCGGTCTCGCGGCCGAACACGTCGAAGCCTGCCTGAAGGCCGAACAGGGTGCCGTCGAAGGAAGGCGACACCGTTCCCGACCAACCCATCTTGGCGTCCTGACCAAAAATGCGGCCCCAGACCGGTGACATCTCGTTGTCCGACAGCAAGCTCTGCTCGCCACGCCGTTCATGGAAGGTGCCGAGCGTCGTCATCGCCAGGTGCTCGGCCACCGGCGGTAAGGCCGAATCGACCGGAACCTCGATACGGTAGAGCAGAATCTGCTCGCCGGGTGCCGGAGTTGGCAAATCCGGCACTGCGGTCGGCACCACCGGTGGAGGTGGCGGCGGGTCTGCGGGTGGCGCCGGTGGTGGTGGTGGCGGCGGCTCGGGTTGCGGGTCGCTGGCCTGTACCGGCGGTGTCGGATCGACCGGCGGATTGTTGATGTCGCCCTCGGTCGGCACTGGCACCGGCGGAAGCTCGGACGGTGGCGGTGGTGGTGGCTCGGCCGCTGGCGGTTCGGGTTCCGGCTGCGGGGTGGGTTCCAGCGCTGGCGGAGCGGCTGCCGGCGTCGCCGGCGTATTCAGCGTCGAGCGCAGATACCAGTTCTCGTCGCTGCCGGCGCTGACGCCGCCCTTGAACAGATAATATTCGAAGGCACCCGCCGCGACCGGCGCGTCCAGGGCAAAGGCGCTCGCGCTGGATGTGGCGCCGTTGGTCGCCTGCACGACCATGATACCGTCGGCGGTGGTCTGTGCGCCGGCGCCACCGACATTGACCACCGCAATGCCGGTCGATCCGGAGGCGGTCCCGCCCGAAAGGACCAGCCGGTCGGAAGCAGAGTTGTCGTCGCCAAGTTCGGTCTGGATGAGCAGCAGGCCGCCAAGCCCGGTGTAATTGCCCGATATCGTCAGACGGTCAGTGGCGCCGGTTGTGCCGTTGGTCAGGTCGATGCGGCCGGCGTTCATCACTTCGGCCATCTGGCCCGCTGTAAAGGCCTGGATCGATGCGTTGAAGCCGCCGCCATAGAGCGTGCTCGCTGAGTCGACATTGAGCGTACCGGTGCCGGTGCCGCTGTCGCCGAGCACCAGATTGCCGTCCAGCGTCAGTTCGGTGTCATTGTTGGCGTTGATGGTCTCCCAGTTCTGGACCCTGGCAATGCCGTCCAGCTTGACGTTGTCGAAGGTGAGCGTGTCGGTACCCGCACCGCCGGTGATCGCGTTGGTGTCGCCGAGATTGGCGTTGGTGAGGTTGCTGAGCTTGGCGGTGTCGTTGTCGCCGCCGAGGTCGACGGAACCATAGATGATGCCGCCGCCATTCCAGACGAAATTGTCGGCGCCAAAGCTCATCAGCACATCGCCGCCGACCGTGCCGCCGGTGATGGTCACACTGTCATTGCCGCCGCTGACGCTGATGTTGCCGCCGATCGTGCCGCCGGAGAGGATGATGGTGTCCTGGTCGAAGCCGGTGACGAGGTTGCGGTCAATGGTGCCGCCGGACATGTTGAAATAGTTCTTGTCGAGCTTCATGTTGACTCGGCCGATGCGGCCGCCGGTCATCACCGCATGATCGCCATCGTCGAAGAAATCGACGATGCGGCCGCCCGTCATGGTGAAGGTGTCCAGCCCGTCGCCCTGGTTGAGCGATCCGATCTGGCCACCGCTCATGTTGAAATCGTCGATGCCGGCGCCTTGCTGGACATTGCCGGCGACCGTGCCGCCACCGATGGTGAAGAAATCCGTGCCGTCGCCCTGGTCGACCGCGCCGGTAATGGTGCCGGACTGCATGTTGATGCGGTCCGTGCCGACGCCAAAGGTGACACTGCCGCTTATTTGGCCGGTGCCGCCGGCGGGAAAATTCAGCGTGTTGTCGCCGCTGGTATCGGTGAGGCTGCCGCCCGAATCGCCGCTGTCGCAGGTGAAGGTGGTATTCCCCGCCGACGGAACCAGCACGCAAGCCGCCAAGGCTGCCGAATTGGGCAGCAACGCCAGCGCTGTAGTTGCAAGTAAGCTAATAAACCATGGATGGATTTGCCGCGCCCTTCGCCGCAACAAAGCAATCTTCTCGCCATCGTACTCCGAACGGCTGTTCGGAAGCTGTATTTCAAAATGCCGCATCGCGGCCCCTCTCAGATCGCGATTACAAGCCCTCCGCCGCGCCGCAATGAAGCCACAATTCGTTCAATTTTACAAAGCCTAATCTGCATTCCATGGTTGATGAACTGCAAAGGCTACTGGGATAGACCTTAAATAGTGCATGATTGGCACGTCCTTGGCTCATGCTTTAAGATCGCTTTGGCCCGAAGGGTCTGGGGCTTGTCCCAGGTCGATCAAAGGACATTGCATGCCAATCAAGGACACATTCGGCCTGACATTTTCGGGCGCGACGGAAGCGGGGTTCACGCCCTACAGCCAGGCGGTGAGCCAGTTGCAGTGCTTCATCGGCGATCCCGTCGCCTCCGTCGACCGCGCGATCGCGGAGAACCCCGGTTTTGTCATGGCGCATGTCTTCAAGGGCTATCTCTTCGGCCTCGCCACCGAGCGCGACGCAACGGCGGTGGCCAGGACTTGCCATGAGGCGGCCCTGCCGCTTGCGGCGACAACGCGCGAGCAGGCGCATGTCTTAGCCCTTGGCCATCTCGCCGGCGGGCGCTGGCATGACGCCGCCCGCATCCTCGAGGACATCGCCATCGACGCCCCGCTCGACGCGGTGGCGCTGCAGGTCGGGCACCAGATCGATTTCTTCACCGGCAATGCCCGCATGCTGCGCGACCGCATCGCCCGCGCCTTGCCGTCCTGGCAGAACGACATGCCGGGATACCACGCCATGCTCGGCATGGAGGCTTTCGGACTGGAGGAGATGGGCGAGTACGCATTGGCCGAAAAGCTCGGCCGCACGGCGGTCGGGATCGAACCGCGCGACGGCTGGGCTCAGCATGCCGTGGCGCATGTCATGGAAATGCAAAGCCGGCAAAGGGATGGCATCGCCTGGATGCGCGCCGACCCCGAGGCTTGGACGAGGGACAGTTTCCTCCAGGTGCACAATTGGTGGCACCTGGCGCTGTTTCACTACGATCTTGGCGAGACCGACGAGGTGCTGGCGCTCTATGACGGGCCGATCTACGGCACGCCGTCGGCGATGGCGCTGAACATGGTCGATGCCTCGGCGATCCTGTGGCGGCTTTATCTCGGTGGCGTCGATGTCGGTGACCGCTGGTCGGCGCTCGCCGCCAACTGGCCCAAGGTTGGCGCCGGCAACTATGCCTTCAACGATGCGCATGCGATGATGGCCTTTGTCGGCGCCGGGCTCGACGCTCCGGCCCGCACCTTGGTCGAGGCGCAGCGCGAGGCCATGCGCGGCAATGACGACAATGCCGCCTTCACCCGCGATGTCGGCCATCCCCTGACGCTGGCCATCAATGCCTTCGGTGCGGGCAACTACAGCGAGGCCATGCGCCTGATCCGGCCGATCCGAGCGATCGCCCATCGTTTCGGCGGCAGCCACGCACAGCGCGATATCATTGACCTGACGCTGATCGAAGCGGCACTGCGGGCCGGTGACGGCGCGCTGGCCAGGGCGCTCACCGCCGAGCGTTCGACGGCGCGGCCGGACAGTCCGCTGTCGGCGCTGTTCTCACGACGCGCGGCCGATTTGTCAGAGAATTGACCGCAAGCCGATCTTGCCTTAAAAACTGGCTCGGCCAGATTTTTTCGGGATCCGAAAAAAATAAGGACGTGGGAGGAAAACATGTATCTCGGCCTCGACCTGGGCACGTCGGGCGTCAAGGCGCTGCTGATCGATGCCGGACAAACCGTCGTCGGTTCCGGCCATGGCGCGCTTGATGTCTCGCGGCCACATCCCGGCTGGTCCGAGCAGGATCCGTCCCACTGGATACGCGCCTGCGAAGACGCGATCGCCGAACTCAAGGCCTCCCATCCCAAGCAGTTCGCGGCGGTGAAAGGCATCGGCCTGTCGGGCCAGATGCATGGCGCCACCTTGCTCGATGCGGCCGATCATGTGCTGCGCCCCTGTATCCTGTGGAACGACACGCGCAGCCATGTCGAGGCGGCCGCACTTGACGCCGATCCGCGCTTTCGCGCGCTGACCGGCAATATCGTTTTCCCCGGCTTCACCGCGCCAAAGCTCGCCTGGGTGAAGAACAATGAGCCCGCTGTCTTCGCCAAGGTGGCGAAAGTCCTGCTGCCCAAGGATTTCCTGCGGCTTTGGCTGACCGGCGAACACATTTCGGAAATGTCCGACTCGGCCGGCACGTCCTGGCTCGATGTCGGCAGGCGCCGCTGGTCGCCGGACCTGCTCGCCGCCACCTCCCTTGACGAGAGCCAAATGCCGTCGCTGGTCGAGGGCACTGAAAAGGCCGGCGGGCTGCGCGGCGAGCTGGCGTCGAAATGGGGCATCGAGGCCGGCATCCCCATCGCCGGCGGCGCCGGCGACAACGCGGCTTCGGCCTGCGGCATGGGCACGGTCGGCGCCGGCCATGCCTTTGTCTCGCTCGGCACGTCGGGCGTGCTGTTTGCCGCCAACGCATCCTATCTGCCCAACCCGGCAAGTGCTGTGCACACCTTCTGCCATGCGCTGCCCAACACCTGGCACCAGATGGGGGTCATCCTGTCGGCGACCGATTCGCTCAACTGGCTGTCGGAGGTCACGGGCAAAGGCGCAGGCGAGCTGACATCGGAACTCGGCGACACGCTGAAGGCGCCGACCGGCGTGTCCTTCCTGCCCTATCTCTCGGGCGAGCGCACGCCGCACAATGATTCCGCCATCCGCGGGTCTTTCACCGGGCTGGCGCATGAATCGAGCCGCGCGGTGCTGACGCAGGCGGTTCTCGAAGGCGTCGCCTTCGCCTTCCGCGACAGCCTCGAAGCCCTGAAGACGGCCGGCACGACATTGACGCGGGTGACCGCGATCGGTGGCGGCTCACGCTCGCGCTACTGGCTGAAATCGATCGCCACCGCGCTGCAGGTGCCGGTGGATATTCCCGCCGACGGCGATTTCGGCGCCGCCTTTGGCGCAGCCAGGCTCGGTCTTATCACGGCGACCGGTGCCGATCCGCTGGCCGTGTGCACCGCGCCGAGGACGGATGCCACCATCGAACCGGATGCCAAGCTTGGCGGTGCCTATGCGGACGCCTATCACCGCTACCGGGCGCTCTACCCGGCGATCAAGGGCGCCACGGCGTGAGCGGCTTCTTGCCCATGCCGCAGCTTGCCGGTTCATTGCGCCGGGATCTTGTCCAGAAAGCCGGTGACGCTTTTCAGGCGGCCGTTCTCGATGATGCCGATATCGGTGCCTTCGATGACCGAAGGGACGCCCTCCGGGCCGAGGTTCCAGGAGAAGCGGATTTTGTCGGCAAAGCCGTCCGGCGCGCCCTTCAGCGAGAACCGGAAGCCGGCAAGGCGCTGCTGCACGGCGTCGATGAGCGCCGCGACGCCTTCATGGCCATCGCCCTGCATCAGCGGATCGCGATAGCTGACGTCTTCGGTGAAGGTCGCCGTGAGCAATTCGGCGCGGCGGCTGGCGTCGCTTTCGTTCCAGGCGGTGATGTAGCCCTCGGCGATTTTGTTGAGGTCGGTCATGGTCTGTCTCCTTTGTTTGATGGCTTTGACATCAGCTTTTTCGACCAGCCTAGGACCGAAACCAATTACGCCTGAGGTAATCAGGGCGAACTATTCGAGAGAGGACAGAAATCATGAGCAGCGGATTTTTCGGCGACATCCAGACGATCAAATATGAGGGGCCGGATTCGACCAATCCGCTGGCCTACCGGTTCTACAATCCCGACGAGGTGGTCGCCGGCAAACGGCTGGAAGACCATCTGCGCTTCGCCGTCGCCTACTGGCATTCCTTCGCGTGGCCGGGCGGCGACCCCTTCGGCGGCCAGACCTTCGACCGTCCCTGGTTCCCCAAGGCCGGCGGCATCGACACGATGGAACTGGCGAAACTGAAGGCCGATGTCGCCTTCGAGATGTTCTCGCTGCTCGGCGCACCCTATTTCTGCTTCCACGACGCCGATGTCCGGCCGGAGGGCAAGGATTTCTCTGAAAGTGCGGCCCGTCTCGATGAGATCGCCGACTACTTTGCCGGCAAGATGAAGCAGACCGGCGTCAAGCTTTTGTGGGGCACGGCGAACCTGTTCTCCAACCGCCGCTTCATGTCGGGTGCCGCCACCAATCCCGATCCGGATGTCTTTGCCTATGCGGCGGCGACGGTGAAGAGCTGCATCGACGTCACCAAGCGGCTGAAGGGCGAGAACTACGTGCTTTGGGGCGGGCGCGAGGGCTATGAGACGCTGCTCAACACCGACCTTGCCCGCGAGCAGGAACAGGCCGGCCGCTTCCTCAGCCTCGTCGTCGACTACAAGCACAAGATCGGCTTCAAGGGCACCATCCTGATCGAGCCGAAGCCGCAGGAGCCGACAAAGCACCAATACGACTACGATGTCGCCACCGTTTACGGCTTCCTCAAGCGCTTCGGGCTGGAGAAGGAAGTAAAACTCAACATCGAGCAGGGCCATGCCATCCTGGCCGGCCATTCCTTCGAGCACGAACTGGCGCTGGCCAATGCGCTCGGCGTCTTCGGCTCGATCGACATGAACCGCAACGACTACCAGTCCGGTTGGGACACCGACCAGTTCCCCAACAACGTGCCGGAAATGGCGCTGGCCTATTACCAGGTCCTGCAGGCCGGTGGCTTCAAGACCGGCGGCACCAATTTCGACGCCAAGCTGCGCCGCCAGTCGCTCGATCCGCAGGACCTGCTGATCGGTCATATCGGCGGCATGGATTCTTGCGCACGCGGCTTGAAGGCTGCGGCGCGCATGGTCGAGGACAAGGCGCTGTCGGCGCCGCTGGCCGAGCGTTATGCTGGCTGGAACAGCACCGAGGCCAAGGCGATGCTGTCGGGCAAGCGCACGCTGGAAGACATCGCCGAGCGTGTGGTGAAGAAGAAGATCGAGCCGCAGCCGCGCTCCGGCCGCCAGGAGTTGCTGGAAAACATCGTCAACCGCTACGTCTAGGCGGAAGGCCGATTCGTATGCTCGACGGGCGGCTGGATAACACTCCTGCCGCCCTTGGACGGCTTTGCGCCAAATGGCGCATCCGGCGACAAGGTTTTGCCCCTTCGCGCCCCTCAATGACCTCGCTCTTGCCTTCAAACTGCCGTCACGTATCTCGTATAAGAGGGGCCTGTGACGGGTGAAAAGGAAGGAGGCGAACCGATATGCAGCACGAGCGTGAAATCGACGCCCTACTGTCATCCGGCGAGACCGGATCGATCATCGACCGGCTGATGGCGCTGCCGCGGCCGACCGACAATGTGAAGAACGAATGGGATCGTGCGGTCAGCAGCCGGTTTGAAGTCCGTCTAGCGAGGCAGATGCGCTCGCAGATGGACGCCGGCAGCGAGCGACAGAACGCCGCCTAATCCCCTGGATATGATTATCCTCGGCGCAGCCTGACCGGGGCTTCGCCAAAAGCTCTTGAAAACGCTCTGGAAAATGCGGCGGCGGATGAGAATCCCGTCCGCCCGGCAATATCCGCCATGGCCACTCGCGTGTCGACCACCAGCCGGCGCGCGGCCCCCAGGCGCAGCCTCAGATAATAGGCGCCCGGCGTCTCGCCGATCGACTTGCGAAAAATGCTTTCCAGTGTCCGCGCTGTCACGCCGGAACGCTTGGCTATGGCTTCTATGGTCAGCGGCTGGTCGACATGCGCTTCCATCAGCCGGATGGCTTGCGCCAGGCGTGGATCGTAGCCGTCGAGCCGGCCAAGCGAGACCAGCGGCTGCGCATCGGTCGCCACGCGCGCCTGATCGTAAATGAACGCACTTGCCACATCCAGCGCCACGGCCATGCCGAGCCGCGTGCGGATCAGGTGCAGCATCAGGTCCAGGGTTGGCGATGCACCGCCCGTGGTGAAGACCGGCCCGTCGATGATGTATCGATCGGGGCGCACGTCGACGCCGGGAAAGGCGGACGAAAAATCCTCCATGTCCTCCCAATGGGTGGTGGCGCTGCGCCCTTCCAGCAGGCCGGCGCGCGCCACCAGCCATGTGCCCGCCTCGACGCCGCCGCAGGCACGGGCCGAGCGCGCCGCCCGCCGCAGGCCGGCGAGCAAGGCAGACGTGGCATAGTTCTGCGTACCGAAGCCCGCGACCACGACAAGGACATCGGTTGGCTCCGTCGCATCGAACCGGCCGCTGACCGCCACGGGCAGCCCGCATGTCGTCACCGGCGCCTCCCCGGTCACCGAAACCAGTTTGAAGTCGAGCAGGGTTTCGCCGGCGATGCGGTTGGCGGCACGCAGCGGATCGACGGCGCATGCCACGCACATGATGGATGCTCCGGAAAACACCAGCATCGTAACCTTGAGCGGCGACTGCTCGGCGCGAAAGATTGTCGGCTTTTCGTTTTTTATCATGACGCCTTCGTAAAACGTAAAGCAGTCTCTCGCAAGTCGAGCAATGTTGTGCCTCTGTCTCGATTAGGAGGAGAATTCCATGCCGCTTGCGATGAACCGTGAGGTTTTCATTACCTGTGCCGTGACCGGGTCCGGCGGCTCGCAGGATCGCTCTCCGCATGTGCCGCGTTCGCCCAAGCAGATCGCCGATTCGGCCATCGATGCGGCCAAGGCCGGGGCTGCCATCGTCCATTGCCATGTCCGCGACCCCGAAACCGGCAAGCCCAGGCGCGATGTGCATCTCTACCGCGAGGTCACCGAGCGCATCCGCGCGGCAAACGTCGATGTCATCCTGAACCTCACCGCCGGCATGGGCGGCGACATGGTGTTCGGCTCGCCGGAAGCGCCGCTTCCGCTCAACGAAAAGGGCACCGATATGGGCGGCGCCACCAACCGCATGGAACATGTGCGCCAATGCCTGCCGGAAATCTGCACGCTCGATTGCGGCACGATGAACTTCGCCGAGGCCGACTATGTCATGACCAACACGCCCGGCATGCTGCGCGCCATGGGCGGCATGATGACGGCACTCGGCGTCAAACCGGAGATCGAGGCCTTCGACACCGGCCATCTCTGGTTCGCCAAGCAGTTGGTCGAGGAAAAGGTATTGAACCCCGACGCCCTGGTGCAGCTTTGCATGGGCGTGCCGTGGGGCGCGCCTGACGATCTCAACACCTTCATGGCCATGGTCAACAACGTGCCGTCGACCTGGAACTGGTCGGCCTTCGCCATCGGCCGCAACCAGATGGCCTATGCCGCCGCCGCGGTGCTGGCCGGTGGCAATGTCCGCGTTGGCCTCGAAGACAATCTCTGGCTCGACAAGGGCGTGCTGGCTACCAACGCGCAGCTGGTCGAGCGTGCCGCCAGCATCGTCACCAATCTCGGCGCCCGGATACTCGGGCCGGAGGAAGTGCGCAAGAAGCTCAACCTGACCAAGCGGGCGCCGATCGCAGCCGCGGCATAGAGCGGGAGGCAGGCATGACAACCGTCAAATTCACCGCGATGAAGGATGGCGACAAGGACGATTACGAGTTCCTGACCGCCCATGAAATCGACTATGCCGCCAAGACCGGCGATCGGCTGCTCGACGCCCTGGTGCAGCTCGACGAGGGCCTGTCCGGTTACAAGATCACCCGGCTCGGCCATTCGCTACAGGCGGCGACGCGCGCCTGGCGCGACGGCGCCGACACCGACTGGATTGCCTGCGCGCTGCTGCACGATATCGGCGACATCTATGCGCCCTACAACCACGACGAATATGCCGCGTCGATCCTGAAACCCTTCGTGCGCGAGCAATGCACCTGGGTGGTGGAAAAGCATGGCGACTTCCAGCGGCTCTATTACGCCCACCATGTCGGCGGCAACCGCCATGCCCGCGACCGTTTTGCCGGCCACGCCTATTTCGACGATTGCGACCAGTTCTGCGAACGTTGGGACCAGTCGAGCTTCGACCCCGACTACGAGACGCTGCCGATCGAGTTCTTCCGGCCCTTCGTGCTCGAAGTCTTTGCCCGCAAGGCCTACGACCCCTCGGTGATCCGCGCAGGCGAGCGCGTGCCCCTCCTAGATCCCACTATAGCCAAGACAAGAACCGGAGCCTCCGCATGAGCATCATCAACAAGGCAGCCGCCATTGGCGGCGGTGTCATCGGCGCCGGCTGGGTGGCGCGCCTGCTCTTGAACGGCATCGACGTGTCGATCTTCGATCCCGATCCCGAGGCCTCTCGCAAGGTCTCGGAAGTGATGAAGGGCGCGCGCCGCGCCTATAAGCAGATGGTGCCTGGCGGCCTGCCAAAAGAAGGCAAGCTGACCTTCGCCAAGACCATTGCGGAGGCGGTGGCCGATGCCGACTTCATCCAGGAAAGCGTGCCGGAACGACTCGACCTCAAGCACAAGGTGCTGGCCGAGATCGACGCCCACGCGCCGGCCAACGCCATCGTCGGTTCCTCGACCTCCGGCATCAAGCCGACCGACATGCAGGTGGCGATGAAGAGGCACCCGGAGCGGCTGGTCGTCGGCCATCCGTTCAACCCTGTCTATCTCCTGCCGCTGGTCGAGATCGTCGGCGGCGAGCAGACTTTCCCCGAGGCCATCGAGGTCGCCAAGGAGATCTATGCCTCAATCGGCATGAAGCCGGTCGTCATCCGCAAGGAGATCGAGGCTTTCGTCGGTGACCGCCTGCTCGAGGCGGCATGGCGCGAGGCGCTGTGGCTGATCAAGGACGGCATCTGCACGGTCGAGGAACTCGACGACATCATGCGCTACGGCTTCGGCCTGCGCTGGGCGCAGATGGGCATGTTCCAGGTCTATCGCGTCGCCGGCGGCGAAGCCGGCATGCGCCACTTCATGGCGCAGTTCGGCCCCTGCCTGAAATGGCCGTGGACCAAGCTGATGGACGTGCCGGAATTCAATGACGAGCTGGTCGATCTGATCGCCACCCAGTCGGATGATCAGGCGCACGGCCTGTCAATCCGCGAGTTGGAAAAGATCCGCGACGACAATCTGGTCGCGATCATGGATGCGCTGTCGAAGCAGAACAAAGGCAAGGGCTGGGGCGCCGGCGCGCTGCACAAGGACTATACCAAGCAGCTCGCCAAGCTGGCGGCAAAGAAGCCGGGGGCTTCAAAGGCTGCCGAGAAGGCCAAGGCCTCCAAGCCAGTGAAGAAGGCCGAAAAGCCGAAGAAAAAGAAGAAGGGCTGAGACCATGGATTTCGGTCTTTCGGAAGAGCAGAAGCTCATCGTCGAGACGACGCGCGCCTTCGTCGAGAATGAGCTTTACCCGCATGAGCGCGAGGTGGAGCGCACCGGCGTGCTGCGCCGTGACCTGATCGAGGAGATCAAGGCCAAGGCGATCGAAGCCGGCCTCTACGCCGCCAACATGCCGGCCGATGTCGGCGGCGCGGGCCTCGATACGGTGACCTGGCTGCTCTACGAAAAGGAGCTCGGCCGCGCCAACTACGCGCTGCACTGGACCTGCGTGGCGCGCCCGTCCAACATCCTGCTTGCCGGCACGCCGGAGCAGCGCGAAAAGTACCTGTTTCCTTGCATCCGTGGCGAAAAGTGGGACTGCCTGGCGATGACTGAGCCCGGCGCCGGTTCCGATCTGCGCGGCATGAAAGCGACCGCGGTGCAGGATGGCGACGACTGGGTGCTGAACGGCACCAAGCACTTTATCTCCCACGCCGATCTCGCCGACTTTGCCATCGTCTTCATGGCGTCTGGCGAAGAGGATTCGCCGCGCGGCAAGCGCAAGAAGATCACCGCCTTCTTCGTCGACAAGGGCACGAAGGGCTTTGCGGTGCGCGATGGCTATCGCAACGTCTCGCATCGCGGCTACACCAACGCCATCCTCGAATTCGACGATTGCCGCCTGCCGGCAAGCCAGGTACTCGGTGAAGTCCATAAGGGTTTCGAGGTCGCCAATTCCTGGCTCGGCGCCACGCGCCTGCAGGTCGGCGCAACCTGCCTCGGCCGTGCCGAGCGGGCGCTGGGCCACGCCATCGAGTATTCCGCGCAGCGCCAGCAGTTCGGCCAGCAGATCGGCAAGTTCCAAGGCGTATCGTTCAAGCTCGCCGACATGGCGACCGAATTGAAGGCCGCCGACCTGATGGTGTTCGAAGCCGGCTGGAAGTACGATCAGGGCACTGTCACCGACCAGGACATGGCCATGGCCAAGCTGAAGGCCACCGAGATGCTCGCTTTCGTCGCCGATGAAGCCATCCAGGTCCATGGCGGCATGGGGCTGATGGACGACCTGCCGCTGGAGCGCATCTGGCGCGACGCCCGCGTCGAGCGCATCTGGGAAGGCACTTCGGAGATTCAGCGACATATTATTTCGCGGGCGCTGCTGCGTCCGTTCGGAGCTTAGAGCATGATGCGCCAAAGTCTGGATCCGTCAGACACCGCGCTCAAACGAAAAGATCACCATGCATAAACTCGAACGTCTCCTGCGCCCGAAATCGATCGCCGTCTTCGGTGGCGTGCAAGCGGCTGCGGTCGTTGCGCAATCGATCAAGATGGGCTTTGCCGGCCAAATCTGGCCGGTGCATCCGACCAAGGACGAGGTTGCCGGCCGTAAGGCCTATCGCTCCGTCGCCGATCTGCCAGGAGCGCCGGATGCCGCCTTCGTCGGCGTCAACCGGCATCTGACTATCGAGGTCATCAAGGCGCTGGCCGAGCGCGGCGCCGGCGGCGCCGTCTGCTTTGCCGCCGGCTTCCTCGAAACCGAGGCCTATGACGATGACGGCGAGCGCCTGCAAGCCGAACTGGTCGCCGCCGCCGGCCAGATGCCGATCATCGGCCCGAATTGCTACGGCCTGATCAACTATGCCGACGGCGCGCTTTTGTGGCCGGACCAGCATGGCGGCATCAGGCTGGAAGAAGGCGGCAAGGGCGTCGCCATCATCACCCAGTCCTCCAACATTGCCATCAACATGACGATGCAGAAGCGTGGCCTGCCGATCGCTTTCCTGATGACCGCCGGCAACCAGGCGCAGACCGGCCTCTCCGAAATGGCGCTCGGCCTGATCGAGGACGATCGGGTGACCTCGCTCGGCCTGCACATCGAAGCTTTTGACTCCGTGGCCGGCTTCGAACGGTTGGCCGCCAGGGCGCGCGAGTTGAAAAAACCGATCATCGCCATGAAGGTCGGGCGTTCCGAACAGGCCAGGCAGGCGACGGTCTCGCACACCGCCTCGCTCGCGGGCTCGGATGCGGCATCGGGCGCTTTCCTGAGGCGGCTCGGTATTGCGCGCGTCGATTCCATTCCCGCCTTCATCGAGGCGCTGAAGCTGCTGCACATCACCGGCCCGCTGCCCGGCTATCGACTGTCGTCGATGAGCTGCTCAGGCGGCGAGGCGTCCGTCATGGCCGACAGCGCCGAAGGTCGCTGGGTCAACTTCCCGGTTCTCACGGAAAAACACCGCGCCCATGTCAAATCGACGCTCGGGCCGCTGGTCGCGGTCGCCAACCCGCTCGACTACCACACCTTCATCTGGAACAACGAGCCGGCGATGACGGCCACCTTCACCGCCATGGTGTCGGGGGGCTTCGACCTCAACATGCTGGTGCTCGACTTTCCGCGCCCCGACCGCTGCTCGGTCACCGACTGGTGGGCGACGCTGCGCGCCTTCGAATCGGCGCTGAAGACCAACAAGGCGCATGGTGCGATCGTCTCCTCGCTGCCGGAGAACCTGCCGGAAGAATACACCGCCGAACTGATGGCGCGCGGCATGGTGCCGCTGTTCGGCATTTCCGAGGCGATGGATGCCGCGGGCGCAGCGGCCTTTATCGGCTGGGCGTGGGCCGAACCGCAGGCGCAGCCGATCGACACCTCTGCTTCTGGCGCTGCCGGCGGCGATCATGTCACGCCTGATGAGGCGCAAGCCAAGGCGAGGCTGATCAAGGCCGGGCTTCCAGTGCCGAAAGGCGAGCGCGCCGGCAATGCGGTCGAGGCGGTGATCTCTTCGATGGCGCTCGGCTTTCCCGTCGCGCTGAAGGCGCTGGGTGTCGCCCATAAGTCCGAAGTCGGCGCCGTCAGGCTCAACCTCAAGGACGCAGAATCCGTCAGCACGGCGGCGCATGATCTGCTGCCGCTCGGCACCGGGCTCTATGTCGAGCGCATGGTGCGCGATGGCGTCGCCGAACTGATCGTCGGCTTCACCAGGGATCCGATGTTCGGCGCGGTGATGACGCTCGGCACCGGCGGCGTGCTGGTCGAATTGCTGCGCGACAGCGTCACCTTGATGCTGCCGGCGACGCGCGACGACATCGAAGCCGCACTGCGCGGCCTCAAACTGTTCCCGCTGCTCGAAGGCTATCGCGGCCGGCCGAAGGCCGACGTCGCGGCCGCCATCGACGCCATCGCGGGCATTGCTGCCTTCGTGCAGACGAATGCCGGCGAGATCGAGGAACTCGACATCAACCCGCTGATCGTCTGCGTCGAAGGCAAGGGTGCCTGGATCGCCGACGCGCTGCTGGTGCTGGGAGAGAACAAGAATGTCTGACGTCATTTCGACCCGCAGAGAAGGCTCGATCCTCGAGGTCACGCTCGACCGGCCCAAGGCCAATGCCATCGACCTCAAGACCTCGCGGCTGATGGGCGAGACCTTCAAGGCGTTCCGCGACGATCCGGAATTGCGCGTCGCCATCGTCAAAACCGCCGGCGACAAGTTCTTCTGCGCCGGCTGGGACCTGAAGGCCGCGGCCGGCGGCGACGCGGTCGACGGCGACTATGGCGTCGGCGGCTTCGCCGGCCTGCAGGAACTGCGCGACTTGAACAAGCCGGTCATTGCTTGCGTCAACGGCATGGCGGTCGGAGGCGGCTTCGAATTGGCGCTGTCCTGCGACCTCATCTACGCCTCCGATCATTCCTCCTTCGCGCTGCCCGAAATCCGCGCCGGCACGCTGGCCGATGCGGCGACGATCAAGCTGCCGAAGCGGATCCCCTATCATGTCGCCATGGATCTTCTGCTCACCGGCCGCTGGATGGATGTCGCCGAGGCGCATCGCTGGGGCCTTGTCAACGAAGTGCTGCCCAAGGAAAAGCTCGAGGACCGCGTCTGGGAGATCGCCCGCCTGCTCGCCAGCGGCCCGCCGCTGGTCTTCGCCGCGATCAAGGAGACGGCGCGCGTGGCCGAAGCGCTGACCTTCCAGGATGCCATGAACCGGGTGACGCGCCGCCAGTTGGCGACGGTCGATGCGCTCTACGGCTCGGAAGACAACATGGAAGGTTTCCGCGCTTTCGCTGAAAAGCGCGATCCGGTGTGGAAGGGGAAGTGAGCCACTTTACTCGGACCGAAGGTCCGGGGGTGCGTGAAGCGCCGTCACCCGCCATTTCGCGGCGTCCTCCCCGATCAGGGAGGTAAAGGAATCCCATGACCGACTACACCAAGCTCATCGACGCCGAGACCTGGGCCTTCATCGAGCGGACCAATTCCTATTATCCGCCCGATACGATCGATTACACGATCACCCAGCAGCGCGCGATCTACGACCGCATGTGCCGGGAATTCTTTGCCGGCTATCCGCAAGGCGTGGCGGTCGAAACCTCGGCCATAGCGACGCCCACACATGATATCCCGATCCGCATCTACCGCACCGCCCCGCAACCGGCAGCGACAGTGCTCTACATCCACGGCGGCGGCTTCATCCTCGGCGGCTTGGACAGCCATGACGATGTCTGCGCCGAGCTCTGCGCCCGCACCGGCTACGAGGTTGTCTCTGTCGATTACCGGCTGGCGCC
This sequence comes from Mesorhizobium sp. NZP2077, assembly GCF_013170805.1. Classification (NCBI taxonomy): domain Bacteria; kingdom Pseudomonadati; phylum Pseudomonadota; class Alphaproteobacteria; order Hyphomicrobiales; family Phyllobacteriaceae; genus Mesorhizobium; species Mesorhizobium sp. NZP2077. The sequence continues at coordinate 476,037 of NZ_CP051293.1, read as the reverse complement.
GGAACATCTGCATCCGGCCGCCTTCGACGATGCGATGAGCGCATACGAATGGGCTGCGTCCACCCGCGATTGCCCCACCCTGCTATGCGGCGACAGCGCCGGCGGCAATCTCTGCGCCGCCGTTGCTCACGCCACGCGCGGTCACGCGAAGCGGCCGGTCGGCCAGGTGCTGATCTATCCCGGCCTTGGCGGCGACCGCTCGAAGGGTTCCTATCTCACGCATGCCGAAGCGCCGATGCTGACCATGCGCGATCTCGAATTCTACAAGCATATCCGCACTGGCGGCGCAGACCGGACCGGCGATGTAACGCTGTCGCCGCTGGCCGATACCGATTTCGCCAAACTGCCGCCGACGCTGCTGATCACCGCTGAATGCGACCCGCTGTCGTCCGACGGCGAGGCTTATCGCGACTGGATCGTCGCGGCAGGCGGGCGGGCCACCTGGTTCGAGGAGCCGGGTCTGGTGCATGGCTATCTCAGGGCCCGGCACATGGTCGGCCGCGCCCGCGAAAGTTTCACGCGGATCGTCGACGCGGTCGCTGCGCTCGGAGGGGGCGCGTGGCTCTGGTGAACGTGGCTCCACTGCATGACCGCCGCCCGGCAAGGCTACTGCGCGGCAGCTTCGCGGTTCATTCGCACGAGGCGTAATGCAGGCGCAATGCTGGGCGGGCAGACCCAACCCGTGGGTGGCCAACAGCAAGGAAACAGCTGCAATCATGACCAGGCTCGGAAGCGCGTTGGCGCTCATCATCTGTGCCGCGGCGCTCAGCGCATGCGTCGATACGGACGATTATCGCGACCGCCCCTGGCGCGACCATCATTGGCGCGACCGTGACCACGGCCCCGACAGGCCATGGAGGCCTGACAGGCCCTGGCGTCCCGACAGACCTGATCGTCCGGACAGGCCCGACTGGCCGGATCGGCCTGATTGCGGTGGACCAGCAATCGATTGCGCGCCAGCACCCGAGATACAACCCGGCGGCCTGGATTGCGCTGGCGGCCCGGCGACGACGCCGTCGCCCGACTGTATCGAGCCGCATCGGCCGCGCCGTCTGGACCCCTGATCGGGCAGGCATATACGGCCTTTATAACTCAGGCCAAAACCTGCTCTCGAATTCCTATGCAGCCAGCGACTATGTAATTCCGGGCCGCCATTTGACTGGCCGGCCGGACCAACAGCTGGCTTCAGACGAAGATGAGATTACATTCAGTCTGGCTGACCTCCAAGGCCAGCCGCAGGGTGCCGACGGAGTATTTCGTCCTGGCGAACCTCAGGGAACAGGGAACAATCATTGGCCGGCTCGCCGGCCACCCGATCGCCGATACGGTCGTTGATGCGAGGGGACGGCGATACCAGTTCGTCGGCGTCGCACCGCGCGACCGCACAGGACGCTTCGATGTCGAAGCGCTCCGGACTGGCGAATGGATCGTCCAGCCCGGACTGATCTATGCCGCTGATGGCAAGGCGTCCCCGTCAAAGCCGCCACGACGCGGGCGAGGCCTGCACCGGTCTTGATTGCGCGACGCCGGGGATGCTCCCGGACAGCGCCAGCATAGCCTCCTGTATGGCGGCTTCGGTTTCGGGGCGGACTGGGGTCAGCGGCAAGCGGACATCCGGGCTCATGCCCAGCGCCAGGCTGAGCGCATATTTGACCGGCACGGGATTGCTCTCCAGTTCAAGCGCCGCGATCAGCGGCCGCAGGCGATGATGGATCGCCCGGGCGGTGTGGTGGTCGCCCTGCCGACACGCATCATGCATCTCGACGCACAGTCGCGGCGCGACGTTGGAGACCACCGAAATTGTCCCGCGACCGCCCATCGTGTTGAAGCCGAACGCCGTTGCGTCGTGGCCGGAGAGACAGATGAAGCGGCGCCTGAGCACGGCCGGAAGTGTGGATAGCCGGCTCACATCGCCGGTGGCGTCCTTGATGCCGATGATGGTCGGGATCTGCGCCAGGCGCTCGATCGTCTCCTGCGACAGGTCGACGCCGGTTCGCGCCGGCACGTTGTAGACGATGATCGGTATCCTGACCTTGGCTGCGACCGCCTCGAAATGGCGAAAGATCCCTTCCTGGCTCGGCCTGTTATAGTAGGGCGTGACGATGAGGGCGGCGTCGGCGCCAAAGGCTTCGGCGGCTGTCGAAAAGGCGATCGTCGTCTCGGTGCTGTTTGTTCCGGTGCCAGCGATAACTGGCACCCTGCCGCCGGCGATCTTCACGCACAGCGCTATGATATCGAGGCGCTCCTCCCACGACAGGGTCGGCGCTTCACCGGTGGTGCCGCATGGGACCAGCCCGTTGATCCCCTGTTCGATCTGCCAGCGTAACAGCGCGGTCAGCTGCTTCAGATCGACCTCGCCGTCGGTGAACGGCGTTACCAGAGCGGTCATCGCTCCGGTCAGGCGCATTCGGGCTTGTTCTGGTGTCATGGCAATCAAAGTCATCCTGGATGAATTTTTGGATGCAGCGTTTTCATGAGGTGCGAGGAAAGCAGGGCGGACAGCAGCGCGGCAGCCAGATCGATATGATCCGCTTCGGCCATGCCGGCCGTGGTCGGCGGCCTTGCGAGCGTAACTTGAATGGAGCAAAACCAGCGCTCGCCGGTCCTGCTGACGCAAGACACCGAACGCTCCGGCTCCGACACGGCGACAAGCAACAGGACGGCGTCGAGCGTGGCGCCGGCCTCGACCAGGCCGGCAAACTGGCGGCCTTGCCGGGACGATCTGTCGAGGGATAGGGCGCGTGCCGCTTCCCAAAGCTGGTGTTCAAGCAGCCTGCCGACATGCGGCAGGCGATCAAGCAATCCCACGAGATCGGCGCTGTCGGGTCCAGCAGTGGTGTTGGAATTGTCCATGGCCAGTTCGTTCCGGTCAGTTCGGAACCGGGCACGGCTCAGTTGAACAGGGAAAGCCGCACACTTGCCGGGGCGAAGCGTATTGCTCCGGCGCGATGGCCGCTTTCCATCGTGGCGAAACGGACTGCGGAATTCTTGTCAGCAAAGACGCCGCCGGTCAGGCCTTCTTCGTCACGCGCGATCCAGTGGCCTTCGCCATCGCGCCCGACGACGAAGCGGTGAAGGGCGTTTCCGTCAGGGGAGATAGGGGAGCTTTGCATGGTCATCTCCTGCCCTTCAGGAAAGCTGGGCAGCGATCGCGGCGGCGGCCACCAAGGCGCCGACGACCAGGAGCCACCATGTCGTTGTGAAGGGCGCGAGGAGGTTGACCTGTGGGCGACTGCTGTTCGCCGCACGCCTGATCTGTTCGACCTGCGACGCCGGCAAAGGGCGATGGGTGGGCAGATAGAGCCCGTCTGAGAGGAACATCGAAGACTTCCTTCTTTCTGGTACCGCCGCCATCAGGTGGCGGCTGCCTGCAGCGGCTCGGGACCGGCTGCACTCAGAAAGATAAAAACATCGGCATTTGTATTCGAGGCGGCCGAAATCTGAAAAATATAAAAAAGTCATATATTTATCACCCGGGCGTATAGGAGCCCAGGCAACAGTTATGGCGTCGTTTCACGCCACCGAGGCGGCTACCGCCCGGCCGGCGCTGCGGCCGGAAAAGATGCAGCCGCCGAGGAAGGTGCCTTCCAGCGCCGCATAGCCATGCACGCCGCCGCCGCCGAAACCGGCCGCTTCGCCGACGGCATAGAGCCCCGGCACCGGCTGGCCGTCGGCGCCCAGCACGCGGCTGTTGAGATCGGTCTGCAGGCCGCCCAGCGTCTTGCGCGTCAGTATATTGAGGCGCACCGCGATCAGCGGCCCGTTTGCCGGGTCGAGCATCTTGTGCGGCTTGGCCGTGCGGATCAGCCTGTCGCCGAGATAGGCGCGCGCACCGCGCAGCGCGGTGATCTGCATGTCCTTGGAGAACGGATTGTCGAGTTGCCTGTCGCGAGCGCGGATCTCGCGCTCCACCTGGGCAAGATCGAGCAGAGGCTCGCCGCCGGCCAGTGCGTTCATGCGCGCGACCAGCGTCGAAAGGTCGGCCTCGACGATGAAATCTTCGCCCTTCTCCATGAAGGCCTTCACTGGTCCTGGGATGCCTGATGTGGCGCGGCCGAGCACCTGGCGCCAGCTCTTGCCGGTCAGGTCCGGGTTCTGTTCGGAGCCCGACAGCGCGAACTCCTTCTGGATGATCTTCTTGGTCAGGATGAACCAGGAATAGTCGAAGCCGGTGCTCATGATATGGCTGAGCGTGCCCAGCGTGTCGAAGCCGGGATAGAGCGGCACCGGCAGGCGTTTTCCCCTGGCATCGAGCCACAGCGACGACGGGCCGGGCAGGATGCGGATCGCATGCTCGGTCCAGATAGGCGCCCAGTTCCTGATGCCTTCGACATAGTGCCACATACGGTCACGGTTGATGATAGAGCCGCCTGCCTGCTCGGTGATCGCCAGCATGCGGCCGTCGACATGGTCGGGCACGCCGGTGATCATGCGTTTCGGCACCGTCCCCAGCCGCTTGGGCCAGTTTTCCCGCACCAGCTGATGGTTGGCCCCGATGCCGCCCGACGCGACGATCACCGCTTGCGCATGCAGCTCGAAATCGCCGGCGATATCACGCGAGCTCTTGTGGCCGCGCTCGACGGTGCTCGGCTGCAATATATCGCCGCGCACGCCGGTTATGGCAGCACCTGTCCGCGTCAGTTCATTGACGCGGTGACGGAATTTGAAGCGGATCAATCCACGCTTCTGCGCCTCACGCACGCGCAGGACAAAAGGCTCGAGCACGCCGGGGCCGGTGCCCCAGGTGATATGGAAACGCGGCACCGAATTGCCGTGGCCGATGGCATTGCCGCCGCCGCGCTCGGCCCAGCCGACAACGGGGAAGAACTTCAGGCCGCGCTGCAGGAGCCAGGAGCGCTTTTCGCCGGCGGCGAAGCCGACATAGGCCTCCGCCCATTTGCGCGGCCAGAAATCTTCCGGTCGGTCGAAGGCGGCGGTGCCCATCCAGTCCTCGAGCGCCAGATCATGCGAATCGCGGATGCGCATGCGCCGCTGCTCGGGAGAATCGACAAGGAAAAGCCCGCCGAACGACCAGAACGCCTGGCCGCCCAGCGACTGCTCCGGCTCCTGGTCGACGATGATGATCTTCTTGCCGGCCTCGGCAAGCTCGGCGGCGGCAACCAGCCCGGCAAGGCCGGCGCCGACAATGATCACGTCCGCGTCGTCAGCCATTTTTCCTCCCAGGATTAGCCGGCTATTTTATGGCAGAGTGTCAGACAGCTTCCCAGCCGTCCTTGCCGCCGGCGCGGAAGATGGCGTCGATGACCTTCTGGTTGAGCACGGACTCCTCCAGCGTGAAGACGCGTTCCTTGCCTCCTTGCGCCGCGCGCGCAAAAGTCTCGACCTCCAGCCGGTACTGCTGCGTTCCGGGGAAGCGGAACACTTGCGCTTCGGTGTGGTTCTGGTTGTGCAGTTCGACGCGGTGATGGTCGTAGAGCCCGGCATTGAAGGGCGAAAACACTTCGATGAAACCTTTCTCGCCGTGGAACACCATCACCTGCCGCGCCGCCATCTGCGTCGACAGATAGAAGGACAGTTCGAAGTCGCCGAAATCGGCGCGGATCGAGGAATAGATGTCGGTGCCGAATTTCTTGTCGCGCTCGATCGTCGCTTGGACACGGCCAGGCTCCTTGCCGGTCGAAAAGCGCGTCGACACCGTCGGATAGACGCCGATATCGGGCAGCGCGCCGCCGCCGAGATCGAGCTGGTTGCGCATGTTTTTGGGGTCGACATTGTAGTAGGAGAAGGCGCCCTGGACATGGCGCAGCCGGCCGATGGCGCCGCTGGCAATGAGGTCGCGCACCTTGATCCATTGCGGGTGGTAGATGACCATGAAAGCTTCGCAGACCAGCACTTTCTTGGCGTCGCGCAGTTTGATCAGCGGCCCGATGTCCTTGGCGTCGAGTGCCAGGGGCTTCTCGACCAGCACATGCTTTCCGGCCTCGATGGCCTTGGCCGTCCATTCGACATGCTGCGAGGTCGGCAACGGGATATAGACGCCGTCAATGTCCTTGGAGGCGAGCAATTCCTCATAGGAGCCGAAGGCATGGCGGGCGCCAAACCGCTCACCCAATGCCTTGGCCTTCGACAGGTCGCGGCTGGCGATCGCCGACAGCACGCCGTTCTCCGCCTCGACGATTGCCGGCAACAACTGCTCGCGGCCGATCTTGGCCGTCGACAGAACACCCCATCGGAACATCACGCATCTCCATGTCGATTGTATCAGACGAGGTTTGCCCGAAATCGATGGAAAAGCCAATGACCGAAGGCTGACCGCGAGCCGAGACTCCCCACACGGGGAGGGTCGCCTCTCATCCGCTCATCTTGAAGAAATCGACAAACGCCCTCAGCGCTGGCCGCATCTGACGGTGGCTGGGATAATAAACGAAGAACCCGTCGAAGGGGGGGCACCAGTCCTCCAGCACGCGGATAAGCCTGCCGTCGGCGAGCGGGGTGCGGACATAGGGCTCGAAGACGAAGGCGAGCCCGGCGCCGTCGACCACAGCTTGGGCGATCAGATGGTCCTCGTCGAGGATCAGCGGCCCCTGCGCCGCGATCTCGATTTCCTCGCCGTCCTTTTCAAATTCCCAACGATAAAGGATGCCGCTGGAGAAGCGGAAGCGGATGCAGCGATGGTCGGCAAGATCGCGCGGGTGGTGCGGCTTGGGGTTCGCTTCAAAATAAGATGGCGCGCCGACCACCGCGCCGCGAAGGTCCGGCCCGATGCGCACCGCGATCATGTCGCGCTGCAGGCTCTCGCCGAGCCGCACGCCGGCATCGAAACCACCCTCCACCACATCGGTGAAGCGGTCCTCGATGACGATCTCCAGCACGATGTCGGGATAGGCCTGGGCAAAGGCGCCGAGCCGCGGCGTCAGTACCAGATGCGCTGCCGTGCGCGGCACGCTGAGCCTGAGATTCCCGGCCGGCCGGTCGCGCGCCTCGACCGCTGTCTCCAGCGCCAGGTCGATCTCGGAAAGCGCCGGCCGCAATCGCTCCAGCAACTGCGCGCCTTCCTCGGTTGGCGCAACGCTGCGCGTGCTGCGTGCCAGCAGTCGCACACCAAGCCGCGCCTCCAGGCTGGACACTGCATGGCTGACCGCCGACGGCGCGATGGCCAACTCCCTGGCCGCGCCGCGAAAGCTGCCGCACTGGGCAACGGTTGCCAGCACCGCCAGCTGCGAAAGATGTGCTCGGTTCATTGATCTATTTCTTAGAACGGCCCGTGCACAGATGAGCCAATTATCGAACATAAGGCAAGACGCTATCTCCAAGGCATCACAACAAGGAGACGCGTGATGCAAACCCGCAAGCTAGGAACTGAACTGAACGTTTGTCCCGTCGGCCTCGGCTGCATGGGCATGAGCTTCGCCTATGGCGGCCAGCCTGAGGCCGAGGCGATCGCCACGCTGCATCGCGCCGTCGAGATCGGCGTCAACTTCTTCGACACGGCGGAAGTCTATGGCCCTTACGAGAACGAGATCCTGCTCGGCAAGGCGCTGAAGTCGGTGCGGAACAAAGTGACGATCGCCACCAAATTCGGCTTCAAGATCCTGGAGGAAGGCACGGGCCTCGACCGTATGGCCGGCGTCGACAGCCGCCCCGAGCACGTCAAGGCGGTGGCCGAAGCCTCGTTGAAGCGGCTGGGCACCGATGTCATCGACCTCTACTACCAGCACCGCGTCGACCCCAACGTGCCGATCGAGGACACGGTCGGCGCCATGGCCGAACTGGTGCGCGAGGGCAAGGTGCGCGCGCTCGGCCTCTCGGAGGCCAGTGCTGCAACCATCCGCCGGGCGCATGCCGTGCATCCGATCGCAGCCGTGCAGAGCGAATACTCGCTGTGGACCCGCGATCCCGAAGACGACGTGTTCGCCGTCTGCCGCGAACTCGACATCGGCTTCGTCCCCTACAGCCCGCTCGGCCGCGGCCTCTTGACCGGCACCATCGCCAAGCCGGAAACGCTCGAAGATGGCGACTGGCGCCGGACCTTGCCGCGCTTCCAGGCCGAGGCCATGGAAGCCAACGCCAAGGTTATCGCGACGCTGGAAAAGCTGGCGGCCGAAAAGGGCGTAACCTCGGCGCAATTGGCGCTCGCCTGGGTGCTGCACCAGGGCGATTTCATCGTGCCGATCCCCGGCGCGCGAAAAATCCGCCATCTCGAGCAGAACACGGCGTCGGCCGGGGTTGAGCTGAGCGCGGCTGAAGTGGCGGCGATCGGCGATGCACTGTCGCCGGATAAGGTGGTCGGCAAGCGCTATACCGAGGAGTTGTTGGCGCTGGTGAATGGGTGACCATCAGAATCAGCTTGTTTTGAGACGCTGGCGGGACAGCGCCCCCCTCTGTCCTGCCGGACATCTCCCCCACGAGGGGGGAGATTGGATGCCGCCTCGGCTTTCGCTAATCGCCGACGTTGGAGAATGGGCGGGGCGCCGAAGCTGCTGATCTCCCCCCAAGTGGGGGAGATGCCCGGCAGGGCAGAGGGGGGCGCCTCGCGCCAGCGTCCCTACCAAGGCACCACCGTAATCTCTGGCCAGCACTCCTGCGCCCGCTTGCCTTTCGTCTCATGCGTGCGCTGGTTGTCCATCACCCGGTTCGGCGTGATCCGAAACGAAAAAATATCGTCGAGCCCGAACGGCGCCACCAGCTCCAACTCCCCGCCAGCGTCGTAGCGCACCCCAACCGCATGCGTCTTCGAGGCGAAATAGCCGATGGATTGGCTTGAACTGGTGTAGCGCGGGCAAGGCTGCCCGAACTTCTGCGGATACCACAGATGCACCCGCGCCTGGTTGCGCACCTCGACCGGCAGCGCCAGCCCGTCGAAATGCCGGGCTGCCCGGCGGATGACAGCGTCCTCGGCCTCGTAAGACAAATCGCCGTCATCGAAGTAGAAGAGATCAACGTCCTTGATGCCGTAGCCCGACGGCTTGCCGGTCAGATGGTTCCAGACGGTGTTGTAAAGCGCGCCGGAAACCACCAGCCAGTCCGGCAGCGCCAGCGTGCGGGCACGCTCCAGCGCGTCGCGGACCAGCGGGTCCGCCGACACGATGTCGAGAAACGCCGCGCGTTGTGCTTCAAACGAGAGCCCGGAATAGCGCAGATGGTCCATCGCCCTTTGGAGGGCGATTCGCCACCTTCCTGCAATCCCTCAGCTCCCGACTTCGGTTGCTTGAACTTTCACGGGCGCTTGTACATCACATCGGTGCGGATGACGTATTTGCGCCCCGACAGCACCTCGTCACCGCGATGCTCTATCGGATGGTAGAATGCCAGCGCCATGCCTCTCCTGGGTTTCACCACCAGGCTGGTGCCGGCATAGCCAGGCATCTCGCCGCGAAACGAGGTTCCGCCGCCTTCGAAATCGTCCGACAGATAGATCATGAAGGTGAACTGGCTGCGCTCCGACGCGTTGCGTTCGAAATAGCCGTCATTGTGCCAATCGAACTTCTGGCCCGGCCCGTAGCGATAAAAGCGGAAACGTTCGTTCAGCCCGGCCAGCCGCCAGTCGCCGAGGCCGCGATAGAGCATCGGCCGGGCGCGCGCGAAAAGCAGGTCTGCAAGGTCCTCGTCGTCGAAGACGACGCGATCGTTGTTGCGGAGTTCCGTTATCACGCTCGCGCCGCCGCCGCTGTTCACCTTGGCTGCTTCAAAACCACGCCGTTCGCTGTCGGCGATCAGATCGGCGCATTCCTGGTCATCCAGGAACCCGTCGATCGTCCCGATATGCGTTGCCAGCCAGGTGATGGAGAGCTTGGGATCCATCGTCCGCAGTCCTTACGTCCTCAGCACGCCGCCGGTCTGCTTGCCGACATTCTCGATGATGCGCTTGGCCAGCGCCTCGAAATCCTCGTCGGTCAGCGTCTTCTCGACCGGCTGGATCGACACTTCGATGGCGATCGATTTCTTGTCGGCACCAAGCGACGCGCCCTCGAAGATGTCGAACACCGAAACGGCTGATATCAGCTTCTTGTCGGCGGCCAACGCCGCGCGCACCATCGTGCCGGCCTCGACCGTTTTGTCGACGACGAAGGCGAAGTCGCGCTTCACCGCCTGGAAGGCGGAAAGCTCCAGCTTCGGCTTGGTTTTGGTCGGCTTGGCCTTCGGTTCCGGCACGGCGTCGACGAACACTTCGAAGCCGCACAGCGGTCCGGAAACGTCCAGCCCTTCCATCGTCTTCGGATGGAACTCGCCGAACGTGCCGAGCACGGTCTTCGGCCCGAGCTTGATCGTGCCGGAGCGGCCGGGATGATACCAGGCGGGACCACCCGCCTCGATCTGCAGTCGGTCGACCGGCGCGCCGCAGGCTTCCAGTGCCGCGATCGCATCGGCCTTGGCATCGAACACGCCGACCGGGCCGGAATTGCCAGCCCAGTTGCGGCCGGAGCCATCTAGCTTGGCGGTGCCGCGGCGCACGCCGGCGGCCACGCGCCGCTGCTGGTCGGCGCCGTCGCCTTCATAGGTGCCGGACACTTCGAACAGCGCCACATCGCCAATGCCCTTGTCGGCATTGCGCTGCGCAGCGGCAATCAGTCCCGGCAGCAGCGACGGCCGCATGTCGGACATGTCGGCGGCGATCGGGTTGGCAAGCTTCAGCGCCGTCTGGCCGCCGCCGAACAGCTCGGCATGTTTGGCCGGGATGAACGACCAGGTGACGGCTTCCATCATGCCGCGCACGGCAAGTGCGCGCTTGGCGGTGCGGGTGCGGACCTGCAGCGTCGTCAGGATCTTGGAAGTGACCGCATCATGCGCGCCAAGCGGCTGCGGCGCGATGTTGTCGACGCCGTGAATGCGCATCACCTCTTCGACCAGGTCGGCCTTGCCGTCGACGTCGGGCCGCCAGGACGGCACCGCCACATCGACGACGTCGCCCGACCCCTGCGGCTTGAAGCCGAGGCGCGACAGGATGTCGAGGCTTTCCGCCTTTGGCACCTCGATGCCGGTCAGCCGTGTCACTTCCGACAGCGGGAAGGAAACGATCTTGGGCTTGTGACCGGCATAGCCGACAATCTCGGTCTCGGTCGGCGTACCGCCGCAGAAATCGAGCACCAGTTTCGTCGCCAGCTCGACGCCGGGGACCATGAATTCGGGATCGACGCCGCGCTCGAAGCGGTAGCGCGCATCGGTGATGATGCCCAGCGTGCGGCCGGTGCGCGCTGTGGTGATCGGGTCCCAAAGCGCCGATTCGATCAGCACATCGGTCGTGTTCTCGTCGCAGCCCGAATGTTCGCCGCCCATGACACCAGCGATCGATTCGACGCCATTGTCGTCGGCGATGGCGCACATGTCGGGCGTCAGTGTGTATTCGCGGCCATCGAGCGCCAGCACCTTCTCGCCGCCGCGCGCCCGGCGCACGACTAGGTTGCCGGCAACTTTCTTGGCATCGAACACATGCAGCGGCCGGCCGCGGTCGAAGGTGACATAGTTGGTGATATCGACCAGCGCACTGATTGGCCTCAGACCAATGGCGATCAGCCTTTGCTGCAGCCATTTCGGCGACGGGCCGTTCTTCACGCCGCGCACGAGGCGCAAGGCGAAGCCCGGGCAAAGCTCCGGCGCATCGATCGTCACCTTGACCGGCGTCTCGCCCTTGCCGGGAATCTTTTCCACTGCAGCACTTTTCAGCGTGCCGAGTCCGCTTGCCGCCAGATCCCTGGCAATGCCGTAGACGCTGGTGGCATCGGGCCGGTTCGGTGTCAGATTGATCTCGATGACCGGATCGTCGAGATGCGCATAGGACGCAAAGCTGGTGCCGACTGGCGCATCCTCAGGCAGGTCGATGATGCCATTGTGCTCGTCCGAGAGCTCCAGCTCGCGCTCGGAGCACATCATGCCATGGCTCTCGACGCCACGGATCTTGCCGACCGTCAGCGTCACATCGATGCCGGGGACATAGGCGCCGGGCGCCGCGAAGGCGCCGATCAGCCCGGCGCGGGCGTTCGGTGCGCCGCAGACAACTTGAACAGGGGGCTTGCCGTCGCCGGTATCGACGGTCAGCACGCGCAGCCTGTCGGCATCGGGGTGCTGCACCGCCGTCAGCACCTTGGCGATGACGAAGGGTTTCAGGCTCGACTTGTCGTCGACATGCTCGACTTCGAGGCCGATCGAGGTCAGCCGCTCAACGATCTCGTTGAGCGAGGCGTCATTCTCGAGATGATCCTTGAGCCAGGAGAGGGTGAATTTCATGGGACTGTTCCGTCTGGTCTTTTGACGCTTGATTTCAGGTGTCTCGGCAGGTCGCCGGACATATGCAGGTAAGGAAGCTGCTCGCTGACATAGGCATGATGCGTCGGCTCGAAATCGGCCGGCACGTCCATGGCGCCGAGCATGAAGTAGATGTCGTCCTCCAGCCGCTCGTCGACATAGGCGATGGGCGAGCCGCAGACGCCGCAGAAGGAGCGTGTCACCGGGCCGTTCTCATACATCTTCAGCGCCTTGCCGGTGAACGCCACCTGGTCGACCGGGAAGCCGACAAAGGCCGATACCGGCGCGCCGCTCGCGCGCCGGCAATCGCCGCAATGGCAATAGCTGACGTGATGCGGTTCAGCCGAAGCCTCGAACCGCACGGCGCCGCAGCGACAGCCGCCGATGTGGGGCGCTGTCATGCGCTCAATCCGCCGAACAGCGTCGGCATGTCGAGCGGACGGAAACCGTAATGCGACAGCCAGCGCACATCCGCGTCGAAAAAGGCGCGCAGGTCCGGCATGCCGTATTTCAGCATGGCGATGCGGTCGATGCCCATGCCCCAGGCAAAGCCCTGATACTCGTCTGGATCGAGCCCGCCGGCGCGCAGCACATTGGGATGCACCATGCCGCAGCCGAGGATCTCCATCCAGTCGGAGCCTTCGCCGAAGCGCACTTCGCCGGGCCGCGAGCGATCGCACTGGATGTCGACCTCGAGGCTCGGCTCGGTGAACGGGAAGAAGGACGGGCGGAAGCGCATCTTGACCGACGGCACCTCGAAGAACGCCTTGCAGAATTCTTCCAGCACCCACTTCATGTTGGCGACGTTGGCTGATCTGTCGATCACCAGACCCTCGACCTGATGGAACATCGGCGAGTGGGTGGCGTCGGAATCCTGGCGGTAGGTCTTGCCCGGAATGACGATGCGGATCGGCGGCTTTTGCTTCTCCATGGTGCGGATCTGCACCGGCGAGGTGTGCGTGCGCAAAAGCTTGCGCTCACCCTTCTCGTCCGGCTGGAAGAAGAAGGTGTCGTGCATCTCGCGCGCCGGATGGCCTTCCGGGAAATTCAGCGCGGTGAAATTGTAATAGTCGGTCTCGATATCGGGACCTTCGGCGATGGCGAAGCCGAGATCGCCGAAGATCGCCGCGATCTCGTCGATAACCTGGCTGATCGGATGGATGCGGCCGCGTTCGGCCGGCGACTGCCGCACCGGCAGCGTCACGTCGACCTTTTCGGCGGCCAGCCGCGCGGCGATCGCCAAATCCCTGAGTTCGGCCTTGCGGGCCGTCAGCGCCTCGGTGACGCGGTTCTTCAGGCCGTTGATGACAGGGCCCTTGATCTGGCGCTCCTCGGCGGTCATGGCACCAAGCGTCTTCAGCATTTCGGACACGGTGCCCTTCTTGCCGAAGGCAGCGATGCGCACAGCCTCGATGGCCGGCTCGTCGGCGGCCGATGCGATGTCGGCCAGAAGTGAGCTTTCAAGCGTATCCAGGCCGGTGGTTGCGTCGTTCACGGTCAAACTCGCTACGTTGGAAATCTGCACTAACGTGAAGGTCACGTTCAAGTTGGGTATTCAGGCATAAGAAAAACCCGCGCCAGCCGTGCCAGCGCGGGTTCCCCAAATCAGAATTGCGAATGCTTGGGAAGCGCTGGTCTTAGGCGACAGCGCTTTCAAAAGCGTTCGGCGTGGTGTTCTTCAGATATTCGAGCGCGACCTTGGCCTTGGCGACCAGGGCTGCGAAAGCCTGCGGCTCATGGATGGCCATGTCCGACAGGATCTTGCGATCGATCTCGATGCCCGACTTGTTGAGCCCGTCGATGAAGCGGCCATAGGTCAGGCCATGCTCGTGCGTCGCGGCGTTGATGCGCTGGATCCACAGCGCGCGGAACGAGCGCTTGCGGTTCTTGCGGTCGCGATACGCGTACTGCATCGACTTTTCCACCGCCTGCTTGGCGATGCGGATGGTGTTCTTGCGGCGGCCGTAGAAGCCTTTCGCGGCTTTCAGGACCTTCTTGTGCTTGGCGTGCGAGGTGACGCCTCTCTTTACGCGTGCCATGTCATGATCTCCTTAAAAGCAATTCCAGGTGCCTGGCGGCTTTCCGTTCCGAATTGCGTAAAACTGATGCGTGTCCGGACCGAATGCCTTAGAGGCCGTTCGGAAGAAAATTCTTGATGACCTTCTTGCCATCCGGTTCAGCCAGAACCATCGTGCCGCGGGCATTTCGAATGAACTTGTTGGAACGCTTGATCATGCCGTGACGCTTGCCGGCCGCAGCCGACAGGACTTTACCCGTACCTGTGATCTTGAACCGCTTCTTGGCGGCCGATTTGGTCTTCATCTTGGGCATTTTGCTACTCCGTTTCGTTGGCGCACTATCGCGCTTCTTGTTCGCTTCGGGCCGACCAAAGCCCGAAAAGCAAATGAAACCGCCACGGCATGCCCTGCCGGGCGGTTTTCTTGAACGGCGGTCCTATACGTCAAAGACGGCTTGTACGCAACACCTCAGGCCGTGCGACGCTCGGTCCCCGGTCAGGGCAGCGTAAACCACACCGGCAGCATGCCCGACTGCTGCGCGCCGTCGATCAGTTCGAAGGCGGGCAGCGCGATCAGGAACACCAGCCCGTCGAGCAGCGTGGTGAGCAGCAGACGCGGCTTGAAGCTGCCTGTATCGCCCTCTTGGTAAAGGGAGAGGTTCGGGAAGAAGCGCGGCACCTTGTCCAGGTAGGCCTGATAGGGCGCGCCGAGCGCTTCCTTGAGAAACTTCTCCTCGCGCAGGATGACGATGTGGAAGGCGCCCGCGCACAGAGCAGCGAAGAGAACGATGCCGGAGAACGAGCCGATCTGCGCGCCAACGCCGGCCGCGGCCACGGTCGAGAACACATAGAGCGGGTTGCGGGTGATCGAGTAGGGTCCGCCCGTCACCACCTCGGAAGATTTGCGCCCGCCTATATAGAGCGTCGACCAAAGGCGCCCGACGATGCCGAGGAAGATCAGCAGCACGCCGAACATCTCGATCGTTTCATGCACCGGCGTGTCGGGTGGGAAGGTCGATTGGCCGAACAGCAGTGCCAAAAACAGCACCACCACGAGCACGGCAAGCACCAACCGGCGCATCTGCTGGTAATTCCCCAGCCCGTATTTGACTTCATTGTCCAAGGGAATACCCGATCGTCGAAGAGCTTAGCCGGCGATCGCAGCTTTCGCCAAAAAACAGGCGTCCCACCAATCGCCGGGACGGCCTGTAACACAATTCAGGAGGATTTAGCGTAATGGCCACGCCTAACCTTATCGTGACCACGCCGTGATGTCGCTGACGGCGCGCCTTAGCGCGGCGCCAGCACCATCATCATCTGGCGGCCTTCGAGCTTCGGCTCCGCCTCGACCTTGGCGATGGTTGCCACTTCCTCGCGCACCTTGTTCAGAAGCTGCATGCCGAGTTCCATATGCGCCATCTCGCGACCGCGGAAGCGCAGCGTCAGCTTGACCTTGTCGCCTTCCTCGAAGAAGCGGCGCACCGCCTTCATCTTGGTCTCGTAGTCATGGCTGTCGATGTTCGGCCGCATCTTGATCTCCTTGATCTCGATGACCTTCTGGTTCTTGCGCGCCTCGGCCGCCTTCTTCTGGTTGGCGTATTTCAACTTGCCGAGATCGAGGATCTTTACGACGGGCGGTACCGCATTGGGTGATATCTCGACCAGATCGAGCCCGGCCTCTTCGGCGAGCAGCAATGCGTCGTTGATGGAAACATCGCCGCGGTTCTGGCCTTCGGCGTCGATAAGCTGGACCCGGGGAACCCGGATATCACGGTTGGAGCGCGGCCCATCCTTGGTCGGCGCCGCTGCTTTGAAAGGTCTGCGAATGGTCGTGGTCTCCTTGGCCGTTTCGTTCAGGATTTGTCAGTCTTGATGCGTGGACGCGCAATGTGGTGAGCGCGCGGGCGGAGTCAATAGCACAGCATTGACAGAAAATCACCCTGATCACTGCCTGCACCAAACAAAGAAACAGCGCGAGCACTTTTCGCCGCGCCTGTGGCTGTGCCACAAGAACCCCGAGCCAAAAAGAGGGGCCTGAGGAAAAAGCCATGACCGTCACGCCCCCAAGCTTTCTCGATGTAGATGGATCGCGCATCGCCGTGCGCCACACGGCAGGCTCGACGCCTGGCATTGTCTGGCTGGGTGGCTACAAGTCGGACATGCTGGGCACGAAAGCGCAGACGCTTTCGGACTGGGCGGCGAGGGAAGGCCGGGCCTTCCTGCGTCATGACTATTCCGGCAACGGCGAATCCGGGGGCGCGTTTGCCGACGGCACGATTTCGACATGGCTGGCGCAGAGTCTTGCCGTGTTCCGGCATTTCGCCAAGGGCGATCAGATCCTGGTCGGCTCGTCGATGGGCGCCTGGATCGCGCTGCGCATGGTGCAGGAATTGCGCAAGACGGGCGACGCAAACGTCGTCGGCCTGGTGCTGCTGGCGCCGGCGCCGGATTTTACCTCTGAGCTGGTCGAACCGGTGCTGACCGAAGCGCAAAAGCGCGACCTCGCCGAGAAAGGCTTCTTCGCCGAGCCCTCCGACTATTCCACGGAACCCTACATCTACACGCGCGCCCTGATCGCGGACGGTCGTGCCAACCGGGTCATGACCGGGCCGATCGACACCCATTGCCCGGTGCACATCCTGCAGGGCCTGGCCGATCCGGACGTACCGTCGAGCCATGCTTTGAAACTGGTCAGTCTGCTGCCGGCCGACGATGTCACGCTGTCGCTGATCCCCGACGGCGACCATCGCCTGTCGCGGCCCCAGGATCTCGACATGCTGCTGCGGGCGGTCGGCGACATGGCCGCGCGGGGCAAGTGACGATGCGCCTCTCGATCCCGATCTCGGCCTTCGTCGCCGCCATCGTCG
Source organism: Mesorhizobium sp. NZP2077 (assembly GCF_013170805.1). NCBI lineage: Bacteria > Pseudomonadati > Pseudomonadota > Alphaproteobacteria > Hyphomicrobiales > Phyllobacteriaceae > Mesorhizobium > Mesorhizobium sp. NZP2077. The sequence continues at coordinate 458,952 of NZ_CP051293.1, read as the reverse complement.
GCTTTGGCGGCACGCTGGCCATCGTCATTGCCGCCGCCCACGCCGTCGGTGCGACGCAAATCCAGACGGCGAGTTGGGTGACGACCATTTGCCTGGCCATGGCGATCGAAAGCCTGTGGCTGTCCTGGCGCACGAAAATGCCTGTCATCACCGCCTGGTCGACGCCGGGCCTGGCGCTGATGGCGGCGTCAACCGGCTTTTCAATCGGCGAGGCCATCGCCGCCTTCATCGTCACCGCCATCCTGTTGATCGCCACCGGCCTGTTTCGGCCGTTGACGCAGCTGATCTCCAGGATACCGCCCTCGGTCGCCTCAGGCATGCTGGCCGGCATCGTCGTCACCTTCGTCCTCAATGCGGTCAAGACAATCCCCGTCGACCCCTGGCTGATCCTGCCGCTGATCGCAGTGTTCTTCGTCATCCGCCTGTTCAACCCGGCGCTGTCGGTGCTGGCGGTGCTGATCGGCGGTGGTCTGGCCGCGTTTCTCACCGGCCGCGTCGGCGGCCTGCCGACGCCGGAATTGTCGACGCTGACGCTGATTGCGCCTGATTTCACCGCCAAGGCGATGATCGGCCTGGCGCTGCCGCTCTACCTCGTCACCATGGCTTCGCAGAACCTCTCAGGCCTCGCCGTGCTGCGCGCCGCCGGCTACCACCCGGAGCCTGGCCCGCTGATCGGTGTCACCGGCTTGTTTTCGCTGCTGTCGGCGCCGTTCGGCGGTTCCACCACCAATCTGGCGGCGATCTCGGCGGCGATCTGCACCGGGCCGGACGTCCATCCCGACCCCGCCGAACGCTGGAAGACCGGCCCGTTCTATGCGCTCGCCTATCTTATCTTCGCGATTTTCGGCGCCTCGCTGGTGGCGATCTTCGCCGTCCTGCCGCAGAGCCTGATCGTGCTGGTGGCGGGTCTGGCGCTGATGGCGTCGCTCGCCAACGCGCTGGCGATCGCTCTGAAAGACGAGGGCGACCGCATGGCCGCCACCGTCACCTTTGTCGTCACCGCCACCGGTCTGACGCTGTTTGGCGTCGGCGCCGCGTTCTGGGGCCTGATTGCCGGGCTGGTCGTGCTTTTCCTCGATATGCTCAAAAAGCGATAATCATTTCAGAAGCTTGTCCGGTTTTGGCGGACCTTGTCTTGAATCGCCGTTTTTGCCTTCCCATTTCGATTCCACGCAGCCGTTCCTGGCTGTCTCCAACCGAAGGAATGGGAGAAAATGAACACATCTGCATTGATCCGCCCGGCCTGGACGCCGGCAACCATCGCGTTGATGGTGATCGGCTTCATGGTGTTCTGGCCGCTCGGCTTCGCCATGCTCGCCTACATCATCTGGGGCGACCGGCTCGACGGCTTCAAGCGTGACGTCAACCGCGCTACAGACGGCATCTTCGCCGGCCGCCGCCGCGGGTCGGACAAGGCCGCGCGCTGGGGCAATGGCTCCGCTCGCACCGGCAACGTCGCTTTCGACGACTGGCGCGAAAAGGAGCTTGAGCGCCTTAATGAAGAGCGCCGCAAGCTCGACGAGATGCTGACGCAGTTCGACGAGTACGCCCGCGAATTGCGCCGCGCCAAGGATCAGGACGAGTTCGATCGCTTCATGGCGAACCGCAACAAGTCGACTGCGCCTGCGAAGACCGATCCGAGCACTGAAACCACCAAGCGTGGCAAGGGCTCGAACCTGCTTGACGACTGAGGCCCGGCGACAGGCCAAGGTATGACGACGGCGTCGCGCGAGCGGCGCCGTTTCTTTTTTGTTCTAGTCGTTTCCCTCGAATCGCGTATCGTCCCGTCATGACCGTCGGCTTCTTTCGCAATCTGACCAAGCCTAAGCCCACGCCCGTCGTGGAGCGAGAATATTGTGTCGCCGGCCGCACGCTGCCGCTCAAGATCGTCGAGAGCGCCCGGGCGCGGCGCCTGACGCTACGCATCGATTCCGGCGGCCAGGGCCTGCGCATCACCGTGCCGCCGGGCTTGCGCCGCGGCGAGGTGGACAGGTTCCTCGACCGCCACCAGGACTGGCTGGAACAACGCCTCGCCAAGGTGCCGACCCGGCCCCAGGTGCGGCCGGGCATCAAGATCCCGGTGCGCGGTGTGCCGCACCGCATCGTCCACGAACCGTCAAAGCGCGGCACCGTCACCCTTTCGCGCGACGAGCGCGGACCGCTGCTGATCGTGCATGGCGACCGGATCCATCTGCCGCGCCGCATCGCCGATTTCCTCAAGCGCGAGGCCAAGAAGGAGATCGAGAAGCTGGTGATCAAACACACCGAGGCGCTCGGCAAGCGGGCCAAGGCGATCCGCTACAAGGACACCTCCAGCCGCTGGGGCTCCTGCACCTCGGAGGGCAATCTATCCTTCTCCTGGCGCATCATGATGGCGCCTCAGCCGGTGATAAACTACCTCGTCGCGCATGAAGTGGCGCATCTCAAGGAGATGAACCACGGCCCGAAATTCTGGAAATTGTGCGAAAAACTCTGCCCCGACACCGACCGTTGCAAGGACTGGCTGAAGCGCAACGGCGGCGCGTTGCAGGCGATTGTGTTCGAGTAGTCAATCATCATTTGCCGCATTAAGCTCATCCGGCCGAAGCCCCTCATCGCCATGATACGGCCAAGGCAAAAAATTGCCGTCGAAATCATCGCTGCCGAAATAATCCAGCGCGCGGTGCGCTTCGGCGCCGTTGAAGGCGGCCTTGTCCATCAGGTGGGCGATGACCTCGCGCGCCTGGGCGATCTTCTGCTTGAGTTCGGCAATGGTTCTGTCGGCCATGATCTTTCTCCCGCCTGGCAAGCTGTCCATCCATAGGTAGCGCCTTTGGTCGTGCTGGCAAACAGCATGCTTTTTCTCGACTCTTGGCGCGTTTCATGCCAATTCCCGCGCCATGGCGCTCGATATAAAAATCTGTGGCTTGAAGACCGACCAGGCAATGGCCGCGGCACTGGCCGGCGGCGCCAGCCATGTCGGCTTTATTTTCTTTGCCAAGAGCCCACGCTTCGTCGAGCCGGTGGAAGCCGGGCGTCTGCGCGAAGCGGCGCGCGGCAAGGCCTTGGCGGTCGCCGTCACGGTCGACGCCAGCGACGCCTTCCTCGATGAGATCGTCGAAAAGATGCAGCCCGACATGCTGCAACTCCACGGCTCGGAAACGCCCGAGCGGGTGGCCGAACTGAAAGCCCGCTATGGACTGCCGGTGATGAAGGCGCTGCCGCTCAGCGAGGTCGCCGATCTCGACCGTATCAAGCCATTCATCGGCGTCGCCGACCGGCTCCTGTTCGACGCCAAGCCGCCAAAGGGCTCCGTATTGCCAGGCGGCAATGGCGTCGCCTTCGACTGGCGCATCCTTGCCGGCCTTGACGCCGGCGTCGATTACATGCTTTCCGGTGGGCTCAACGCCGCCAACATCGGCGATGCCCTTCGGCTTGCCAATCCGCCCGGAATAGACATTTCCTCGGGCGTGGAAAGAGCCCCGGGCGTCAAGGATCCGGCGCTGATCGAACAGTTTTTCCGGGCCGTCCGGGCCGCGCGCGACGACCGCGCCGCCTGAATATTTCTTTCGAAACAGGAGATCGGCGAATGAACAAGCCGGCGACACCCAATTCCTTCCGCACCGGACCCGACGAGCAGGGCATGTTCGGCATTTTTGGCGGCCGGTTCGTCGCCGAAACGCTGATGCCGTTGATCCTCGATCTCGAGCGGAACTGGAACGAGGTCAAGAACGATCCGGATTTCAGGGCTGAGCTGACCGATCTTTCGACCCACTATGCCGGTCGGCCGTCCAAGCTCTATTTCGCCGAAGGCCTGACCAAGCATCTTCGTGAGGTTTCCTCGGCGAAGGGCCTCGGCGGCGGCGCAAAAGTCTATTTCAAGCGAGAGGACCTGAATCACACCGGTTCGCACAAGATCAACAACTGCCTTGGCCAGATCCTACTCGCCAAGCGCATGGGCAAGAAGCGCATCATCGCCGAGACCGGCGCCGGCCAGCATGGCGTGGCATCCGCCACCGTCGCCGCCCGCTTCGGTTTTCCCTGCGTCGTCTATATGGGCGCCACCGACGTTGCCCGCCAAAGCCCGAACGTCTTCCGCATGAAGCTGCTCGGCGCCGAAGTGCGGCCGGTCACAGCGGGCCACGGCACGCTCAAGGATGCCATGAACGAGGCATTGCGCGACTGGGTGACCAATGTCGAGGACACCTATTATTTGATCGGCACCGCCGCCGGCCCGCACCCCTATCCGGAGCTGGTGCGCGACTTCCAGTCGGTCATCGGCACCGAGGCGCGCGCGCAGATCCTAGAACAGGAAGGCCGGCTGCCCGACACCATCATCGCCGCTGTCGGCGGCGGCTCGAATGCCATCGGCCTGTTCCACCCCTTCCTTGACGACAAGGAGGTCAAGATCATAGGCATCGAGGCCGGCGGGCGCGGTCTTGACGGCATCGAGCATTGCGCCTCGATGAACGCCGGCGCGCCGGGCGTGCTGCACGGCAACCGCACCTACCTGCTGCAGAATGCCGACGGCCAGATCATGGACGGCCATTCGATCTCGGCCGGTCTCGACTATCCCGGCGTCGGCCCGGAGCATTCCTGGCTGCGCGATTCCGGCCGCGTCGAATATGTGCCGATCCTCGACGACGAGGCGCTGGAGGCTTTCAAGCTGACGACGCGCGTCGAGGGCATCATCCCGGCGCTGGAATCCGCGCACGCCATCGCGCATGCGGTGAAGATCGTCCCTGAAATGGACAAGGACCAGATCGTCATCGTCAACCTGTCGGGTCGTGGCGACAAGGACGTGCACACGGTGGCCTCGATGCTGGGCATGGAGATCTAGGCCCTTTGGACAGTTTCGATTGGGAGTTGATTATGAGCAACATTCGTCCAAAGGGCCAGACATGACCACCCGCATCGACCGCCGCATGGCGAAGCTCAAGACCGAAGGCCGCCCGGCGCTCGTCACCTATTTCATGGGCGGCGACCCCGACTATGACACCTCGCTGTCGATCATGAAGGCGCTGCCCCCGGCCGGCGCCGACATCATCGAACTCGGCATGCCGTTCTCCGACCCGATGGCTGACGGCCCTGCGATCCAGGCCGCCGGCCTGCGCGCGTTGAAAGGCGGCCAGACGCTGGTCAAGACGCTGAAGATGGCGGCCGAATTCCGGACCAGTGACGATGAAACCCCGATCGTGCTGATGGGCTATTACAACCCGATCTACATCTACGGCGTCGACCGCTTTCTCAAGGACGCCATTGCCAGCGGCATCGATGGCCTGATCGTCGTCGACCTGCCGCCGGAAATGGACGAGGAACTCTGCATTCCGGCGCTGAAGGCCGGCATCAACTTCATTCGCCTGGCGACGCCGACCACCGACGACAAGCGACTGCCCAAGGTGCTGCAGAACACGTCGGGCTTTGTCTACTACGTGTCGATGACCGGCATCACCGGCTCGGCACTGGCTGACACCGGCAAGGTGGCGGCGGCGGTGAAGCGCATCAAGGGCCACACCGACCTGCCGGTCTGCGTCGGCTTCGGCGTCAAGACCGCCGAGCAGGCGCGTGTCATCGGCGCCAATGCCGATGGCGTCGTCGTCGGCACCGCGATCGTCAATGCGGTCGCCAATGTGCTGGGGCCGAAGGGCGAAAAGACCGCCGACCCGGCCGAGGCCGTGGCCACGCTGGTCAGTGGCCTGGCGCAAGGCGTGCGTTCGGCCCGCCTTGCTGCCGCCGAATAGTCTTCCTACGTCTTTACCCAACTCTTCGTCAGGACAGGAGCCGAAGCGATGAACTGGATCACCAATTACGTTCGCCCGAAGATCAATTCGATGCTCGGCCGGCGCACCGACATGCCCGAGAATCTCTGGATCAAGGATCCTGAGACCGGCGAGATGGTGTTCCACAAGGATCTGGAATCCAACCAGTTCGTCATCCCGTCTTCGGGCCATCACATGAAAATCTCGGCCAAGGAGCGGCTGAAATTCTTCTTCGACGACGGCAAGTACGAGCAGCTCGACAACCCCAAGGTGGTTCAGGATCCGCTGAAATTCCGCGATGAGAAGCGCTATGTCGACCGGCTGAAGGACGCCAAGGCGAAGACCGGCCTCGAAGACGCCATCATCAACGCGCTGGGCACCGTCGAGGGCCTGCCGGTGGTGGTGACGGTGCAGGATTTCGCCTTCATGGGCGGCTCGCTCGGCATGGCCGCGGGTGACGCCATCGTCCACGGTTTCGAAGTCGCCTTGCAGCGCAAGCGGCCGCTGATCCTGTTTGCCGCCTCCGGTGGCGCCCGCATGCAGGAAGGTATTTTGTCCCTCATGCAACTGCCGCGCACCACGGTCGGCGTCGACCGGCTGAAGGAAGCCGGCCTTCCCTACATCGTCGTGCTGACCAACCCGACCACCGGCGGCGTTACTGCCTCCTACGCCATGCTGGGCGACGTGCACATCGCCGAGCCCGGCGCGCTGATCGGTTTTGCCGGGCCGCGCGTCATCGAACAGACCATCCGCGAAAAGCTGCCGGACGGCTTCCAGCGCTCCGAATATCTGATGGAGCACGGCATGGTCGACATGGTGGTCTCGCGGCTTGAGCTGCGCGAAACGATCGCACGGCTGTTGAAGATGCTGCTCAAGATGCCGGTCGAGCAAAAGCCGCTGGAGCCGGAAATCCTGCCGCCGGCGGTGATCGCCGCCGAAGCCCGGCCGCAGGCCTGACGCGGCACCATGCATGTCGCCCAAAAGTGACCTCAGTTTTGGGAAAACGGCATGCATAAAACAAAGATCCAAAGCGCGTCGCATGCGACGTGCTCGTGCGCCGCGAACAGCGATTGCGCTATGTCCATGGCACGCTGTAGCTTTTTCGAATCGCCGTGGCCCTTCTTGAAACTGATTCCGGTTTTCAGGGTCATGCGTTAGGATTCCGCCATGACGACGCTCGAAGCCGACCGCGAAATAGAAGCCCTGATGGCGCTTCATCCGAAGGGTTTCGACCTTTCGCTCGACCGCATCACGCGGCTTCTGGAGCGGCTCGGCAATCCACAGGACTTGCTGCCGCCTGTCATCCACATCGCCGGCACCAATGGCAAGGGCTCCTGCGCCGCCTTTTCGCGCGCCCTGCTCGAAGCCTCCGGCCACCTTGTCCACCTGCACACCTCGCCGCATCTGGTGAACTGGCATGAGCGCTACCGGCTGGCGGCCGAGGGCGGCGGCAGGCTGGTCGACGACAAGGTGTTCGCCGAGGCCATCGCTCGCGTCGCCAAGGCCAATGGCGGTCAGAAGATCACCGTCTTCGAGATACTCACCGCGGTCACATTCATTCTGTTTTCCGAACATCCGGCCGCGGCCGCGATCATCGAGGTCGGCCTCGGTGGTCGTCTCGACGCCACCAATGTCATCGCGCGGCCTGCGGTGTCGGTGATCATGCCGGTCTCGCTCGACCACGAAGCCTATCTCGGCGACCGCGTCGAACTGATCGCCGTCGAAAAGGCCGGCATCATGAAGCGCGGCTGTCCAGTGGTGATCGGCGCCCAGGAAAGCGAGACGGCGCTGCAGGCGCTGATCGAAACCGCCGAGCGGCTGGAGTGCCCGACCTTCGTCTACGGCCAGGATTTCGTCGCCTTCGAGGAAAACGGCCGCATGGTCTACCAGGACGAGGACGGCTTGATGGACCTGCCGCCGCCGCGCCTGCCCGGACGCCACCAGTTCGCTAATGCCGCTGCGGCGATCGCCGCCGTCAAGGCTGCCGGCTTCGAGATCAGCCATCGCGCCGCCGAGAAGGCAATGACCAATGTCGCCTGGCCCGGTCGCATGCAGAAGCTGTCACAAGGCAGGCTGGTGGAGCTGGCGCCGAAGGGCGCCGACATCTGGCTCGACGGTGGCCACAACCCGGGCGCCGGCGTGGTCATTGCGGAGGCGTTGGCCGAGCAGGAGGAGAAGAACCCGCGTCCGCTGTTTCTCATCTCCGGCATGATCAACACCAAGGACCAGACCGGCTATTTCCGCGCCTTCAAGGGCCTCGCCCGGCATGTCTACACGGTGCCGGTGAGCATGAGCGAGGCCGGAGTGCCGAACGACGAACTGGCGATCCGCGCCACGGAGGCCGGGCTAACGGCCGAACCGGTGAGTTCCGTCGCCAGCGCGCTGATGCTGCTGCGCGACACCTGGGACGGTCCGCCGCCGCGCATCCTGATCAGCGGATCGCTCTATTTCGCCGGTGCGGTGCTGGCCGAGAACGGCACGCCGCCGACCTGAGGTGCGTGACGGCCAACAGGAGCCTGTGATGATCAAGGTAAGGCAGCTCGCCCATGTCTGCATTTTCGCGCATGATCTGGAAGCGACGCGAAGCTTCTACCGTCACGTGCTCGGGCTGGACACACGGTTCAATTTTCTGCGCGATGACAGGATTTTTGGCTTCTACCTCGATTGTGGCGGCCGCAGCCATGTCGAGGTGTTCCAGAAGGACGCCACCACCTACAGCGAACTCAACCAGATCAACCATTTCTGCCTGGAAGTCGAAGACATCGACGCCGCGATCGCCCATATAAAGTCAAAGGGCATCGACGTGACCGCAAAGAAGCACGCCTGCGACGACACCTTTCAGGCCTGGATCCGCGATCCCAATGGCGTGAAGATCGAGTTGTTCGAACACACCGCAAAAAGCGCGCAGTTCAGCGGCGGGGACCGGATCGCCGACTGGTGACTAGACATGCTTCAGAAATCCCATGGTGAGATTAGGTCCAGGCTGGTGGTGCCAAAGTCGTTGAGATTGCGGGTTGCCAGCCGGCCTCCATTCACGCGCGCTATCGCAGCAATCATGCCATCGGGAGCCGACATGCCGCGACCTTGGCGTGTCGCGGCCCCCATGATCTCGCCGTAAGCCAACGCGGCCTCTTCCGTCAGTCCGAAAATCCGGCCGGCAAATCGATGGCGCCATCGGGAAAGTCCCTGTTCCAGCCGATCGGCACGCTCATCAGGTCGTATCTTTTGAATACCGAAGGCGATTTCAGCGATCGTCACTGTGGGAAGGGCCAATTCGGCGTCATTACGGACAAGCCATGCCAGCACCCCCGAGTTTGGCGCCTTCTTCAAAGACTCCGAAATCACGTTGGTATCGACGAAAATCAAAGCTCAACTCCTGGATGAACCTCGCGACCTTCGCGAATAACTTTCTCCAGATCGATGTCGACGCCACTGCTTGCGGTCAGGCTGGCATAGAAGGTGGAAGCGGGTTCGCGCCCAGCTTCACGAATCTCGTAGGATTCAAGCGCGCGTTCGACCACGTCGGCTATCGAACGGTTTTCACGACGAGCAAGCCTGTGAGCCAGGTCGCGTGCCTTTGCGCTGCGGACTGAGAGCTGTGGTTCGGCCATTTCAAACTCCCCTTGTTGGAAGAAATATAGGCCGATCCGCACCTGCCATCAAGATGGCAGATGATGGCGCGCCATCAATTGCTCGCTCGATCGACGGATGGATTTCTAGAGCGATTAGCGACCGGTTACTTCAGCTCGATCTCGATAAAAGCATATTCGCCCTCATTGGCGCTGATGACGTCGTGTTCGACGCCCTCCTTGCGGAAATAGGGCGCGCCTTTCTTCATCTCGGCGAAGGTTTCGCCGTCCTTGGTCACCAGCTTCAGCTTGCCGTCCATCAGCGGCACCACGACATAGTCGTGACCATGGCGATGCCAGCCAGTGTTTTCGCCCGGCTGGAAGCGGTATTCGGTGACGATGACGCGCTCATTGTCGATGAAGACGGTGGCCTTGGCAGATCCGGTCATGTCGTTCTCCCTGTTTCTGCTTCCCAGCAGAGGACATGGCGTGCCCTGATGTGAGGGCCAGAGCGGGTTAGCCATGACGCCAACAAAAAGCCCGGCACGAGGCCGGGCTTGATATCAAGAAACTTTGGATAGGGATCAGGCGAGGCTGCCGTTGATCCAGTGCGACAGCGCGGTCTTGGGCGCAGCACCAACCTTCATGTCGGCCACTTCGCCGCCCTTGAAGATCATCAGCGTCGGGATCGAACGCACACCGAACTGGGCGGCAAGCTCGGGATTCTCGTCGATGTTGAGCTTGGCGATCTTGACCTTGGCACCGAGCTCGGTGGCAATGTCCTCAAGCGCCGGCGCGATCATCTTGCACGGGCCGCACCATTCAGCCCAGAAATCAACCACGACCGGTACGTTGGCGTTGAGCACGTCGGCCTGGAAATTGTTCTTGTCGACCTTGACGGTGGCACCCATGCGGAAATCCTTTCGAGAGTTCTTTGTTCCACCAAATGTGGTGGTTATCTAGCCCTTCTTCAAGCAGGTCTTGTGTCACGCTCCTGTGAGTCGGGCAAGGGCGTCATCCATGGCCCCGGCCGGCAGTTCGATCAGCCGTGGCGCTTCGGTGAACAGCAGGGCCGCCTTGACCTCGCGCCCGGGATAAAGCGGCTGCAAGAGGGCGCGATAGAGTGCCAGCTGCAGCAGATAGGCCGATGGAACCTCGGCCAGCGAGGCGGGCGCCGGCCGGTTGGTCTTGTAGTCGACGATCGACACCGCATCCGCTGTCACCGCCAGCCGGTCGATCTTGCCCGAAATCGAGCGTATTTTGCCCCTCACCTCCAGGCTGCCCATGATCGCCACCTCGGCGCGCGACGATGGCGCGAACAGTTGGCCGAGACGCGAGTCGGCAAGGATGGCGCTGACCGATGCGAGAGCCCTTGCCCGCTCTGACGCGGACCAATCTGCGCCGACCCGCGCCAGGTAGCGCTCAGCCGCGCCTTGGCGCCCATCCTCGGCAATGCCAGGCAACATCTGCAGCAATTTGTGCAAGGCGAGCCCGCGCAGCACTGCAAAGCCAGGCTCGGCGTCAGCGTCCAGCACCGGCGAAGCCTTGTCGACCACGGCTTCCTTGCCTTCGTCGATCAGCGCCGAGGCGCCGGAGGGCGACAGCGGCCGCGGCAGATCCTCGAAGGGCGGCAAGGGGCGGAACAGGGTCGCCGGCAACGGGCCGAAAGCGTCGGCCTGCCGCGCCTGTTCGTCGGCGCTCGGCGCGACGGGCGGCAGCTTGGTGAAGTGGAAACGATGCACCGGCTCGCCGCCGGAAGGATGCGGACGCTGTTCGCTCTCGGGCGCACCGATCAGCGCGCGGCTGACGATCGAATGCCAGGTGCCGGCATTCGGCGCCCGCTTGCCATGATAGCCGCAGACGATCAGCCGGTCCTCGGCGCGGGTCATGCCGACATAGAGCAGCCGGCGGTATTCGTCGTCGGCAAGCTCCCGTGCCCGTGCCGCCGCGGCCTTCGAAAATCCGTTGGCGACATCGCTGGCAGAACGCCAGAGATAGCCCTTGCCGTCAAAGTTCCGGCCCGAGCCGTCGAAGGGCATCAGGCGCGGCAGATGCTGGTCGCTGAATGGAGCAGAGCCGCCATCGACCAGGAACACCACCGGCGCCTCCAGCCCTTTGGCCGCGTGCACGGTCATGACGCGGACCTCGTCGCGCGTCTGGTCCATCTCGCGCTTGATCTCGGGGCCCGCATTTTCCAGCGTCGACAGAAATGCTTCCAGCCCGGGCAGGCCGGTCCGCTCCTCGGCAAGGCAGAAGCTCAGGAATTCGTCGAGAATATCGCCGGCTTCAGGCCCGAGCCGCCCGATCATTTTTCTGCGCAGGCCATCGCGTGCCAGCAGGCCGGCATAGAATTCGAACACCGGCTTAAAGGCGGCCTCATCGGCCCAGATGTCGAGTTGACCGACGATCGCCGCGAGGGCTGCGCTTTCACCGGCCTGCTGGCGCAGCGACGCGGCCAGCGACACGCCGGGTGGCCTTTGCGCTGCGAGCGTGAACAGAGCCTCCTCCGGCAAGTCGAAGATCGGGCTGCGCAGGACGGCGGCGAGCGACAGATCGTCCTGCGGCTGGATCAGGAGATGGCCGAGTGCGATCAGGTCCTTGACGGCGATGTGGCCAGGCAGGCTCAGCCGGTCGGCGCCGGCGACCGGAATGTCGCGGCGCTTGAGCGCCCGGGTCAGTGCATGGACAAAACTGTCGCGCTTTCGCACCAGCACCAGCACGTCGCCTGGCCGCAGCCGCTTGCCACGGCCTTCGATGATTTCGCCCTTGCCGATCCAGCCGGCGATGGTCGCCGCCACATTCTCGGCAACGCGCACCGCCGGTGCGTGAGCATGGTCAATGGCTTGCGTCCAGTCGTCGGGCTCGTCGACGATATCGGCGCCGATCGATGGCCACACCTCGACATAGCCCGGCGCATCGGTGCGGATCGCCTTGTGGCTCAGCGGATCGGGATCATGGCTGATGCCGCGCCGCACGATCGGATCGGCAAAGACGCGATCGACGGCGGCGAGCACGTCGTCGGTCGAGCGGAACGACCAGGTCAGCTTGAGGTCGGCGAAGGACGCCTCGGCATCCCGCACTCTGCCGGCGAACAGCAGCCGGCTGTCGGCGAAGGAATCCGGGGCCGCACCTTGGAAGGAATAGATCGACTGCTTCTCGTCGCCCACGGCAAACACCGTGCGGTGAACGCGGTCGCGTGCACCGAAGCCGGCGAAAAATTCCTCCGCAAGACGCTTCACCACCTCCCATTGATCCGGGCTGGTGTCCTGCGCCTCGTCGAGTAGGATATGATCGATGCCCTGGTCGAGCTTGTATTGCACCCAGGGGCCGGCATCGGGCCGCGCCAGAAGGTTGACCGTGCGGGTGATCAAATCGTTGAAGTCGAGAAAGCCGCGGCTGCGTTTCAGCACATCGTAGCGGGCGATCAGCCAGTCGGCGATGGTCAGTGCCGCGCGCGTGCCTTCCAGCATCCGAAACAGCGCCAGCCGGTCGACGGTCTCGATGATGGCATTGGCGGCGGAGCGGTAGCGTTCAGCCAGATCCGGCAAGCGGTCGGTCAACGCTTTCTTGAAGGCCTTTGACGGATCGTAGGGATCGCCATCGGTCTTGAGGAAGGCTCTGGCGAGCAGTTGCAGTCGGCGAACGGGATCGCCCTCGGCGAAAGCCTGGCGCGCATAAGGCAGGATGTTGTTCAGCACCGATCTGGCGTCGGTGGATTCCGCGGCCTGGGCAAAGCCGGCGAAATCGTCGGGCAGGAAGCCTGGCAGTGGCCACACCGATGCCGCCAGCCCTTCAGCGGTCTGGCCGGGGTGGAAATGGAATTCATCGAACAAAGGCTGGAAGCCATCAACCCCGACCGCATCGAGGAACTGGCGCAGCCCGTCGCGCTTGCGCACGATCTCGCCAAGCAAGGCATCGAGACCGGCCTCGCCGCCACATTCCAGCACAGTGGCGAAGGCGTCGGCCAGATCCGCGTTGCCGGCAGCCGTACCGGAGATCATCTCGCGGCGCGCGGCGGCAAACAGCGATGCCTCCATCTGGCCGTCGAGCATCTCGAAATGGGCCGGGATGTTGGCCTCCAGCGGAAACTGGTGGAGCACGGATTCGCAGAAGGCGTGGATGGTCTGGATCTTCAGCCCGCCGGGCGTTTCCAGCGCCTCGGCGAACAGGCGCCGCGCCCGGCGCATGGTGTCACGGTCGGGCCGGCGTCCCTCCAAAGCCTCCACCTTTGCCGAAAGGTCAGCGTCACCGAGCACCGTCCAGTCCGACAGCGTCGAAAACACCCTGTTCGACATGTTGGCGGCGGCGGCGCGCGTATAAGTGAGGCACAGGATTTTCGACGGGTCGGTGCCGTTGAGCAGCAGCCGGATGACGCGCTGGGCCAGCACATGGGTCTTGCCGGAACCGGCATTGGCCGACACCCAGGCGGAATTCTGAGGATCGGCGGCGCGGGCCTGGCTGTTGGCGGTATCGCTCGGGATGGGATAGGCCTTCTTCATGCCTCCCCTCCCTCGTCACCGGCGTCGCCGCCGGCGGACCATTCGAGCACGCGGGCGAGATGGTCGTAGTCGCCATCGGTCTCACCTTCGCGAAATGGCAGCGCGCGCGACAGATAGCCGGTCGCCGGATCAGCATAGTGGATTAAAAGCTTTTCCAGCCGCGCCCAGGCTTCTTCGGCAAGATCGGCGGCGGTCCTTGGCTGGCGGTTGTGTTCGAGGATGGACTCTTCGAACACTTCGCCATTCGGCTTCAACCTGATGAAGGCCAGTTGCGACGGTTCGCGCGCGCCCAAATCCTTGAAGGCACCGCGCCTCAGCAGGGCGCCTTCCAGCGCCAGTTGCGGCGCCAGCAGCGTGTGTGCCTGCGCCTTGGATGGCGAGGAGCCGGTCTTGTAGTCCAGTATGTCGGCCATCCCGCCGGCCAGCAGATCGACGCGGTCGGCATAACCGGACAGCGTGACGCCCGACTGTCCGACGACGGTCTTCCCCGCCCTCTCCTCGGCATGCCGTTGGACCACCGCATCGGCGCGCGTGCGCTCCCATTCGATGATGTTGGCGGCGAGTTTTTCGAAACGTGGCCACCACACCGCCTCGACATCGACCGGAAGGGCTGCCTCGGCAAAACAGGCGCGGCCAGCGGCAATGAGGCTGGTCAGCGCGTCCGGCGCGCGCGGGTCGGCCACGCGTGAGGAGAACAGGTGAAGAATGGCGTGGAACAGCGTGCCGCGCTCGGCGGCACCGGGATCGCGGATCACCGGATCGAGCGCCATCAGCCCAAGGATGCGTCTTGCGTAGACGGCGTAGGGATCACGGCGCAGGGTCTCGATCTCGGTGACCGAAAAATGCGTTGGGCGCACCGCCAATGGCGGCTTCGGCTGCGGCCTTGGCGCGAAATCCTGCTTTGGACCGGTATCGAGGGCGCGCGCCCAGGCGAGCAGCTCGTCGCCGCGCCGGCGCAGGATTGCCGACTGGTCGTTGCCGATGAAGGTGAGCAGGCGTTGCAGCCAGCGTGACGGCACGGCGGGTGCATCGCCGGAACGCGCCGAGCGGGCCAGCACCACATGTCTCGCGCCCATGGCCATCTGGAAATCATGCGCGGCAAGGCCGATGCGCCGCTCCGGCGGTTCGAGGTCGATGCCGGTCTTCATCAGCCGCGACATGAAGCGGTCGCTCTCCGGCTTGCGCGGCCAGACACCTTCGTTGAGGCCGCCGATGACCAGCGTGTCGACATCCTGCAGCCGCGCTTCCAGCGCACCCCAGATGGCGATGTTCCTGTCGGTGCCTTGCGCCGGCTTGACCGACTCGGGCGCGATCAGCGCGTCCATCACGTCAGGCCATTCGCTGGCCGCAAACGACAGCGAAGCAGATGCCGCGACCAGCCCGCGCAGCAGTTCGGCAAGCTTTTCGCCGGGGTCACCGGCATAGAGCTCGCCCAGGCCGCCATCG
Source organism: Mesorhizobium sp. NZP2077 (assembly GCF_013170805.1). NCBI lineage: Bacteria > Pseudomonadati > Pseudomonadota > Alphaproteobacteria > Hyphomicrobiales > Phyllobacteriaceae > Mesorhizobium > Mesorhizobium sp. NZP2077. The sequence goes on along the minus strand of NZ_CP051293.1, from coordinate 443,700 downwards.
GCGGAACGGCCGAGATTTTCCAGAGTCTCTACGCTGGCTTTGACCAGCGCGGCAAGGTCAGCTTCTGCCTGGCTGCGGAAAGCCGTCAGCGGTGCCAGGGCCTGCGTCAGACGCTCGAGCAGGTTCCGAGCATCTTCGATGGCACGCACGGTCAGCCGGGAAAGCCAGAAGGGCGGCCGGCTGTCGCCGCCCAGGCCGGTCAGACGAGTTTCGAACAGTTCCGGAAGCGAAACGATGTCGGGGCGGCCGGTGCCGCCGCGCAGTGCCACCAGTTCGACCAGTCCGGCCGCGTTGCGCACAGTGGCGCGTTCGAGGCCGAGGCCGAGCAGCGGATGCTTGAGCAATGACAACAGGCCGACCGGGTCGCCCGGCCGGAACACTGCCTCGAGCGCCAAGCGGAGCAGGCTAGCTGCCGGGCTATTGGCGAGCGGCGTGCCGCCGGAATCGTCGGCAACGACGCCGAAGCGCTGGAGTTCGACGCAGACGCGCCGCGCCAGCGCGCGGTCGCCGGTAACGAGAGCCGCCCTTTGTCCGGGCTGTTCGACGGCCTGCTTCAGCGCGACGGCGATGGCGACGGCCTCATCGCGTTCGCTGGCCGCCTCGAGCAGCGTGACGTCGGCGAAGGCGCCGGCAATATCGGTCGGCGAAAACCCGTTGCGCGTCTCGGCCCACAATTCGGTGGTCTCGGCCGGCCGCAGCGCTTCGCCGACAAGAGCGGCGCGTAGCGCCAGCCGCGGTTCTGCCACGCCGATCTCCTCGACATCCGAGCGCAGCACGCCGATCTTGCCGATCAGCCTGGCCAGGCCATATTGCGGGTGGCCAAGCACCGCCGGCCGCGCGCCGGGTGCGACGAGCGCCTGGAAGGACCCTTCGTCCAGCGTCCGGTCGAGCCCGGGCAGCACGATGGCGCCGGCAGGCAAGCAGGCGATCGCGGCAAGCAGTTCAGCCGTGGCGGGGATCGAACCGGTCGATCCCGCGGCGATGACCGGTCCGGCTGGCGGGTTGCGGCGTAGTCGCGCCGCCTCGGCGCGGATCAGCGCGCTGCGATGCGCGGCCGGATTGGAGCGGTCGCTCTCTACAAGGAATTTCGGCCAGGCATCGGTGACGATACCGAGGAATTCGAGCGTCACTTGCCACCATCCGGCAAGGCTGCCGGTCACCAGGTCCTTGAGCTTCGCCCAGTCCGTGCCTTCCGTCTCGATCTCGTCCATCAGACCGGCGAGGTCGCGCGCCAGCCAGATCGCGTCGGCGGTGGAGGCGGGGATGACGATCTCTTCCGCGAAAAGCTTCACCACATGTTCCGGCAGCCGGCGTTTCCAGGCGCGCACCAGCGGCGTCAGCAGCAACAGCCGTTCGGTCGCCGAGATCGGCGGTGCAAGGTCGATTGCTGCCGCCGGTTCGGCGTCGAACAGGGCTTCGTCCTCGTCGAACTCGCCGAGCGGACGGATAACCGGCAGGATCGCCGAACCGCCGCCGCCGCGTGCTCTCAGACTGTCGACGAAGACACCGCGCAAGGCGCGCGCGGCGCGGCGCGTCGGCACATAGATGGTGACATCGGCCAGAGCGAGCGGGTCGCCGTCGAGATGAAATCCGGGAATCAGGCGGCCGGCAAGCAGCGCCTCGGCCAGCGTCGGCAGAAACGGCGCTCCGGGGGGAATGGAAAAAACGCGGCTGGAGCCGCTCATTGCGACTCGGTTAGCGCGCCGGCGACGGCTTCTTCCGCCAGCGGGATGGCATCGGGCGTACCGACGGTGATCCAGTGGCCGTGCATCGGCATGCCGAACAGCCGGCCCGCGGCAATGGCTTTATCGAAATAGGCGTTGAGCGAATGCGGTTCGGCCGGTGCGTCCTTGAACAGGCGCGGATGGATGATCGCCGCACCGGCATAGATCAGCCCAGCCGGATCGCCTTTCGATCGCCGCAAGGCGCCGTCCGGCGCCACCAGGAAATCGGTTGAGCCGCAGTGTCCGGTCGCCTGATGGAGATCAGCCAGCATCAGCAGAATATCCATTTTCGCGGCGTCCCATGCAAGGGCGAGGCGGCCGAGATTGAGCGGACCGTGGTCGATCCAGAAGGTGTCGGCGTTGAGGATATAGAAGGGCTGCTCGCCCAGTTCCGGCAGCGCCTTGACGATGCCGCCGGCGGAATCGAGCAGCCGGTCGCTCTCATCGGAAATGACGATCTTCGGTGCCCGACGCGCCGCGACATGGGCTGTTATCTGTTCAGGCAGATAGTGAACGTTCACCACGGCCTTGGCGACGCCGGCGGCGGCGAGGCTGTCGAGCCCCCAGTCAAGCAACGTCTTGCCGGCGATCCTGACCAGCGGCTTGGGAATAGTGTCGGTGATCGGCCGCATGCGCTTGCCAAGCCCGGCGGCGAGTACGATGGCAGTGTCCGGTCCTGCTATCACAGCGTTCGTTCCTCAAGCAGCCCGTGCGCATGATAGAAGTCCCGCAGGCTGGCGAGCGCCGGGTGGGACAGCGCCCGGCGCAGATAGTCGCGGATGCGCGGCAGGTGCTTCAGATAATAAGGTTTGCCGTCGCGTTTTTCGAGCCGCACGAAAATGCCGAGGATCTTGGAATTGCGCTGTGCGGCCATGATTGCATAGGATTCCAGGAAGCTCGCTTCGTCAAAGGCTCCTGCTGCATGGCGCGCCGCGACATAGGCGTCGAGCGTCCGCTTTTCGATTTCGGGCGGTAGGGTGACGCGGGCATCCATGGCGAGCGAAGCCACGTCATAGGCTGAAGGTCCGATCAGCGCATCCTGGAAGTCGACGATGCCCAGCCGGTCATGCTCAGCGCGATCCTCGCGCCAGATGATGTTGGGCGAATGGAAGTCGCGTAGCATCAGCGTGTATTCGCTGCCTTGCAGCCGGTCGAAAAGTACGTTCCATTCCCTGGCGTAGCCAGTGCGCAGATCGTCGCTGGCCGGGCTGCCCGATATCGCCGGCACATACCAGTCGACCAAAAGGTCGGCTTCGATCATCATCGCATCGCGGTCGAAGGGCGGCACCTCGTGGAAGCTGCCGGGTCCGGCTTGCAGGCGCTGCGGCCAGGTCTGGCCGTGCATCATGGCCAGCAGCTCGGCGGCCGCGGCGTAGCGCTCGGCCAGCGGTTCGCCGTCCTTGCCGAGAAACCCTTCGGAACCGAGATGTTCAAGCAGCAGGAAGCCCTGGTCCTGGTCCTCGGCGTGGATTTCGGGGACACTGACACCACCAGCCATCAAGGCCCGGTCGATGGCGACGAAGGCGGAGACCGACTGGGCGGTGTGGGCGATCACCGCATAGGGTTTGCCGTCGCGCACGGGCGGGCCGAGCACCAGCCGCGGCGAGTTCATCAGCACACGCGGCTCCTGGGCGGCGAGCGTGACGATCTCATAGGAGCGGGCCGAGGCGTCGCCGATGAAATGTCGCCGCCGCGCTTCGTCCCAGCCGGCATCTTCCAGGAAGCCGCGCATGGCCAGCGACCGCGCCGCGCGGTCGAAGGCGGCCCCTTGCCCCGACAGCCGCGCCAGCCGGCCTTCGCCATGCTGGAGAAGCTCGATCGATAGCGTTGTCTTCGGCAAATAGCCTTCGGCCCGCTCGGGCCATTCGACCAGGGCAGCCCCTTGCGTCAGCGCTTCGTCGAAGCCGAGCTCGTCGAACTCGCTTGCCGAGGACAAGCGGTAGAGATCGAAATGATGGACCGGGATGCGCGTGTCGTAGCTCTGCACCAAAGTGAAGGTCGGGCTCGGCACGTCGAGGCTGGTGTCGTCCGCCAGCGTCCTGATCAGCGCCCGTGCGAGAGTGGACTTGCCTGCGCCGAGATCGCCCTTGAGCGCCAGCACGTCGCCGGCACGCAATGCCAGCGCCAGATCTTCGCCCAATCGCGCTGTCTGTGTCTCATCGGTGAGCAACCGCTCCAGCACTAGGCCCGTCATCGAGCGCGCTACTCGGCCGCGGCGCGGATGCCCGGCATGTCGGGGAAGGTGCAGATGACGGTCGTGCCCTTGTCCTTGCCGGTTTCGATGCGAACGTGGCCGCCATGCAGTTCGACAAAGCTCTTGACGATCGACAGGCCGAGGCCGGCGCCGCGCCGGCGGCCGCCATTGGTACGCGGTTCGAAGCGACGGAACACTGAATCCAGAACATCCGGCGGCATGCCGGGACCGTCGTCATGAACCGAGAATTCCACCCCGTCCGCCAGATGGCGGCAGGCGAGACGGATGGTGCTGGCCTCCGGCGCGTAGTTGGCGGCGTTGCTGAGCAGATTGTAGAGGATCTGGCGGATGCGGATTTCGTCGCCGTGGAACGTCTTCGGCGCGGCAGCGGCATCGACCTCAAGCCGGATCGAATGCTCCTGCAGCCGATCGGCAACGAGTTCCGCAGCCGCCGCGATGGTACGGTCGACATGCACCTCGGAAATGTCGAGCTGCATAATGCCGGCGTCGACGGTCGCCAGGTCGAGTATGTCGTTGACGATGGTGAGCAGGACCGAGGACGACGAGCTGACATGCTCGACATACTCGCGCTGCTTTTGGTTCAGCGGTCCGGTCGTCGGCACGGAAAGCAGTTCGGTGAAGCCGATGATGTTGGTCAGCGGCGAGCGTAGCTCATAGGACACGTGCTGGACGAAGTCGTTCTTGAGCTGGTCTGATTTTTCCAGCGCCTCGTTCTTGTCCTTCAGCGCGCGTTCGACATTCACGCTGTCGGTGACGTCGACGAAGGTCATCATCACTTGCCCGTTGGGCAGCGGAATCACGGCGTAGCGCAGCACGATGCCGTTGTTGAGCTCGGTCTGGCCATGGCGTTCGCGGCGCTCGTCGTCGAACCCGGTGATGGCGGCAACGAAGCCAGGCCAGGGGCTGTCGACCGCCTGCCGGTCGCTAAGATCACGGATCGTCGAGACGTGCACATTGGGCTTGGCGGCGTCGCCACTCAATCCCCACAGCGTGGCAAAGGCCGGGTTCGACAGGCGGAGCCGGCCATCGGGCCCGAACACCGCCACGCCTTCGGCGAGGTTGTCGAGCGTCTCGCCCTGGACCCTCACCGCTGTGCGATAGCGGCTTTCCAGGTCCATCTTCTCGGTTAGATTCTCGAACACCCAGGTGACGCCACCCTTGGGCTGCGGGTTGGCGACGACGCGGATGGTCTTGCCGTCAGGCAGATGCCACCAATGTTCCTGCGATTCGACCGCGCGATAGGCGCCGAGCAGGCCTTCCTTCCAGCGGCGCCATTCGGGCTGCTCGGCGATCTTGCCTTCGCTGCGCAGCCGGTCGAGCAAAAGCGCGTTGTCAGGCGCGCTGTGCAGGAAGCCGATGTCCAGGCCCCACAGTTTCTGGAAGGCCTGGTTGAAGAAGCGCAGCTTCTCGTCGGTGTCGAAAATAGCGACGGCGGTGTTGAGCTGGTCGAGCGTGTCGGCGTGGCTGCGCACCGTCCGCTCATATTCGCCGCGAATGGTCTCGATGGCGCTGGTGTCGCAGGCAAGGCCGGCCGAACCGTCGGCGCTGGCGAAGTCGGTCACCGCGAACACCCGGCGGTCGCCTTCGATCACCGTGGAGAGCGACTGTTCGAAAACCGGATGCAGTTTGTGCTGAGCGCCGATCGCCTCGCGTGCCTGGCCGCCGAGGAATTCCTTGGCGTCGCGGACGGCGGCTTCGGCGCTTTCGGCTTCGACAGCGTCGGCATAGGCGCGGTTGACCCATTTCAGGCGTCCGTGCTCGTCGCGCAGCCATGCCGGCATCTTCAGCGCTTCGAGCAGGCCGATCATCGTGTCATGGTCGGCGGCCAGCCTCTGGTTGTCGATCTTCAGCCGGGCCTGGCTGCGCTGCGTTTCGGAAAGCGAGACAAACCGCACCAGTATATGCGCGGCGCTCTTGCGGCCATGCACTTCGAGCGGAGCGCCGGCCTGCGATTCGATGACCAGGTCGAAAGGCCTCGCCTTTTCGCGCAAGCCCGCGATGGCATGTTCGAGCGCTGCCGCCGAGCGCGGCATCAGCCAGCGGCCGAAGGCGAGGAACGCCGCCCGCTCCTCCGGCGCGCCGCTTTCGACCGGCAATGTGCCGATGAGTTCTGGCTTCTTGTTTTCCGAGGCCCAGACGACCACACGCTGGTCGCGCAGATTGAGCAGTGCTTCCGAACGGCGCAGCGCCGCGTTGACGTCGGCGACACGGCTTCTCAGCTCGACATTCTCAGCCGAGGTGCGGGCTCGCTCGCGGATGAGAACGATGGCCGACAGCAATGCCGCGCCGGTCACGCCGACGAACACGGCAAGCTGCATGACTTCGACCGTGTTGATCGACAGCCCTGCGGTGGTCACAGCGGCGTTCTCGGCATGCGCCACGGCGCCAGCCAAGGGAGCGGCCAGCGCGGAGCTGGCCAGGAACAAGCCCGCTCGGGCACGCCATGAAAGGCGCCCGCCCTGGGTGGCCGGGTTTACGGTCCCCGAATCGTCATGGCCGCCGGAAACGGCCGATCCCGCTCCGTGCGGGTTTTGCCCCGGCATGTCTTGGTCCTCTCCGCCGCCTGAATGCAAGACCGCCCTGATACGCGCCTCTCTGATCCCCTCTCGGGCCGGAAGCGTCGCGAATCACCTGACAATAAACCCTCGCCGAATCGCCGTGAAGGCGATTGCGCGCAAAAATAAAGCCGGGCGAAAAGTCAATCGCCCGGCGTCAATATATAGTAGTAAATGTAGCTTTGGTTAATAGCGGTAGTGTTCCGGCTTGAACGGCCCCTGCGGCGTGACGCCAATATAGGCGGCCTGCTCACCCGACAATTCGGTCAGGCGGGCGCCGAGTTTGTCGAGGTGCAGGCGCGCGACCTTCTCGTCGAGATGCTTGGGCAGGACATAGACCTGGTTCTGGTACTGCTCGCCCTTGCTGAACAGCTCGATTTGGGCCAGCACCTGGTTGGTGAAGGATGCCGACATGACGAAGCTCGGGTGGCCGGTGGCGTTGCCGAGATTGAGCAGCCGGCCTTCCGACAGCAGGATCATCCGCTTGCCGTCCGGGAAGGTGATCATGTCGACCTGCGGCTTGACGTTGGTCCATTTCAGATTGCGCAGCGACGCGACCTGGATCTCGTTGTCGAAGTGGCCGATGTTGCCGACGATCACCATGTCCTTCATCGACCGCATATGGTCGAGGGTGACGACATCCTTGTTGCCGGTGGTGGTGATGACGATGTCGGCGGTCGGAGCCGCATCTTCCAGCGTGACGACTTCAAAGCCGTCCATCGCCGCCTGCAGGGCGCAGATCGGGTCGACCTCGGTGACCTTGACGCGGGCGCCGGCGCCCTTGAGCGAAGCCGACGAGCCCTTGCCGACGTCGCCATAACCGCAGACGACCGCGACCTTGCCGGCCATCATCGTGTCGGTGCCGCGACGGATGCCGTCGACCAGCGATTCCTTGCAGCCATATTTGTTGTCGAATTTCGACTTGGTGACCGAGTCGTTGACGTTGATGGCGGGGAAGGGCAGCAGGCCCTTCTTCTGCAGCTGGTAGAGCCGGTTGACGCCGGTCGTCGTCTCTTCGGTGACGCCGCGGATGGCAGCCTTCTGCTTGGTAAAGAAGCCGGGCGAAGCCTTCAGGCGCTTCTTGACCTGGGCATAGAAATATTCCTCTTCCTCGCTCTGCGGGTTGGACAGCACGTCCTCGCCGGCCTCGGCGCGGGCGCCGATCAGGATGTACATGGTGGCGTCGCCGCCATCGTCGAGGATCATGTTGGAGAGGCCGCCATCGGTCCACTGGAAGATCCGGTCGGTGTAGTCCCAGTACTGTTCGAGGCTCTCGCCCTTGACGGCGAAGACCGGAATGCCGGCCTCGGCGATCGCCGCCGCCGCATGGTCCTGCGTCGAGAAGATGTTGCAGGAGGCCCAGCGGATATCGGCGCCGAGCGCCTTCAGCGTCTCGATCAGCACCGCCGTCTGGATGGTCATGTGCAGCGAGCCGGTGATGCGCGCGCCCTTCAGCGGCTTCTTGGCGCCGAATTCCTCGCGGCAGGCCATCAGGCCCGGCATTTCGGTTTCGGCGATATCCAGCTCCTTGCGGCCCCAGCCGGCAAGCGAGATGTCGGCGACCACATAATCCTTGCTACCCGTCATGGCAGTGCTCCCTGCGATTTTGATGTGCTTGCGAATTGGTTGCGGATGCGCCCGCGCCGGTCGGCGCGTCGAAGGGCGCGAATTGCCGGCCTGACTAGCAGATCGGCATCGAGACGACAATGGGATATAAAGAAATCTTTATCCCTGCATGTCTCTCGGGCATGCTTGGGCGGTATGCGAGATCAGCATTCCTCGCCGAAGCGGGAGGCGACAAGTTGCTCCAGCGCGTCCATGACCTCGAGCGCCTCCGGCCCGCTGGCGGTAACGCGGATCGAGTAACCCGGGCTGGCGGCAAGCATCATCAGGCCCATGATCGATGTGCCGCCGACCTTGACACCGTCCTTCTCGACATGCACCGCGGCGTCGAAGCCGCTGGCGAGCTGGACGAATTTGGCCGAGGCGCGTGCATGCAGGCCGCGCTGGTTGACGATCGGAAACTCCCGGGTGATCTGATCTTTGGCGATCTGGTCTTTTCCCGGGGATAGCGCGTTCATTTGCTGCTCAGAAGCTGGCTGGCGACATTGATGTATTTGCGGCCGGCGGCCTGCGCCTCGTCGAGCGCGGCCGCCATGTTGTCGCCCTTGCGGATCGACGACAGCTTGATCAGCATCGGCAGGTTCATGCCGGCGATCACCTCGGTGCGGCCGGATTCCATGACCGAAATGGCGAGGTTCGACGGCGTGCCGCCGAACATGTCGGTCAGCACGATGACGCCCGTTCCGGTATCAACACGGGCGACGGCGTCGACGATGTCGCGGCGACGCTGTTCCATATCGTCGTCGGCACCGATCGCCACGGTTTCGAAATTGTCTTGTGGCCCGACGACATGTTCGACGGCATGTCGGAACTCGGTGGCCAGTTGACCGTGCGTTACAAGCACGAGTCCGATCATTCTTTGGTGGCTCCCGTCATCGCCGCTTCACAGGCGCATTTTATGCTCGCCAGCCATTCCAGGCGGCGGGAGCGCTATCTTGTCGACGCACGGCCCGTTGACAAGCCCAAAATTGCGCCGGCCCATGCCATTTTGACGCATTGCAGCAAAAAACCCCGTGCGGATCATAGAAAAGGCATCATCGACAGCCGCGCCATCATGGCGGGCAGGGCCGCCTGGACATTGCGCTCGGCCAGATCGATCCGCGGCACCGCGCAGCCGAGGATCTCGTCGCTGGCGTCCTCCTGGAAGCGTGCGATTTCGCCGGCTGGCAGCAGGCGCAGATGCAGGTCGACGACGCAGGCCGGTTCGAATGGCAGCTTGCGTGGCCCGAGCCCCGGCACCTCGGCGAGACCTTGTATGGTGGCCGGTGCGCGACACACCAGCCGCCCCGCATGCGCCTCGACGAAAAGCTGATCGTCGCCAACCAGCCGCGCGAACAATCCGCGCTGGCGGCAATGGTCGATGAGCGCCAGCGCCAGCGTCGTCTTGCCCGAACCGGACGCCCCGCTGACCAGAATGCCGTGCTCACCGATCAGGACCGCTGTTGCGTGAATGTTTTCAGGCCGCACGGCCGCACCTAACATTCAAGATCATGCTTCGGCGGGCAGCGTCACGACGAAGCGCGCGCCCTTGATCTCGCCCGGTTTGGTGCCGGGGATGTTCTCGGCGGTCAGCGTGCCGCCATGGGCCTCGACGATCTGCCTGGAGATCGACAGGCCAAGGCCCGAATTCTGGCCGAACGCCTCGCCGGCCGGCCGGTCGGTGTAGAAGCGTTCGAAGATGCGGTCGATGTTGTCGGCGCGGATACCGGGACCATTGTCGTCGACGGTGAGGATGTTGAACTTGCCGGCGCGGGCGAGCGACAGGCTGATATGGCCATGGTCCTCGGGAACGAAGGAGCGCGCATTCTCGATCAAATTGGTGACGACCTGGCCGATGCGTAGGTCGTGGCCGGCGACGAAATAGCCTTTGACGCCTTGCGGCAGCTTGGCGACCTTGAGTTCGATCTCGACCGCTTTCTTGTTCCGCGTGGCTTCACGCGAAACCGCGACCAGATCGGTAATGAATTTCTTCAGGTCCACCGTCCCAGCATCCTCACGCGCGAGTTCGGCGTCGAGACGGGAGGCGTCGGAGATGTCGGTGATCAGCCGGTCGAGCCGCCGGACGTCATGCTGGATGATGTCCATCAGCCGGCTGCGCGAATTGTCGTTCTTGGCCAGCGGCAAGGTTTCCACGGCGCTGCGCAGGGACGTCAGCGGGTTCTTCAACTCATGCGACACATCGGCGGCGAAGCTTTCGATCGCCTCGATGCGCGCATAGAGCGCGTTGGTCATGTCGCGCACGGCGACCGACAGATTGCCGATCTCGTCCTGGCGGTCGGAAAAGTCAGGGATTTCCTCGCGGCTCTTGACACCGCGCCTGACCCGCACCGCCGCCGCCGACAGCCGGCGCAGCGGATTGGCGATGGTCGAGGCCAAAAGCATCGACAGGATGGCGGTGACAAGTGCCGCAATGCCGAACACGCGCAGGATCGCCTTGCGCTCGGCGGCGACGATCTTGTCGATGTCGCCGCCTTCGGTCGACAGCATCAACACGCCAAGGACGGCACGGAAGCGCTGGATCGGCACCGCCACTGAAACGATCTGCTCGCCCTGTTCCGAGACGCGCACGATGGTCGACGGGCTGCCGGTCAGCGCCTTGACCACTTCCGGGAAGGCCGCACCATTGCCGCCCGGCTGCTCGTGATAGACCGGCAGGTCCGTGTTGCGGAAGAAATCGAAGATGAATTTCTGGACGCGCTCGACAAGGTCGGGCTGTTCCTCCTCGACCGGCGGCAGGTCGTAGCGCAAGATCTGGCCGCGCGAATAGAGGTGGCGCGAATCGAGCAGCAGATTGGCGTCGCGATCATAGATGCGGGCCCGCGTCCGGGTCGGCGAGATCAGCCGCCGCAACACCGGCGCGACACGCTCGGGATTGATCGGAAAGTCGAGATTGTCGAGCTGGTCCGAGCCAGGCCCAAGGCTTTCGCCGGCCTGCAGCTCGAGCAGCTTTTCCGGGTCGATGCTGATCGAGTCGGTCTCGACCGTCGCCGATGCCGCGATCGCGCCGGCGATGATCTCGCCCTGCGTCATCAGGCTTTCGACGCGGGCATCGATCAGCCCGTCGCGGAAGGTGTTGAGGTAGAGGATACCGGTGACCAGGACAGCCAGGCCGGCAAGGTTGAGGAACAGGATGCGCCGCGTGAGGCTGGAAAAGATGTGGTGGCCGAGGAAACGGCGCATCGGCACCGTGATTTTCGACACGAAGGACGGCATGATACGCGACGGCCGCCTGGCGGCGCCCGTCGGTCTTGTTCGCTGTGCTTCCACTGCCATCGAATAGCAGCTCCCGCCTAGTCCGTGGTTTGACGCATGTCGCGGCCCCAAACTCGGGACCGCTTATGGGCGACATACATCAAATTACGCTTCGCGGAACCGATATCCGACTCCGTAAAGGGTTTCGATCATCTCGAAGTCGTCGTCGACAGCCTTGAACTTCTTGCGCAGTCGCTTGATGTGGCTGTCGATCGTGCGGTCATCGACATAGACCTGCTCATCATAAGCCGAATCCATCAGCGCATCACGGCTTTTTACGACACCGGGGCGCTGCGCCAGCGAATGCAGGATCAGGAATTCGGTGACGGTGAGCGTCACCGGTTCGCCTTTCCAGGTGCAGGTATGGCGTTCCTGGTCCATGACCAACTGGCCGCGCTCGAGCGAGCGGGCCTGCTGGCTGGGCGCCTTTGCCGCGGCCTCGCGGGCACTGGCACGGCGCAGCACGGCGCGCACCCGCTCGACCAGCAGGCGTTGTGAGAAGGGTTTGCGGATGAAATCGTCGGCGCCCATCTTGAGGCCGAACAATTCATCGATCTCGTCGTCCTTGGAAGTCAGGAAGATCACCGGCAGGTCGGACTTCTGGCGCATCCGGCGCAAGAGTTCCATGCCGTCCATGCGCGGCATCTTGATGTCGAGGATGGCAAGATTCGGCGGACGCGCCGCCAGGCCTTCCAGCGCGGACGCACCATCCGTGTAGGTCTCGACGCGATATCCCTCGGATTCGAGGGCGATCGACACCGACGTCAGAATGTTGCGGTCGTCATCGACAAGCGCGATTGTTGCCATTTCAAGCGGCTCCCTCATGAGCTGTCCCTTCTTTCGTAGAGAAGGGGCTTTTGCAGGACAAATTAGGTACAAAATGTGGCATAGGCCTTGTCCGCTGTCACGCGCGGGGTGCCGCCGGCCACAATTCAACCTCGACATGGATTGGACGAACGAACATCGCCAATCCTTTGGGCAACCGTGAAACTTTTCGCATATATAAACGATTTAAACAACTTTCAAAATATTTAAATCGATTAATGATTTGATATCATTTGGCTTTTCTGGTTTTGACCATCTCAGCCCGCGTAGCGGGCGTGCCGGAAAGACGCCGGCAAAGATGCGGAAAATCGAAGAAGGGACACCAATGTCGGAAGTCGGCAAACGCAATCCTGCTTGCCCGATCGATCGTATCGGCCTGAAAACCACCGGTATGGTGCGCTACAATTTCGGTGCGGCCGCCCTTTACGAGGACTCGATCCGGCGCGGCGAGGCCCGACTGACCGCACATGGCGCGCTGGTCGCCGAGACTGGCCAGCACACCGGCCGCTCGCCCAAGGACAAATTCGTCGTCCGCGACGCAGGCACCGAGGCTGAAGTCTGGTGGGACAACAACAAGGCGATCTCGCCGGCCCAGTTCGAAACGCTGCTTGCCGATTTCCTCGCCCACGCCGCGGACAAGGATCTCTATGTTCAGGATCTGGTCGGCGGCGCCGATGCCGAGCTGAAGCTGCCGACGCGCGTCATCACCGAATTTGCCTGGCACTCCCTGTTCATCCGCAACCTGCTCATTCGTCCGGACAAAGCCGAGCTCGAGCAATTCGTGCCTGAGATGACGATCATCGACCTGCCATCCTTCCGCGCCGATCCCGACCGCCATGGCAGCCGTACCGAAACGGTGATCGCCGTCGATCTCACCCGCAAGATCGTGCTGATCGGTGGCACCTCCTATGCCGGCGAGATGAAGAAGTCGGTGTTTACCATGCTCAACTATCTGCTGCCGCAGAAGGGCGTGATGCCGATGCATTGCTCGGCCAATGAGGGGCCGGCCGGTGACGCCGCCGTCTTCTTCGGCCTGTCGGGCACTGGCAAGACGACGCTGTCGGCCGATCCGTCGCGAACGCTGATCGGCGACGACGAGCATGGCTGGGGTCCACACGGCATCTTCAATTTCGAAGGCGGCTGCTACGCCAAGACGATCAAGCTGTCGGCCGAAGCCGAACCGGAGATCTTCGCCACCACGCAGCGTTTCGGCACGGTGCTGGAAAATGTCGTGCTCGACGCGGGCGGCGTGCCGGACTTCAATGACGGCCGCCTCACCGAAAACACCCGCTGCGCCTACCCGCTCGACTTCATCCCCAATGCCTCGAAGACCGGGCGCGCCAATCACCCGAAGAACATCATCATGCTGACCGCCGATGCCTTCGGCGTGATGCCGCCGATCGCGCGGCTGACCGCGGCGCAGGCGATGTACCATTTCCTTTCCGGCTATACCGCCAAGGTGGCCGGAACAGAGAAGGGCGTCACCGAGCCCGAGGCGACGTTCTCGACCTGTTTCGGCGCCCCGTTCATGCCGCGCCATCCGTCGGAATACGGCAATCTGCTGCGCGAACTCATCGCCAGCCATGGCGCCGATTGCTGGCTGGTCAACACCGGCTGGACCGGCGGCGCCTACGGCACCGGCAAGCGCATGCCGATCAAGGCGACGCGCGCTTTGCTAGCCGCCGCACTCGACGGCTCGCTGAAGACAGGCGAATTCCGCACCGATCCCAATTTCGGCTTCAAGGTGCCGGTGGCCGTGCCTGGCGTCGACAGCGCCATTCTCGATCCGCGCTCGACCTGGGCCGACAAGCCTGCCTATGACCGGCAAGCTGCAAGACTGGTCGGCATGTTCGCCGTCAACTTCGAGAAATTCGAGCCGCATGTCGATGCAACCGTCATGGGTGCGGCGCCCCGTATGCAGGAAGCGGCGGAGTAACCACCACGCTGCTCAGCACCATTGAAGGCCCGGTTTCGATCGGGCCTTTTCTTTTTCACGCTGCCGCGCCATGACTGCGGCATGCCGATCGACGACAACATCATCATCGCGGACGAAGCCGTGATCCACCCGGGCGACCTCCACGAGGATTTCATCCGCTCGTCGGGTCCCGGCGGCCAGAACGTCAACAAGGTGGCGACCGCCGTGCAGTTGCGTTTCGACGCGGCCAACGCGGCCGGCCTGTCGGAACGCGTGCGTGCGCGCACGATCAAGCTTGCCGGCCAGCGAGCCACCAAGGACGGCGTCATCGTCATCGAGGCCGGGCGCTTCCGCACCCAGGAGCAGAACCGGGCGGATGCCCGGGCGAGGCTCACGGCGCTGGTCGCCAAGGCCGCCGAGCCGCCACCGCCGCCGCGCAAGAAGACGCGGCCGACGAAAGGCGCGGTGGAGCGGCGGCTGAAGAGCAAGGCGGGCCGCGGGACCATCAAGAAGCTGCGCGGCCGGGTGGATAACGATTAAGCGTCACATCAGGCGCGTGCTCGACCGACCGTGTCTGAAAAGAACGTTTGCGCGTCCAGGAGACGCGCAAACACAGCAAGCCTACCAACTGCGCTTCAGCGAAGCCGTGATGTTGCGGCCCTGGCCCAAATAGCAATAGCCGCTGTTGCACACGACAGGGCGTTCATCGGCGATGTTGCGGACGGCGAAGCGGCGGAAACACCTTCATAATTCTTGTCGATGGCGCCGAAATCATAGGAGGCCGAGGCGTCGAGATAGACGGCAGCATCATTCTCAGCGGTGTTGGTGGTGTCGGTGTAGGTGGCGCTCTGCACCCTTACACCCGCGCCGACCGATAGGCCCGGAACGGCACCGCCCTCGTCGAACTTGTAGTTGACCCAGAGGCTCGCGACATGCGCGGGCGTGACGGCAGCAATCTTGCCGACCTCCGCGGCCGCGCCGTCAGTGATCTCGGCATGGTTATAATTGTAGGCCGCGATCACATCCAGCCCGTCCGTGATGGCCGCGCGCGCCTCGAGTTCAATGCCATTGCTGGTGACCTCGCCCAGTGCACGGTAGGTGCCCTCGTTGGCATTGACGACGACAGGCTTGTTCTTCTCGACGAGATGATAGCCGACCGCCGACAGCAAGATGTCGCTTCCCGGCGGCTGATATTTGACCCCCAGCTCGAACTGCTCGCCCTTTGTCGGCTGAAGGATGTCGCCTGACACGGATCGGTTCGTGACCGGCTCGAACGAGGTCGCATAGCTGGCGAAGGGCGCTACGCCATTGTCGAACAGATAGAGTGCGCCGGCCTGCACGCTGAAGGCGTTCTTGTTCAAGCCGTCGGAAACGCCGCCACCGTAGTCGCGCGTCTGCTCGACCCATGTCTGGCGGCCGCCGAGCGTGAAACGCCATTTGTCCAGTTCAGCCTGATCCAGCGCGTAGACTCTGTCTGGCGCAGATCCGCATCGGAAGTCGTGACATTGTAGTCCGGCGTCGGGCCAGAAACAGCGTAGGTCGGATTGGCGATGTCGAAATCATAGGCAGGATTGACGGGACCCGCCCCATAGCCGAAGGACGAGGTCAGGTTCGTATAGTCGAGGCCGAGAAGCAAAGTGTGGGCGAGCGCACCGGTGTCGAACTTGGCTTCGATCTGGTTGTCGACCTGGAATACGTTTATTTCGTCCCGGATCGAATTCGCATAGCGATGTGCGACCGTGCCCGTCCAACTGGCGACCGCGAGATAACGCGACCGCAGATCGAGGTGGGAATATCGAACGTTCTGGCGCACCGTGATGCCGTCGCCGAAATCGTGCTCGAATTTATAGCCGATCTGCTGCTGCCGGATCTTCTGGTCGTCGTAGTCCGGATCGCTTGAGCGCAAAGCGTGGACTTTTCCCGACGGATTGGTGATCGCGGCGACACTGGTATCCGTCTCGTCGGCCTGCGCCAGCCCGTAGATGGTGAAGGAGGTCGCGGCATCCGGATTCCAGGTCAGCGACGGCTGCAGGAAATAGCGGTCGTCGGCGATGTCGAAATTGGTGTCGCCGTTCCGCGCCAGGCCGCCGATCCGGTAGAGGAACTCGTCGCTGCCTTTGGTGACGGGGCCACCGAAATCGAAGGCCGCCTGCGCCCTGTCCTTCGTGCCGTAGAGCAATTGGACTTCGCGGATCCTGTCCTCGGTAGGCAGCTTGGGCACCTTGTTGACGATGCCGGCCGGCGTTCCCGCACCGTAAAGCACCGACACCGGTCCCTTGATCACCTCGACCCGTTCGAGCGAATAGGGGTCGGTGCGGAACGTGCCGTAGTTGATGTAGGGCTGGCGCAGGCCGTCCTTGTAGTCGCCGAGCGTGGTGGCATCATAGCCCCTGATGTAGATCTGGTCGAAGCGCGGATCGAAGCCGTACGCGCCGGTGCTGACGCCCGCCGAATGGCGCACCGCCTCGATAATGTCCTGCGCGCCGCGCTCTTCGAGTTCCTTGCGCGTCACCACCGAGACGGAGCGCGGCGTTTCGATGAGCGGCGTATCCGTCTTGGTCGCGCCGGAGCTGCGCTTGGCGGCCACTGTCTTGTCGTCATCCCTGGAATTGACCCGGCCGCCCTTGCCGCTGACGGTGATCGGCTCGAGCGTGCCATCTTGTGGCTGGGTGGCGGCTTGCTGCGCAAGTGCTGGATGAGTACCGAGCAGCGTCACAAGGCATGTCGTGGCGAGCAATCCCCGGCACCAAACCCGACCACCGCTGACCATGTTGGACCCCTCATGAAACGTCACGTCGCTATGCCTCGCTCTTTGCCATTCGCCGCCGGCGACCTCTCTCTCGCGCCGGCATCCAAATTGTTGCGTCAAACGCTCAAGTTAAAAACTTGACCATGAAATTCATGTTTGTCCGTCAACTACCGTTCGCGGTGCCGGGGCGTGAATTCACCACCCATCTCCAGATCGGCAAACCGCACTGAGATCGGCGACAGCTTTCGGGTCGCCGTTTTCCTTTGATGGTGGCATGTTGCGGGCTCGAACCATCTTGAGGTGCGCCATTCCATGCTCGTCCTGTCCAACGGCGTCCGCCACATGCCGGCCTACCTCTCCCGCTCTGTCCAGGAGGCGCTGGTCGAGGCGGTAAGGGGCATTGTCCAGCAGGCGCCGCTGTTCGTGCCGGCCATGCCGCGGACCGGCAAGGAGATGAGTGTGCGCATGACCAATTGCGGCCCGCTCGGCTGGGTCACCGACAAGGAACGAGGCTATCGCTACCAGCCAACGCATCCGCTGACGGGAGAACCATGGCCGCCGATCCCGGAGGGTCTGCTCGATTTGTGGCGGCAGGTGTCGGGCTATCCGAATCCGCCGCAGGCCTGCCTGATCAACTTCTACACGGCCGACGCGAAGATGGGCCTGCACCAGGACCGCGACGAGGGCGACTTCTCGGCACCTGTCGTCTCCGTCTCACTGGGCGACGATTGCCTGTTCAGGGTCGGCCAGACGACGCGCGAGGGCGCCACCAGGTCGTTCAGGCTGAAAAGCGGCGACGTCGTCGTGCTCGGCGGCGAGGGCCGCCTCGCCTTCCACGGCGTCGACCGTATTTACCCGTCGACCTCGGCGCTGCTGAAGAGCGGCGGCAGGATCAATCTGACGCTGCGGCGGGTGACGAAAGCTGAGTGAGCGAGCTAGAGCGCCGTGCATAGACTTCAATGTAGTCCCCGCTGGCGATTTCCTCATAGTCTTCCATCAGGGTTTGGAAATCCGCATTCCGACGCATCCACACAATCCAGATTGGCTGAAAGTCCGCCGTGAGCGACCACGCTGACTTTTTCTTGTCCATCCGGTCCATCAGGATGATATCGGGCCTGTTGTCGCGGATCAGGGAATTGACGTAGCGCGTATAATTATCGAGGTCCTGCCGCGCGATGCGCTCATCTTCGCCTTGATAGGTACCCCGCATAAGACCCCAAAGCGCGTAGGTGCCAATCCAATCATGGGCATAGGCCGACAGCCAGCGACCATTGGTCATCCTTGTCAGCGGATTGCCGACGGAAAGGTCGGAGCTGACCTGAACGATCGACGGCGAGGCGTAACGGCTCTTGATGGCGTCGACCAGGCTTTTCTCGGGCAGTTGATAGAACTGGTGGTGCGTCACCGAAAGGGCGACGACCACAGCCAGCGCGGCTGCTGCATGGAGCTTGACGCTGGCGAGTTCGGAGGCGGCCTCCGCGTTTGCGAGGCCAAGCGCCACTCGCCATCGTGATGCCACCGCCAGCAGCATCGCGAACACCAGCGTGGTCTGGAAGGGATACTGGTGATTGGGCCAGTATTTTCCAAGGTACACCATGGAGACAAACAGGCCGCCGGCGCTCACCATCGCCAGCGCGATGTCGTCTCGCCAGACAGATTTGCGCATCTGGAAAACCGCGAAAACGACAAAGATCGCAAAAGTCGGCAATGCGACGAAAATGTTTACGTTGGCTCGCAGGCTGACATAGTAGCGCATCAACACTTGCAGGAAGGTGCCGAGAAACGCGGGAAACCAAATATACACGCTGACGAGGTAGGCAGTGCAAACCGTGAAGATGACGACGTTTTCAGCCGTCAGGCACGCCATCAGCGAGCGTTTGCGCCAAGCGATAAAGAGGTACGGCAGTACGATACCGGTTGCCCAATGTGGCTTGACCAGGAGCAGCACGCTCCCAGCCAGGCCAACCGCCACGGCAAGGCCAAGCGGAACCGGCGTGCCGGCGCGGTTGTCAATCCGCCACATCATCAGGAACAGCATCGGCATGAACAACATCGTACCGATATGTTCGCGCTGGCCGAAAACATTCCCAGGCATGATCAGAAGCAAAACCGCCAGCGCCGGATAGATCCATTGCGTCTTCAGATCGGCAAAGATTCCGCCTCGCTCGATGACCACGGCCGACAGCGCGATCGAAACGAAGAAGACCAGATAGATGAAGCACTCGATTGCCGATTCCGGCGAGATGCCGAGCCTGTGGGACAGCCATACCGGCCCAATATAGAGGGCAACGGAGAAAGGCGGATTGGTTTCCAGGATGTCGACATAGAGCTTCTGACCATCAAGGACTTTTTCGCAGATAACGATGAGCCAGCTGACGTCGGTATTGTCGCCGGCCGTCCACGGCATGAAAAAGGAGAGCACCACCACGGCCGCAACAAGCCAGACCGGCGACACGCTTCCAATAGAAGACGCAAAGCCGGTCGCGGTACCGACGTTTCGTACATTTCCCATGCTCATCGGACCGCTCCAACAAAGATCACTTTTACGCAGAACGACGAAGTCATGGGCGGGAGCACGGCTGCGCCTGCCTCTGCGGCAGTGCTGACATCGATCACCGGCTGCTCCCCGAAAGCCACTTCTACTGATGTCGAAAACTAGCCGGGATTGCCTAAAGTGCAGTTAATCACGCCATTCCTGTCTGCGTGGTTCAGCGGATGCTCGTCGGCACTGCGTCAAGATCTCAGTCCGTCTTCGAAAAGATTGCGACGGGCTGGGCGATACTCGAAGCAGGGCAGCACCGCGAAGGCTCCGTTTCTTTGCAAGCGGCGTCCACCGGGGTGATGGCGATGCGCATCCCGCCGGCCATTTTCCCAAACCGGGATTTCTCCGGACAGCCACATGATGGATCGGCCCTGCTTTGGGCTTCGGCTTCAGCTAGGGTCAGGACTCATTGATCCAGAAGATGAAGGCTGCAGCGAAGGCGATCGCCGACAGGAAAGTGTGAGCACATCGGTCGTACCTGGTGTGGATGCGTCGCCAGTCTTTGAGGCGTGCGAACATGTTCTCGATCCTGTGGCGTTGTCGGTATAGGACAGGATCGTAGCTGTGCTGAATACGATGCTTGGCATGGGGCGGGATGCATGGCGTGATACCGCGCTCGACGAGCGCCTGACGGAAGGCCGCTGAACTGTAGGCCCGATCGGCCAGCAGGGCGTTGGCGGCGGGCAAATCCTCGATCACTGCCGCAGCAGTCTTGTGATCATTGGCCTGCCCTTCGCTCAGATGCAGCAGCCGCGGGCGTCCCTTGCCGTCACAGACCACTTGCAGCTTGGTGGTCAGTCCACCTCGGCTGCGTCCGATACATCGGGATAGAGCCCCTTTTTAAGGAGGCTGGCGGCAGTGCGATGCGCTTTGAGATGGGTGGCATCGATCATCAGATTGTCCGTTTCGCCGCCCTGCGCGGCCAGTTCCGCCAGGATGCGATTGAACACACCCAGCCGACTCCAGCGGATGAAGCGGTTGTAGATGGTCTTGTGCGGACCGTAGTCAGAAGGGACATCTCGCCAGCGAAGGCCATTGCGGATCACGAACAGGATGCCGCTCAGCACCCGGCGGTCATCTACACGCGGCACACCATGCGACAAAGGAAAATAGGGCTCGATCCGGCGCATCTGCTCCGGGGTCAACATCAGCAAATCACTCAAGGCGGCACCTCCTGCCACCTTGAATCACCCAACAGAAATCAATTCAACAAATTAATAGGTCCTGACCCTAATTGGCGAGAATGTCGCCGAGATCAGATGGAACGGCAGTGCGCCATAGGCGGCCACCGTCGCATCATCGTCCCATTGGCGAAATTGCCGGGAGGGTCGCGCCTCCAGCGTGACGGAATACCTTTGCCCGTCAAGCGTCACCTTGCCGCGAAAATGCAGCACCCGTTCGCCGCCGGACCGGCTGATGGCCATGGCGCGCAGGCGCGCAATATGGTCGTCGTCGGCATTGATCTCCATTTCGATGCGGCGGCGGACCGGTGGAACACTGATCCTGACCATGATGTCCAGCATCATCTCCCCCGCCGTCCGCGGACAAGGTATGGCCTGCGAGAACACGGGTGGCTGCGCCGTTTCCGACGGCGCGCTGCGGGCTCTTCTGCCACGCCAGGCCTTGGCTGCGGGTTCCTGCCGCATTCGGCCGCTCTTGCGCCTCAGCCGCAACTGCTTGGCGAGGCCGCGTGACAGCCAGACCAGCCTGCCGAAATCGGTCCGCGGCTTGGCCTGCAGCACCGCCGACCAGCGTGACAAGCCGGTACGGTCGGCCATGTCAAGCACACGCGACAGCACTCCGCTCGGCACCGCCACGCCTATTTCAAGCGCCAGGTAGGAGAGCGCCACCGCCACGGCGACGGCAAGGCCGCGCCTGGCGACAACATTGAGGAAAACATCCCAGTCGACATCGCCGCCGCGCATAGCCACCGCGCAATCGACCAGCCAGTCGCTGTGCGTGTGGGCGTCGAGCCCGCCATGAGCGATGGCAAGCGCGATGCGGTCGGCGGGCGACGGCACCAGCACGCCGACGCCGCTGAATTCGGCGGGATCAGCTCGTTGCCAGATGGCCAGGTCGTCTTCCTCGCTGCGCTGCGAACCGTCATAGCCGAGCTGGTGCAGGTCGATGTCGCCAAGATTGCCCTTGAAGAAATTCATCGAGCGCAGCGACGCCAGTCTCGTCCGCAGATATTGCGGGCTGACGCCGGAGGCGATCTGCCAGTCGCCGTCGCGCAGCACGTCGAAGGCCGTTTGCATGTCCTGCGGCCGCACCAATATGTCGATGTCGTGCGCCACCCGGCCACGCTGTGCCGAGGCGTTCAAGGCGATGCGGCTGGCGCCCTTGATCAGCATCACCTGGCATCCGGCATCGGTCATCGTCTTCAGCGCCGGTTCGGCTTCGCGCATCGCCATGCGCGATTTGGTCCACAACATCTTCTGCAGGCCGACGAGGCGCGGATAAGCCGAATGGCCGGCGAGCTTCCTGCCGAACCTGTCGGAGATCGCGGCCAGCAGCCGGTGCTCGCGGAACGAGACGTGGTCGATATCATTCTCGTCCAGCCAGCGGCCTGCGCAAGCGGCGGCGGCGTCCTCGTCGGGAAGAAGCGCGGCCTTAAGCAACCGGTCGAGCCCACCCGTCGGCCATGACCAGCCATAGTCCGGGAAGCGGCGGGTGACGCGGCGAATATCAGCCATCAGCCCGGGCCGGCCTTGTTGCGCGCCCGCCGCAGCATGGCCAGCCGCGCCACTTCGAGATAGCCGCGGTCGCGGGCCGCATCACGGCCGTAGGACAGGCTGCCTGGCCGGATGCGGCGCAGCGCCAGCACCTCGTCCAGCATGTCGAGGGCAAGGCCCGCCTCGCGCGCCCGGGCGATCCAGTCGATCATTTCGCCCCGGCCGCCCGGCGGATCGACGATGGGTCCAACCGTCCCAGCGACCTCGCGGCGGATCATCATGGTGGTCCGCGACCAGCCGGGCACGGCCTTCGCCTCGGGCGCGTCGGGCCGGTCGTTGCGGAAATTCCGCCAGCGACAGAAAACCCCAGCTGTCGCGGGACATCTGTCGAGATGCGCGAGCTGTTTCTCGATCTTGTCCGGCAGCCAAAGGTCGTCCGCATCGAGCGTCGCGATGAGCGGCGTCGACAGCGCGGCGATGCCCCTGGTCGTGGCGCTGCCAGGCCCGGCATTTGCCTGGCGCAGCAGCTGCACCGGCAGGTCCGTTCCGCCGATCGCTGAAGACAGATCGTCGGTTGAACCATCGTCGACGATCACCACCAGTTCAGGCCGCACCGTCTGCGCCGCGACCGATAGCAGCGTCTCGGCGATGGTGCCGCTGGCGTTGAAGGCCGGGATGACGACGCCGTATCCGCTCATCACATGAACTGCCAGTCTTCGAGATCCTTGAGTTCGAAGATGCCTTCGATCCGCCGCAGGGTCGGGTCTGCCTTGCGGCGGATCATCGACTTGTAAATGGCGCGCATGAATTCACGGGACTGGACGTCGGTTTGTCGGGTCATGTTGCCGGGATGGCGTCTGTAGTAGAGGGCCACGGTCTCCGGCGTGACATATCTTGGTCCGCTTTCGAAGGTGCGCAACAGGTAGTCGGTGTCCTCCGCCTGATGGAAGGCTTCATCGAATACACCGACACGCTCGACAAGCCGGCGCGTGAAGATCGCTGCCGACAAATGGATGCCGCGAACCGTGATGCTGCGGCTGTCAGCGGCGGGCTCCAGGCGCTCGTCATCGATCTTGTCGACCAGCATCATCCTTGAATAGGTGAGATCCAGATCTGGGTCGTTGCGGAAGAGCTCGATATCGGTCGCAAAGCGCCCGACCGGCGAAATGTCGTCCGAATCGAGAAAGGAGACAAGGTCGGTCTCCGGCTCGAGCAGTCCGAGCCCGGTGTTGCGCGTCCGGGTTACGCCCATATTGGGTTGTTGCACCAGGCGGATGCAGGGGCTCTGCACCATCATCGAGCGCACCGCTTCCGCCGATCCATCGGTCGAGCCATCATCGATGACGATGATGTCGAGGTCGGCGGCGTCGCGCTGCCTGAGCAGCGAACGCAGGGCCGGGCCGACAAGGGCCTCACGATTGTGGACGGGCATGATCACGCTCAGCCTCATCGGTTGCTCCACGACCGTTTCAAATCTGCGGCATCACATCTGCCAATCGTTGAGTGGGCTCTTCAGCTCGAAGATACCGGGAACCTCACGCAGCGAAGGGTCGGCCTTGCGCCGTCGCATCGACTTGTGGATTGCGCGCAGATGGTTGCGGACCCTGCCGCTGTGCTCCCGGGTGACATTCCCGGCGTGGCGCCGATAATAGATCGCGACGGTGTCCAGCAATTCGTAGTTCGGACCCGTTTCGAAAACCCGCAGCAGATAGTCGGTGTCCTCGGACTGCTCGAACTCCTCGTCGAATTGGCCCGTGCGCTCGACAAGACTCCTGCGGAACAGGGCGGTGCTCAGCGAAATTCCCCGAAGGGTCACGGTGCGGCTGTCGACCGCGGGCTCCAGTCTCTCATCGTCAATCCGGTCAGCCAATGTCATCAGCGAATAGGTTAACTCCAAGCCGGGACTCGCGCCGAAACGCGCAAGATCGGTTTTGAAGCGCCCCGCCAGTGAGATGTCGTCCGAATCCAGGAACGAAACGAATTCGGCGTCGGCGGGCAGCTGTCTCAACCCGGCATTACGTGTCCTGGCGACGCCCATATTCTCTTGCCGGAACAGGCGGATGCAGGGGCTCTCGACCATCATCGAACGCACCGCCTCCGCCGAACCGTCGGTCGAGCCGTCGTCGACGACGATGATGTCGAGATCGGCGGCATCGCGCTGCCGCAGCAGGGAGCGCAAGGCCGGAACGACATAGCGTTCGCGGTTGTAGACGGGCATGATGACGCTCAACTTCACGAAGCAACCCGTGTTAGAAAATCCGCAACAGTGCCGGCAATCTCCTCGGGATGCGTTCCCAGGGACAGACGGTAGCTTGGCAGCAGGCGGGTGAGATCGCCGAAGAAGCGGAAGCCGCTTTCACGTTCCCCCGGCATCTGCATGATGCCCGACGGTGCCAGTGCTATCATGGCGTCTCGACGCGACACCGGCACGATCGAACTCGTCTCGCCACCGCCGATATGTGGCACCACCAGCGCAATGATGTCCAGTGCTGCCGGCACCGGCCGTGGCGCGATGTCGGCAATGTGAAAAATGTGCTTGCCCTGCCAGTTCAAGGGGCTCTCGATCCTCAGCCGCTGCTTCAGGCCCAGCCGCGCGAAACCTTGCGGGTCCTGCTTCAGCGTGGAAAACAGCGGCCGCGCGGTCACGCCGCCGCCGAGATCGATCAGTACATAGTCATCGCCGACGCTGTCCAGCCCGTTGAGCAGACCGGCGGCGACGGTGCCGGATTTGCCGGCGCCGCCCGCACCGGCCAACAGCACGCCCTTGCCATTGGAACCCAGCGTGCCGGCATGGGTCAGCCGCATGCCGCGCGCTGCATAGTCCCAGTGCAGGAAGGCCCGCAGCGGAGCTGCCGGCTCCCAGGGCGGAAAGGCATCGGCCGAGGCCATCAACTGCACACCAACGCGGCGATGCGGATCATAGACCTGCCAGAAATCCAGATCGTGAAAATAGTGGCCACGCAGCCCGGCTTCGGCGAGCCGTTCGGCAAAGCCGTATTCGGTGAAATGCGCGTCGCTCCAACGCGCCGGCTCAGGGATGCCCTCGATTCCAGGGTGAGTGATGAAGATGCGGCACGCCGACGGTTCCGCATCATCATGCGCGGCCTCCACGAAGGCGTGGCCAAGCGCATCGGCAAGCACTCCGGGACCGACATGCGCGGTCAGCTCCAGGCGGGGCAGGCGGACCGTCCGCGTGGCCGGATAAAGTGTGGCTTCAGCGGCGGTGATGAGATACCGGGCGTAATCCGGCAAGGTTTCGAGCGTGACGCGCGGCATCCTGCGCCCTTCTATCCCCTACACAAGCGGCTCGTCAGGATGCCTGCCTGACCGCTGGCCAGCCGAGGGGTTCCTCGACCTCGTGGATGGGATCCACGATGATCAGGTCGGCGAGGTCGTCGTGAATGCTCACCTTGAGCGGTTCGATCGTGGCGGCAAGCTCGGCAGCCGAATCGCCTGGCAGCGGTTGCGCCGCCGCTTCCGAGCGCACCAGCAACCCTAGTTCAAGCAATTGCGAGATGAAATGTTCGAGTTCAGCCGCGCCGAGTGTCGAACCGCCGGCGGGGAGCCCGGCCAGGGCCAGGGCATCGACCCCGGAAGAGAGCGCCTGCCAGACCCTGCTGCCGGAATCGGAGAAGCCGAAATACTTGCCGTTCGCAAGGTTGAGCACCACGGCCTCGCCATCGAAGGATTCGAAGACGATGTCCCTGCTCGCAACCGCATAGGCGTTGCCATCACGCATCGTTGTTGCCCCGCTTTGCAAATCCCGCCCCCCCAGCAGGATCGCTTCCACCGACAACGCCTGTAAACGCTCGGTTCTTCGTTGGCAAGGCAAGCGTTGCCGGCAAATCGCCGGCCATTTTTGGGGAATCAGCTGGAGTGCGAACCGTTCAGGCTTCGATTTCGAGTGCCGACAACGGCTTCGAGCAACAGGCGAGGATGAACCCGTCGTCGATCTCGTGATCGAGGATGCCGCCATTGTGGCTCATCTCGACGGCGCCGGAGACTTTCTTCACTTTGCAGGTCCCGCACAGGCCGAACTCGCAGGCCGCCGGGATCCGCACGCCCGAAGAGCGCGCGGTCTGCAGCACGGTCTGGCCGGCGACGCACTCGGCGTCGACGTCCGAAAGCGCGAAGCGGATCGGTGTTTTGGCTTCGATCGGAACGGCAGCACCGTCGTCAGCCGGCAATGCGAACGGCGCCGGGATTTCCTCCACCGCGGGCGCGGCAAAGCTTTCCTGGTGGTATTTCGTCATGTCGAAGCCGGCGGCGTCCAGCATGCCGCGCACGGCGCGCATGAAGGGGTCCGGACCGCAGCAGAAGATCTCGCGTTCACGGAAATCGGGCGCCAGCAGCGGCAGCCGGATGGCGTCGATGCGGCCCATATGGCCGTACCAGCCCTCGCGGCTTGACCGCTCCTCGATCATGAAGCCGAGCGACAGGCCCGGCATATGGCCGCCGAGCAGTTCGAGCTCCTTGCGGAAGATGATCTCTTCGGCCCGCCGCGCGCAGTTGACGAAGCCGACATCGGTCCATGGCGCGCAGTCATTCAGCCAGCGCAGCATCGACATCATCGGCGTCACGCCGGAGCCGGCCGAGATGAACAGATATTTGGCCGCCGGATGGCTGTGCAGCGAAAAATCGCCATTCGGCCCATAGGCCTTGACGTGCGAGCCGGGCTTCAGGTGATCGAACATCCAGCGCGTGCCGATGCTGCCGGCCTGCGCCTTCACCGTCACCGCGATCGAGAACGGCCGCGACGGCGAGGACGACAGCGTGTAGGTGCGCATCAGCGGCCCGTCCGGTGTCGGCAGTTCCAGCGTCACGAACTGGCCCGGCTTGTAGCGGAACCAGGTCTGGTTGTCGGAGCGGAAGGTGAAGGTCTTGACGTAAGGCGCCTCGTCGCTGACGCCGATCACTTCCAGTACCTGCAGCCTGTCGTTCCAGGGCGCCATCTGGTCGAGATGGCGATAGAGGCCAAGATCAGTCATCGCGTTCATCCCTCAACCTCTCAGGCGACACTGCGCAGCGCCGGCTTGCCATCGTCGGCGAGGCGCGGACCGATGAAGCGGGCGTACCAGTCGACGAACTGGATCACGCCACCCTCATGCAGCTCCGAATAGGGGCCTGGTTCATAGGCCGGCGACAGGATGCCGAAGGCGTTTTCCTCGACGATGCGGCGATCCTGGTCGTTGGTCTCGGTCCAGACATGGGTGAGTTCGGCAAGATCGTAATCGACGCCATCGACCGCATCCTTGTGGACCAGCCATTTGGTCGTCACCGCGGTTTCGGTCGCACTGATCGGCAGCACGCGGAAGGTGACGGCATGGTCGATCAGGATATGGTTCCAAGTCGTCGGGTAGTGATAGTGCATCAAGGTGCCGATGCGGTCGGCCGAGACTGTGTCGGACAGGTTCTTCTTCACCGCCCGCTTGCCGGTCATTGTGTAGCTGACCGCCTCGCGCAGCAGCGGCGCGCGGGTGGCGCGGTATTGTCCGGCCGGGTCGATGCGGAACTTGCTCGGCAGGCCGGCCGCCTCGCACTTCGCCCAGTGCGCCAGCATCTCCGGATCGCTGTCGGCGCCTTGCACGCCGGTCACCGTCGGGGCTTCCGGGAAGGTCTTGCACAACTCCGGGTGATTGCCGGCGCAATGGTAGCACTCGCGGTTGTTTTCCCAGACGAGCTTCCAGTTGCCTTTCTCGACGATCGTGCTCTCGAAGGCGATCTTTGCTTCGCTGAGCCGGTGCGGCTTGAGGTAGGGCTCGATCATCGCCCGCATCGGTGCGAAGTCGGCGGGCTCCTTGGCCAGGCATATGAAGATGTAGCCGGCCACGCTTTCGCAGGCGACCGGCTTCAGGCCGAACTGGCTCTTGTCGAAACCGTCGGCCATCTGGCGGGCAAACAGCAGGCGTCCGTCCAGCTCATAGGTCCACTGGTGGTAAGGACAGACCAGCTTGGCGGCCATGCCCTTGTCGGTGTTGCAGACGCGGCTGCCGCGATGGCGGCAGGAATTGTGGAAGGCGTTGATCTTGCCCTGCTGATCGCGCACCAGCACGACCGGATAATCGCCGATCTGTACGGTGATGAAGCTGCCGGGCTTGGGCAGTTCGCAATCATGGCCGATGAACAGCCAGTCGCGATACCAGATCAGCTCCATGTCCAGTTTGAAGAAATCGGGATCCGTGTAGAACGGCTGCTCGAGCGAGAATCCGTCCCTGCGGCTGTTCAAGAGCTTCAGCATGTCGTCGCGCGTATCCATGTCCTGTCCTCTTCGTTCGCCGCATCGGCCCGAAATCGATCTCGGAAAGCACGATGCGCAAATTCAAAGCCTTGGAGCGCACTTGTGCGTCCAAGTGGACGCACGTCGCTCCAATGACTGATTATGGTGGTGATTGAGGAAGGACCGTACGCAGGCCGGCGAAAGCCGGCATGCGCGATCCGCCTCTTGACCGCCCACCGCGATCAGTCGAGTCTAGAAATCTCGGGCTGGTTTCCGGGCTCTGGAGTGTCCTTGCGGACGATCGCGACACCTTCCCAGGCTTTCGCCCAGTGGTCTCCCGTTGCGACTTGAACTCCACCACCGTTGCGGGGGCAGCGCCGGATTCTGACCGGCTTCCCAATTCTCCGCTCCATCGTCACGAAGCGGCACCTGAGATGACATCATCTAATCACGACAGCGCTTGCGACATCGGCATGAAAGCGACATCGCATCCATGTGGCGCGACACGCATGCGCAACGCTCGGATCAAGGTCAACGGTCACGAGAATCGTTTCGGTGACGGCTGTACCGGCGATCAAAATCGATCCGGAACGTAGAGCCTTCGCAGGCGGCGACAACTATGGCGTCAATGGCGCCAACCAGCCTACCGCGACTCCGGTTGGCAATTCGCGGCACGGCTTCGATCCGTGAAAGCGGCTCGCCGGTCTACAAGCTGCTCAATTCGTCGGGCGACGTGCAGAAGTCCGCCCCTCAGGGCAGCGGCCGGAACCTCTTCGGCCGTTAACAGCCGAAGCTGATGTTCCGAAAAAGAGAGCGGCGGGCCCGGCCCGCCGCTTTTTTGTGTCGCCTTCAGCCAGCAGGACCGGCGGCCTCAGGCTGCTTTTGCTTCCGGCTTTTGAAGCGCGAAGGAATGTCCGTCCGCATCGAAGATATGCAGGTCCTCGGCATTGGCGCTCAGCCGCAGCGTCGAGCCGCGCTTGACCTCGACATTGCCCGGCAGCTTCGTCACCAGCGGCAGGTCGGCGCGGCCGATGTCGACATAGACCAGCTGAACCTCGCCGAGCTGCTCGACATAATCGACTGTTCCCTCGAACAGATAATCCGCGCCTGTGGCGATGATTAGATCCTCCGGTCGCACGCCGAAGCTTACCGCCGCCCCCTTCGCCGAGGCAGGTGTCGTAATCGGCACCGTAGCCTTGCGCCCCCCGACATGGCTGACGACGGTCGGGTTGCCTGATTTGTCGATGGTCGCCGGCAGGATGTTCATGGCCGGTGAGCCGATGAATTGGGCGACGAACAGATTGCCCGGCTTCTTGTAGAGATCCATCGGCGTACCGACTTGCTCGATATGGCCGTCCTTCAACACCACGATGCGGTCGGCCAGCGTCATCGCCTCGACCTGGTCGTGGGTGACGTAGATCATGGTCGTGTTGGGCATCGATTCCTTGAGCTTGGCGATCTCGATACGCGTGGCGACGCGCAGCGCGGCATCAAGGTTAGACAGTGGCTCGTCGAACAGGAACACTTTCGGATTGCGCACGATGGCGCGGCCGATGGCGACGCGCTGGCGCTGCCCGCCCGACATCGCCTTGGGCAGCCGGTCGAGATATTTGGTCAGCTGCAGGATCTCCGCCGCCTGGCGCACGCGCCGGTCGATCTCGGCCTTGTTCTCCTTGCCGATCTTCATCGAGAACGCCATGTTGTCGTAGACGGTCATGTGCGGATAGAGCGCGTAGGACTGGAACACCATGGCGATGCCCCGCTTGGACGGCGGCACGTCATTGACCACTTCGCCGTCGATCTTCAACTCGCCCGACGTGATTTCCTCGAGCCCGGCGATGGAGCGCAGCAAGGTCGACTTGCCGCAGCCCGACGGACCGACGAAGACGATGAACTCGCCCGATTTGATATCGAGGTCGATGCCATGGAGAATGTTGAGATTGCCGTAGGACTTCTTCACTTGTCTCAGATTGACATCGGCCATTGGTTTCCTCCCAGTGATTTCCTCAAAGATTTCAGTCGATACGTCCGAACCAGGCGCCGTAGCCGCCAAGCTCGATCGAACCGGGGCTCGTCTGCCCGGAAAACCCGTGTCCCGGCAAAGGTTGCAGGGGTCGGCTGCCAAG
Source organism: Mesorhizobium sp. NZP2077 (assembly GCF_013170805.1). Lineage (NCBI taxonomy): Bacteria > Pseudomonadati > Pseudomonadota > Alphaproteobacteria > Hyphomicrobiales > Phyllobacteriaceae > Mesorhizobium > Mesorhizobium sp. NZP2077. Next base: position 413,282 of record NZ_CP051293.1, on the reverse strand, counting down.
GTCAACCGTGGCCGGCTTGGCGCCGAGGTTGAAGACACAGACGATCTGCTCATTGCCCGCCCGGCGCGTGAAGGCGACGGTGTCGCCCTCGCTTTCGATGAAGGTGATGTCGCCCTTGGCCAGTGCCGGATGGGCGCGGCGGAAGGTGAGGAAGCGCCGATAGTGCTCGAGCAGCGAAGCCTGGTCGCCTTGCTGGACATTGACCGCTTGCGCCAGATGCTTGGCCGGCACCGGCAACCAGGGCTTTGCCTGGGAGAAGCCGCCATTCTTGGCGCTACCATCCCACACCATGGGCGTGCGGCAGCCATCGCGGCCCTTGAATTCCGGCCAGAAACGGATGCCATACGGATCCTGCAAATCCTCGAAGCGTAATTCAGCTTCGCCGAGCCCGAGCTCTTCGCCCTGGTAGAGGCAGACAGAGCCGCGCAGCGACATAAGCAATGCCGAGATGACCTTGAGATAGGCGATCGGGTCAGCTTCGCTGGCGGCCCAGCGCGAGGCCGGGCGCATCACGTCATGGTTGGAAAAAGCCCAGCACGACCAGCCGTCGCTGGCGACCTTTCCGAAGGCTTCCAGCACCGAGCGGACCTTTTCGGCGCTGATCTTTTCCGGCGCCAGGAAGTCGAAGGAATAGCACATGTGCACGCGCTTGCCGCCAGCGGTATAGGCCGCCACGACCTCCAGCCCGCGCTGCGAATCGCCGACCTCGCCGACAGCGGCGGTCGCCGGATATTCGTCGAGCAGGGCGCGGAAGCGTTCGAGGAAGCCGACGTTTTCCGGCCGGCTCTTGTCGTAGATATGGTCCTGATAATTGTAGGGATTGACCGCTGGCGCGGTCTGGTCGTTGCGCTCTTCCGGCGGCAGCGGCGGATTGCTCTCCAGGCCCTGGCTGTGGAAGTAGAAATTGATCGTGTCGAGGCGGAAACCGTCGACGCCGCGTTCCAGCCAGAAGCGGGTGACGTCGAGCAGCGCGTCCTGGACCTCGCGGTTGTGGAAGTTGAGGTCCGGTTGCTCGGCCAGGAAATTGTGCAGATAATATTGCTGGCGGCTGGTGTCCCACTGCCAAGCCGAGCCACCGAAGATCGACAGCCAGTTGTTGGGCGGCGTGCCGTCGGGCCTTGCGTCCGCCCACACATACCAGTCTGCCTTCGGATTGATGCGGCTCGATCGGCTTTCCTTGAACCAGGGATGGCTGTCGGCGGTGTGCGACAGCACTTCGTCGATCATCACCTTGAGACCCAGCCGGTGCGCCTCCGCCGTCAGCGCGTCGAAATCGGCCAGCGTGCCGAACATCGGGTCGACGTCGCAATAGTCCGAGACGTCGTAGCCGAAATCCTTCATCGGCGACTTGAAGAACGGCGAGATCCAGATGGCATCTGCGCCAAGCGAGGCGATGTAGGGCAGCCGCCCGATGATGCCCTTGAGGTCGCCGATGCCGTCGCCGTTCGAATCCTGATAGCTGCGCGGATAGATCTGGTAGATCACCGCACCTCGCCACCAGTCGCGGTCGACGGCGAGGTCAGGCTTCGAACGGGCCTTCAAAGCGGATTGCATTGTTTCAGCCTCCTTTCACCGAGCCGGCAAGCAGCCCGCGGACGAAATAGCGTTGCAGCGAGAAGAACACGATTAGCGGCACGATGATGGTCACGAAGGCCGATGTCGTCAGGATCTCCCAATCGCCGCCGCGTGATCCAAGCAGTGCGTTGAGCTTGGCCGTGAGCACGATCTGGTCTGCTTCCGTACCAAGGAACACCATCGCCACCAAGAGATCGTTCCATACCCACAGGAACTGGAAGATGGCAAACGACGCCAGCACCGGGAATGACAGCGGCAGTACGATCTTGACGAAGATCTCGAAATCGCTGGCGCCGTCGATGCGCGCCGATTCCATGATTTCGCGTGGCAGTCCGGCGATGTAGCTCCTGAGCAGGTAGATGGCGAAGGGCAAGCCGAAGCCGGTATGGGCCAGCCAGATGCCGAGATAGGTTTTCGATGGTACGCCGAAGAAAGTGCCGACGCCGTTGTAGAGTTTCAACAGCGGGATCAGCGACATCTGCAGCGGCACCACCAGGAGGCCGATGATGACCGCGATCAGCAGCGCCCGGCCGGGAAAACGCATCCAGGCCAGTGCGTAGGCGGCAAAGGCCGCGATCAGGATCGGGATGACGGTCGCCGGAATGGTGACCGTCAGCGAGTTCATGAACGAGCGCCCGATGCCTTCCGAAAGCAGCACGGTCTTGTAGTTATCGGTGGTGAATTTCGGCGGCGCCGACGAGGCGTAGTAAACGCGCTGGCCACGATCGCCTTCGAACGCCTTGGGCGAGACCATGACGAAGCTGCCATCGGCATTGACCTGCAGGGTCACGCCGTCGCCGAGATCGGCCGGACTGCCGACCGGATACTGTGTCGGGGCCGCCGCCTTGACGCCGAAGGCGCTGATCGCACGCTTGGCACCGTCGCCGAAGATGTTGCCCTCGAGGACGAATTTGCCGTCCTTCTGGGTCTGCGCCGAGGCGGGCGGCAGGCGGCCGGCTTCCGTCTGGCTGGAACTGGAGAACGAGTTCCACCAGCCCGAGGCGATGATCTGGTCCTTGTCGCGCAGCGAGGAGACTAGGATGCCGAGCGTCGGGATGGTCCAGATCGTAACAAAGATCAGCACCGCGATGTGGACGCCGAAGCGGCTGGCGAAGGACTTTCCGGTGGCGACGGCCATCTCAATGCCCTCCCGTTTCTTTGTTCGCCTGGCGGATGTTCCAGACCATGATCGGGATGACCGCGATCATGATGATGATGGCGATGGTGGCGCCGCGGCCGAAATCACCGCCGCCACGGAACATCCAGTCGAACATTAGGTTGGCCAGCACCTGGCTGTTCCACTGGCCGTTGGTCATGGTCAGCACGATGTCGAACACTTTGAGCACCAGAATGGTGATCGTGGTCCAGACGACGGCGATGGTGCCCCAGATCTGCGGCACCATGATCTTCCAGAATATCTGGAACGGGTTGGCGCCGTCGATCACGGCGGCTTCCAGCGTCTCTTCGGGAATGCCGCGCAGCGCCGAGGACAGGATGACCATGGCAAATCCGGTCTGGATCCAGATCAGGATGACCATCAGGAAGAAATTGTTCCAGAACGGCAGCGATATCCAGACCTGCGGCTGGCCGCCGAAATGCTGGATGATGGCATTGAGGATGCCGATCTGCACCTGCCCCTCGCCGCGGTACTCGTAGATAAATTTCCAGATCACGCTGGCGCCGACAAACGAGATCGCCAGTGGCAGGAAGATCAGGCTCTTGGCGATCGTGCCCCACCAGATCTTGTCGGTGAGCACGGCAATGATCAGGCCAAGGAAGGTGCAGGCGGCGGGCACGACAGCCAGCCACAGCACATTGTTGAGGATCGAGTTGCGGAAGTCGCGATCGCCGAAGGCCCATTGATAATTGGCAAGGCCGACGAAATTGATGCCGCCGCGGTCGAGGAAGGAGAGCCGCAGCGTTTCGATCACGGGATAGATCAGATAAATCGTCAGGATGATCATCGCCGGACCGACGAACAGCCATGGCCGCACCAGGCCCTGCCGGCGCAGATTGTCGATCGCAGCAGTGCCGGAAACGCCACGCGACGGGAATATCAGGTCGACCAGCTTGTTGGCGCCCCAGAAATAGGCGACGCAGCCGCCAACACCAACGATGATGACAAATATGGCCGAGAGAATCTGAGACGCCATGCATTCCTCCCCCTGCGCACGATCCGGCAAGGTTTGTATCCTTGGGGATCAGGCGCCGATTCAGTTGTTTGAAGCGCGATCGGCCGCAAAATGTCTCGCGTACGGATTGCGCTTCATGTCGATGCGCTCATGACAAAACGGCGGCGGCGTGGGCCGCCGTCGGGTCCGGGCCGTCAAGGTCCGGATCCAGTACGAAGATAAAGCGCTCGGCGACCGAGCCGATCTATTGCTTACTTGATCCCGTCCCAGCTCTTCTGGATGTCTGTGGCGACATCCTGGGCGGACTTGCCGCCGACCAGATCGATCATCCCGGTCCAGAACGAGCCGGCGCCGATCTTGCCCGGCATCAGGTCGGAACCGTCGAAGCGCACGGTCGTCGCTCCAACCAGGATCTCGCCCTGCTTCTTCAGTGCTTCGCTGCCATAGGCGTCCTTGTTGGCTCCCTTGAAGGGGGTGACGAAGCTCTTCTGCGCCATCCACAATTCATGCGCGAGCGGCATCTGCAGGAACTTGATGAATTGGCGCGATGGCTTGGAATCCTTGGTGATCATCACCAGCGTTCCGGCCACTTCCAGCGGCGTGCCGAGTTCCGGCTTGGAGGCGTAGGCCGGGTAGGGGAAGAAGTCCGCGTCTTGCCCAAGCTTTACGCCCTCCGGAAAGAAGGAGGGAATGAACGATGCCTGATGGTGCATGTAGCACTTCGGCGGCACCGAGAAGAGGCCCTTCGGGCTGTCACGGAAGTCGGTCGCGGCCACCGCCTTGGCGCCGCCATCCACCATCTTGTCGTCGGTGGCGATCTTGCCGAAAATGTCGATGGCATTGACCACTGCCGGATCGGTGAAGGGAATCTCGTTCTTGACCCATTTGTCGTAAACCTCGGGCGGCTGCGTGCGCAGCATGATGTCTTCGACCCAGTCGGTCGCCGGCCAGCCGGTGGCGCCGCCGGAGCCAAGCCCGATGCACCAGGGCTTGCCGCCATCGGCGATGATCTTCTTTTCGAGCTCGGCAAGTTCCTCCTGGGTCTTGGGGACCTTGTAGCCGGCCTCTTCGAAATTATCGGGCGAGTACCAGACCAGCCCTTTCACGTCGATCTTGTAGGGAAGCGCATAGAATCCTGGCTTGCCGTCCTTGCCTGCGAAGGTGCCGAGCTTGGCCCAGGAGTCGCCGGCCGCGTAGTTCTCCTTGACCCATGCGGCGACGTCGTCGCCCAGCGGGGTCAGAACGCCCTTGGAAGCAAGATCCTGGATGAGCCCCGGCTGCGGCAGGATGGCGATGTTCGGCGGGCTGCCCGCCTGGGTGTCGATGACGATCTGCTGCTCGTAGTTTTCAGACGAGGAATATTTCACCTCCGCCCCGGTCGCCTCGGAGAAATAGTCGAGCACCGAACGGACAAGCGTCTCATCCTCGCCGCGCCACGGCCCGAAGATGGTCAGGGTCTCGCCCTTGAGATCGACTTTCTTGAGGTCTTCGTAATTTGCCCAGTTGAAGCGCTTGTCTTCACCCGGCTTGAACTTCAGTTCGGCATGCGCGGGCGCGTTCAGGGCGAACGTGGCAAACGCTGCACCCAGCAAAAGCATTTTCTTCATCGGTATTCCCTCCCAGTGGGTCACATACACCGGACGGAACCTCCATTCCGCCCGCCGACGCTGCAGGACTGTGACTCAGTCGCAAGGGAACCGCAACCTTTCGAAGAGTCTTCCAAAGCGCTTTGGCTTTCCAGATCACGCCATTGATTCACTCGGGAGTCAAGAGGGGACAGTGGCTAATCGGTTTAAGCGTGAGCGTTTGTAGGCAAAAAAGTGCGCCGCAATATGCTTTTATGGCGGCGCAGCAGTAATTTCTGTTTCAAACTTGCGCAAACCGCGCTTATGCTTGGTACTGGTATGACCACGCCCTTGTGGCGCTTGGGTCGATTCAATTTAAAAGCGCTTTGAGGGAATGGAGATCTTTTGTGAACCTCAAGCAGCTCGCGCATATGCTGGCGCTTTCGCAGACGACGGTAAGCCGGGCGTTGAACGGCTATCCGGAGGTCAACGAGGAAACGCGCCGGCGCGTCATCGACGCCGCCAAGCGCCATGGCTATCGCCCCAATCCGAGCGCGCGGCGGCTGGCGACCGGCAAATCCGGCATGATCGGCTATGTCCTGCCGACGGGCGCGGCCGTCGACATCGATCCGCATTTCGTCGAGTTCCTGTCCGGCCTGGGCGATTATGCCCGCTCGCACGAGCTTGACCTTGTGCTGTCCCCGGCCGATGCCGACGACCAGGAGACGACCTACCGGCGCATCGTCGCCAACCGGCAGGTCGACGCCGTCTATATCTCTTCGCCGATGCCGCAGGACAGTCGGGTGGCGCTGGTCAGCACGCTCGGCATTCCCTTCCTCGTCCATGGCCGCAGCGAAGGTCTCGGTTTCGACTATCCCTATCTCGACATCGACAATGAGGGCGCCTTCCACGAGGCGGCGCGGCTGCTGGTCCAGCTCGGCCACCGGCGGGTGGCGCTGATCAATGGCGACGACCGCGAGACCTTCGCCATCCATCGCGAGCGCGGCGTACGCCGGGCACTCGCGGCAAGCGGGCTGACCCTGGGCGAGCGCCATGTCTGCTCCGTGGTCATGACCGAGGAGAACGGCTATCGCGCCACCAGGCGTCTGCTGGAGGCTGGCGACGCGCCGACGGCGATCGCCTGCTCCAGCCTGATCATGGCGCTGGGCGTGGTGCGCGCCGTGCGCGACCTCGGCCTCACCATTCCAGGCGACGTCTCGCTGATCGCCCACGACGACGTTTTTCCCTGGCTGAAGCCGGAGAATTTTTCAGTGCCGCTGTCGACGACGCGCTCATCGATCCGTCTCGCCGGCGCCCGCGTCGCCGAACGGCTGGCGGCGCGGATATCGGGGCTGGAAGATGGTGCGCGAGGTGAGGTCTGGCCGGTGGACCTGGTGGTGCGTGGATCAGTGGCCGGCGCGCCTACGTAGGGACAACATCCAATTACGGTGAATACCGGGCTCGGTCCGAAGCGGGCTTTCCCAGCCAATCGCAGGCCCATTAACGCCACATTAGCCCGCTTGTTCGAACATGGGCCGATGAACACCAATCAGCCCGGCGCCGCTTTCGGCCGCCGCGGGCGCGATAACGCCGCGGTCAGCCTGGTTCACCGTGCCCCGAGACCGGCGCTCCCTGTTGGCCGTATCGTGTTTCTGCTTGGCTTAACGGGCCTTTTGCTGACTGCCGCCGGTGCAATCTTCTGGACGCTGCCAGGGATCGGAAAGGCAAATGCGGAAGCCGCGCGGACAGAACAGAAAGTGGTCGAAATCATCAACCAGCCGATCACCCATCTGCCCCGCTCCGGGTCATTCACGGTGTTTTCACCAGGCTGGTTCCATCCGGGCGCCACAAAACCGGACTTCCACAATGTCGACATCCGGACCACGCAGGAACTCACCTATGAGGGCTATGTCACTTCAGACTTGAACCCCACCGAAATGTTCATCGGACGCGAACTCGAATTCAACGCGATGACCAAATATTTCTACACCGACCGAACGCTGCCCAAAAAACGGTTGTCCGACACCGAAATGGTCGAGGTCAACGGTCTCTACCGCGTCATCGGCCATGATAAGCAGGCGGTGTTGATGCGATGGCTTGTTGTATCAGGGCTGGCTGTCGTCGGATTTTGTCTTGCATCCGCGTTGTTTCTGCAAATCAGCCGAACCCGGCAACTCCTGGTTGTATAAAAGACCTACTCTTTCGCCGCCTCCGCCGCCTTGAGGTCCAGCAGTCCATAGCCGAAATCATTGTCGCGCCCCTTAGGCCCCAAATCCTTCGCCGTCGCCGAAAGCGCTTTCTCGATATCGTCGGCGGTGCGGCCGGGCGAAGCATGGATGAGGTTGGCGATAGCGCCGCTGACGATCGCCGCGGCGAAAGACGTGCCGGTAACGACGTCCGAGCCGGCGCCGCTCGGTGCCACCATCTCGACGCCGGGCGCCGAGATGAAGACATAGGCGCCGCGATTGGCCTGCGGCATCAGCCCGTCCTTGGCGTCGGTGGCGGTCACCGCGATCACGCCGTCGAAGGCAGCCGGATAGCCGTAAGGCGCCTTAGGCCCGTTATTGCCGGCGGCGGCGACCAGTACGATGCCGAGCGCACGGGCATTGCGGCAGGCGGCGCCGAGCAGATCGTTCTTCGGTCCGACGAAGCTCATATTGATGATGCTGACATTCTGCTCCGCCGCCCAGTCGAGTGCCGACAGGATGACATCCATGGTCGACTTGCCGCCTTCGAAGGCGCGGGCGTGGTAGATCCTGGCGCCCGGCGCCATCCCCTCCAGTGCGCCGACGCCGGCGATCAGCCCGTCGACCGAAGTGCCATGGTCGCGCTTTTCAATCGGCACGTCGGGCATGGCGTCGAATTGCGCGGCGATGACGCCGGCCAGTGCCGGATTGCTGTCGTCGATGCCCGTATCGATGACGGCGACACGGACGTTTTCGCCGCTGGCCTGTTTGGCGTCGAGCGTTATGTGGTCGAAGGCATAGTTGACGATGCCGGCGGCCTGCTGCAGCGAATAGATATGGTTCGCTTCGCGCCGTTGCGTGCGGCCATCGGCGGCAAGCTGCGCAAGCACGATGCCGACGGGGCGGCCGTCGGGAATGCCGAAGCGCACCAAGGTGGTGCCGAGCAGGCGGGACTGGCGCTGCGAGCGCACTTCGAGGCCGAAGGAGGCGGCGATCTGCTGCACGGCGCCGGCATCGCCGTCGACGGTCACCAGCACCTCGTCGGGCACGAAATCGCCAGTCACGGCTCGCGGCGGCTGGACTGCGATGAGATCGGTCGGCGAAATGATCGGGCCGCCGGCCGGTGGGCCGGCCTGGTTGTTGCCGGGCGGCGTCGCCGGTTCCGGTCGTGGTGTCGGCGCCGGTGCTGGGGGCGCGACCGGGTTGGGAAACAGGTCGACGATCAGGGCGGGAAGAAAGACGGCGCCGGCCTGGGCAGGCCCCGCACCGCCGGCATTGTCGCCGGCGCCGTTGCCGTCCTTGGCGCAGTTGGCGCCGGCAGCGTTGGTGCCGTTGCGGCAGTCGATTTTCGTCTGGTCGCCATTGGCGGCCTTGCTCTGCGCCGACGCAGGCACGGCGATTGTCATCGCCACTGCCAGGATCGCTGCAAATCGAAGGGCCGCCTCAGCCGCCATCAACCGGTTTCCTTCCCTCGATCACAGTCTCCGCGAAAGGCTGGGCGGCAATAAGGCCGAGTTCCTTCGTATAGTCGGCCGCGTTGGTGGCGGGGATGGCAAGCCGGAAGATGCCGTCGGCGGTTGGTCCGCCGATGACCTTCAGCCCGTTGCTGCCGAGGAATGCAGAAATATCCGACATCTTCGCATCCGGCTTGAATTTGACCAGTGCGAACGGCAGTTTCGCCAGATCGTCTTCCGCTCCGGCGATCTCGAAATCCTTGCCCTTGCTGCCGGGCTGCACCAGGGACTGCACCGCAATCAGCGCCAGCAGGACCGCCGCCGCTGCCCAGGCGACGCCGACCGGCACCGCCATGAAGCGGCCCCAGGCCTGCGCCAGCCAGGATGAGCCTGCCGGCTTGCGTGCCGGTCCAGCCTCGGCGTCGAACGCCCTAGCGAAGCGGCTGAGCGCATCGGCGGGCGGGCGGACTGCTTCATTGGCGGCCGATGTGCCGGAGAATTCGGCCTCGGCCTCGCCAAGGGCTGCCATTGCCGCCGGATCGGTCGCCAGCCATTCCTCGACGGCTTCGAGATCGGAGCCTTCTAGCGAGCCGTTCAGATAGAACGGCAGCAGCGTTTCCATTTCGTCGCGGCGCGACATCTTTTCAGCGGCGCTCATATCTTCAGGATTACTCATGGCCACCCCCTGTCGTAACCGGCGGCCTTGAGGGCCTCGCCGAGTTTCTTGCGGGCGTAGAACATCCGGGTCTTGACGGTCGCGACCGGGATGCCGAGCACCTCGCCGATCTCGGTCACCGACTGTCCGTGATAATAAGCAAGGTCGATCACCGTGCGGTGCTCTTCGGGCAAGGCGTCAATGAAGCGGCGCAAGGCGGCGGCCTTGTCCTCTTTCATCGTGACGACCTCCGGCGTGTCGGCGCCGTCGGGCACCGCGGCGGCGGCCTCGTCGTCGATCCAGTCTTCCTTTTTCTTGCGCAGCAGCGACAGCGCCTTGAACCGGGCGATGCCGAGCAGCCACGTCGAGACTTCGGAGCGTCCCTCGAACCCAGGCGCCTGTCGCCACAGTTCAAGGAAAACTTCGTTCGCGATATCGTCAGCCATCATTTCCGATCCCGTCTGGCGAACCACGAAGCGGTAGACCCGCGCGTGGTGACGCATGAACAGGAGCCGAACGGCGGCACGGTCGCCCTTCGCGACCCGGTCGACAAGCGCGCGATCGGTCTCCGTCGCTGCCGTCATGGCCGGTCGAGCCGCCTGGCTCCTGTCTGCTCTGTCGCTGATCGGTCCAAAAAGGTTCATCCTCCGCCAAGGAATTTGCGGAGGCTAACCGAAGTAAGGGGCGGTTGCCAGAGCCGCCAACTCACCCCAAGAACGGCTTCGCCCTCATCGTCGCCGGCACCGGCACACCCAGCCGGCTCAACACCGTTGGCGCCAGCTGCAACTGGTCGAGCAGCGTGTCGGCCTGCGGCCCTTGGCCCTGTCCGAAATAATACAGCGCGAAATCCTGCATCTCGTCGTCGTGGCCGCCATGGTGGCCGCGGTCGGTCTGGCCGTGATCGGCGGTGACCATGACCTCGTAGCCGGCCGCGATCCAGCCCGGAAGGAAGGCAGCAAGCATGCCGTCCATCGCATAGACGGCATGGTCCATCTCGTGGCAGTCGTGGCCGAAGCGGTGGCCCATCGAGTCCAGCGTGCAGGTGTGCAGAATGCCGTAGTCGATGCCATGGCGTTTGGTCAGCATGGTCAGCGTCGCGAACAGATCGACATCGCTCGGCGTCATCTGGTTGCGCGCGTTGTAGCCGGTCATGGTGTGGAAGCGGCCATGCGTGATCGGCCCGCCAGGCTCGTCATATTCCATGTCCTCGACCAGGTCGAACGGGTAGGAGCGGAAGAATTCCGACCAGTAGGAGTGGGTGACCGCGCCAGTCTTGCCGCCCGCCTTGCTAACTTCGGAGAAGATGTCGGGCTGCCCGACGCGGAAGCGGTTCTCGTTGGAGAGGATCCCGTGTACCTGCGGCGACACGCCTGTGTGGATGGACGCATAGCAGCAGGCCGAGGTCGACGGCAGCACCGATCGCATCTTCCAGACCTTCGCCTCACCCGATTGCACCCAGCCTTCGAGATTGCCCATCAACCGGCGCCAGTTCCGATAGGGAACGCCATCGAGGATGATCAGCAGAAGTTTGGATTTGAGCGCCATGGGCTGCTCCACAAGGTTTGGCAGTTGAAACGGGAACGCCGCATGCCGTTTCGGGCACACGGCGTTCTTACACGTGAATCACACAGGCAGGAGTCGACTAAGCGTTGAGCCAGCACTCGGCCAGCGCGTAGCCATCCATCATTTCGCCGATCGGGCTCTTGGCAAAGCCGCCGATCTTGTTGGTGGCGGCTGCGTCGATGAACTGGTTGAAGAACGGCACGATCAGGCCGCCTTCGTCGCGCATCAGTACCGCCATGTCGTGGTAGACCGCCTTGCGCTTGGCCTGGTCGAGTTCGCCGCGCGCCGCAAGCAGCATCTTGTCGAATTCCGGCCGCTTGAAGCGCGTGTCGTTCCAGTCGGCGGTCGAGACGTAGCCGGTGGAATACATCTGGTCCTGCGTGGCGCGACCACCCCAGTAGGAGAGCGAGAAGGGCTTTTTGTTCCAGACTTCCGACCAGTAGCCGTCGCCCGGTTCGCGCTTGATCTCGATCTTGATGCCGGCCTTGGCGCAGGACTGCTGATAGAGCTGGGCGGCGTCGACGGCGCCGGGGAAGGCAACGTCGGAGGTGCGCAGCAGGATGGAGCCGCTGTGGCCCGACTTCTTGTAGAGAGCCGCCGCCCTGTCCGGATCGAATTTGCGCTGCTCGATGTCGGTCGAAAACAGCGGGTAGGCTTCGTTGATCGGGAAGTCGTTGCCGACCGAGCCATAGCCGCGCAGGATCTTCTCCAGCATCTCCTCGCGGTCCATGGCGAGTTTCAGCGCCATGCGCAGGTCGTTGCTGTCGAAGGGTGCCGTGTCGCAGAACATGTTGAACGGGTAATAGCCCTTGCCCGACACGTTCTCGATCGTGACGCCGGGAATGCGCTTGACCAGGTCGACCACCTTGGGCTCGACGCGGTTGATCATGTGCACCTGGCCGCCTTGAAGTGCTGCCAACCGCGCCGTCGCGTCATTGATGACGACGATCTCGATCTGGTCGGCATGGCCCATTTTGTCGCCCTGCCAGTAATTGGCGAAGCGCTCGCCGCCATGGCGCACGCCGGGCTGGTTGACGGTCACCTTGTAGGGGCCGGCGCTGATGCCGGCATTCGGATTGTCCTTGCCGCCATTCGGCTGGATGACGAGGTGGTAGTCGGCCATCAGATAGGCGAAGTCGGCGTCTGCGTCGCCGAGCGTGACCACCACTTCCTTGCCGCTCGGCTTGATCGTCTTGATGTTCTTCAGCACGCCCAGCGCACCCGACTTCGACTTCTCGTCGGCGTGGCGCTCGAGCGTGCCGGCGATATCTTCCACGGTCACGGTCTTGCCATTGTGGAATTCGATGCCGTCGCGCACCTTGATGGTCCAGGTCTTGGCATCGGCCGAGGCGCCGATCTCCTGCGCGATCAGGTTCTCGACGCCACCTTCCGGCGTCAGCCGGACGAGATATTCGCCCCACTGTTTGGCGAAGCTGTAAGTGACCTGGCTGAGGTTCAGCGCCGGATCGAGGCTGTTGGTCGATTCACCGCCCTGCAGGCCGGCCTTGATGATGCCGCCCTTGACCGGCGTCTGTGCGAAGGCTTTCCCGGCCAGCGTCGTTGCCAGCGCCGCCGACACACCCAGTGCCGCGGTGCGGCCAAGGAAGTCGCGACGCGATATCCGGCCCTGGCCGGCGAGATCAGCGAGACGGTCGAGTTCAGTCTTCATGTCCTAACCCCTTGTTGTAAACAACGTCACGAGCACCGCCCGTCCGGAAGGACGTGTGGCGCTCTAGTGTTGCATACGGATGACGATGGTCGCTCTGAGCCAGACGCTGACTAATTCCCCGCGCTGGCCATGCGCCGGCCCTTGATCGCCTTCTCCAGCCAGCCGATCTCCATCTCCGGGACCGATGACAAGAGAAGGTCGGTGTAGTCATCGAAGGGAGGCGTCAGCACCTTGCTTTTCGCGCCATAGCGCACCACCTCGCCGCGGTACATCACCGCGATCGAATCGGCGATCGATTTCACCGTCGCCAGATCGTGGGTGATGAACAGATAGGCGACATTCTCCTCCTTCTGCAGCTCAAGCAGCAGCTTCAGGATACCGTGCGCCACCAAGGGGTCGAGCGCCGAGGTCACCTCGTCGCAAATGATCAGCTTGGGTTTTGCCGCGAGCGAGCGGGCGATGCAGACGCGCTGTTTCTGGCCGCCCGAAAGCTCAGCCGGATAGCGGTCGGAAAAGCCCTTGCCCATCTCGATCTTGTCGAGCAGTTCGGCGACGCGTTTGTCGCGCTCCTTGCCGCGTATGCCGAAATAGAATTCGAGCGGCCGGCCGATGATGGTGCCGACGGTCTGGCGTGGGTTCATCGCTACGTCGGCCATCTGGTAGATCATCTGCAACTGGCGCAGGTCTTCTTTCGGCCGGTCGGCAAGCTTGTTGGCCAGTGGCCGGCCGTCAAAGGTGACTGTGCCTTGTTCCGGCGGCAGCAAACCTGTGATGGCGCGCGCCAGCGTCGACTTGCCTGAGCCGGACTCGCCGACGACGGCCAGCGTCTGACCCGGAAAAATGTCGACCGAGACGTTCTTCAGCACCTTGACGTGGCTGCGGCCATAGGCGGCGGTGACGTTCTTGACCGACAGGAACGGCGTCGTGCCGGGCTTTTGCTCGGCATGTTCGATCTCGTGCACCGACACCAGCGCGTTGGTGTACTCCTGGCGCGGTTCCTTGATGATCTGGCGGGTGCCGCCCCATTCGACCAGCCGGCCGTGGCGCAGCACCATGATCTCGTCCGAGACCTGGGCGACAACGGCAAGGTCGTGCGTGATGTAGAGCGCCGCCACATGGGTGTCGCGGATGGCGTCCTTGATCGCCGCAAGCACGTCGATCTGCGTCGTCACGTCGAGCGCCGTCGTCGGTTCGTCGAACACGATCAGGTCCGGTTCGGAGCACAGCGCCATCGCCGTCATCACGCGCTGCAGCTGGCCACCCGAGACCTGGTGCGGGAAGCGTTCGCCGATGGTCTCGGGGTTTGGCAGGCTGAGCTTCTTGAACAGCGCGACGGCGCGCTTCTCGGCCTCGGCCTGTGACGCCGTGCCGTGCAGCAACGTGGCTTCAACCACCTGATCCATCAGCCTGTGCGCCGGGTTGAAGGCGGCGGCTGCCGATTGCGCGACATAGCAGACCTCGCGGCCGCGCAGCTTGCGAAAGCCTTCCTTGCCGCCCTTGAGGATGTCGCGGCCGTTGAGGATCACTTCGCCGCCCGTGATGCGCACACCGCCGCGTCCATAACCCATCGACGACAGGCCGATGGTCGACTTGCCGGCGCCGGATTCGCCGATCAGGCCGAGGACTTTTCCCTTCTCGAGCGTCAGCGAGACGTCGTGCACCAGCACGATGTTCTTTGGCGCCTCGCCGGGCGGGTAGACGGTAGCCTCGATGCGCAGATTGCGGATGTCGAGCAGCACGCCGGGTTTCGCTTTGGTGTCAGCCATCACCCGCGCCCTCCCTTGAGGCTTGTCGTACGGTTGAGCACCCAGTCGGCGACCAGATTGACCGAAATCGCCAGCATGGCGATTGCCGCCGCCGGGATGAGTGCTGCGCCTATACCGAAGACGATGCCATCCTTGTTTTCCTTGACCATGCCGCCCCAGTCGGCATCCGGCGGCTGCACGCCAAGGCCGAGGAAGGACAGTGTCGACAGGAACAGCACCGCATAGATGAAGCGCAGGCCGAGTTCGGAAACCAGCGGCGACAGCGCGTTGGGCAGGATCTCGCGGAAGATGATCCAGGCGCTGCCTTCGCCACGCAGCTTGGCGGCTTCGACATAGTCCATGACATTGATGTCGACGGCCACCGCTCGCGACAGGCGATAGACGCGTGTCGAATCGAGAATGCCCATCACCAGGATCAGTGTCACCAAATTGGTCGGCAGCACGGACAACACGACGAGGCCCATGATCAGCGTCGGGATCGACATCAAAAGGTCGACGAGGCGCGATAGCAGCGTGTCGAACCAGCCACCGAACACCGCCGCCGAGAAGCCGAGGATGGCGCCGAGCGAGAACGACAGCGCGGTGGCGAGCACCGCGATAAACAGCGTGATACGAGCGCCAAAGATCATGCGCGACAGCAGATCGCGGCCAAGGTTGTCGGTGCCCAGCCAGTGCGCCGCCGACATCGGCTCCCAGACGTCGCCGACAATTTCGCCATTGTCGTGCGGCGCGATCCAGGGCGCGAAGATCGCCGCCAGGACGAACAGGGTGGTCAGGATGATGCCGATCAGCGCGGGGATGGGGATACGTTTGATATCGACCATATCCGCCCCCTATTTCGGGTGTCTGAGACGCGGATTGGCGATGATCGCCGCTATGTCCGCAATGATGTTCAGGCTGATATAGACGGCGGCGAAGATCAGGCCGACGGCCTGCACCACCGGCACGTCGCGCTTGGTGACGTGGTCGACGAGATATTGCCCCATGCCGGGATAGACGAAGATCACCTCGACCACGACGACGCCGACGATCAGATAGGCGAGGTTGAGCATGACGACGTTGATGATCGGCGCGATGGCATTGGGGAAGGCGTGCTTGCGGATGACGTTGAACGCCGACAGGCCTTTCAGTTCCGCCGTCTCGACATAGGCCGACTGCATGACATTGAGGATCGCCGCGCGCGTCATGCGCATCATGTGGGCGAGCACCACCAGCGTCAGCGCCGTCGCGGGTAGCGCGATCGCTTGCATGCGCTCACCGAAGGGCATGCCGTCATAGACAGTCGAGATGCCGGGAAAGATCTGCCACTTCACGGCGAAGAAATAGACCAGCACATAGCCGATGAAGAATTCCGGGAAGGAGGTCGAGGCGAGCGCCAGTCCGGAAATCAGCTTGTCGACCCAGCCATTGCGGTATCGCACCGCGATCAGGCCGAGGATGATCGCCAGCGGCACGGCGACGATCGCCGCCCAGAAGGCGAGGAACAGTGTGTTCCACAGCCGTCCCTTGATCGAGGTAGCGATATCCTGCCCACTCGACATGGCCGTGCCGAGGTCGCCGGTCAGTACACCGCCGAGCCAATGGAAATACCTGACATAGGCGGGAGCGTTCAACCCGAGCTGCTCGCGCAGATTGGCGAGCGATTCCGGTGTCGCCGACTGTCCGAGAATGGCTTGTGCGACGTCGCCGGGCAGGATCTGGGTGCCGGCGAAGATCAGGACCGAGACGGCCAGCAAGAGGACGATGCCCAGCGCGATGCGCTGGGCAATTAGCTTCAAGATGGGCGAGGACATATCCGCAAAGCCGGCTCAGGCCTGCAGCCAGCACTTTGCCAGGGCGTAGCCGTTCATCAGCTCCTGATGCGGATCGTCGACCCAGCCATCGACCTTGGCGCCGGTGGCGTCGATGAACTGGTTGAACATCGGCAGGATCAGGCCGCCTTCGTCGCGCACCATGACCGCCATGTCGTGGTACATCGCCTTGCGCTTGGCCTCGTCGAGCTCGGCGCGCGCCGCCAGCACCATCTTGTCGAAGTCGGGGCGCTTGAAGCGCGTGTCGTTCCAGTCCGCTGTCGACAGATAGGCGGTCGAATACATCTGGTCCTGCGTCGAGCGGCCGCCCCAGTAGGAGGCGCAGAAGGGCTGCTTGTTCCAGACTTCCGACCAGTAGCCGTCGCCCGGCTCGCGCTTGATCTCCAGCTTGATGCCGGCCTTGGCCGCGCTCTGCTGGTAGAGTTGCGCGGCGTCGACCGCGCCCGGGAAGGCAACATCCGACGTGCGCAGCAGTACCGTGCCGTCATGGCCAGACTTCTTGTAGTGGAACTTGGCCTTGTCCGGATCGAACTTGCGCTGCTCGATTTCGGTGAACAGCGGGTAAGATGCGTTGATCGGAAAGTCATTGCCGAGCGAGCCGTAGCCGCGCAGCACCTTGTTCAGCATCTCCTCGCGGTCGATCGACAGCTTCAGCGCCATCCTGAGGTCGTTGTTGTCGAACGGCGCCGTGTTGCAATGCATGATGAACACGTAATGGCCCGGACCGGCATGGTTGCGGATGGTGACGCCCGGCACGCGCTTGATCAGGTCGACGATCTTCGGCTCGACGCGGTTGATCATGTTGACCTGGCCGCCCTGCAGGGCCGCCGTGCGCGCCGTGGCGTCATTGATGACGATGATCTCGATCTGGTCGGCATGGCCCATCTTGTCGCCCTGCCAGTAGTTGGCAAAGCGTTCGCCGCCATGGCGCACGCCCGGCTCGTTGGTGGCGATCTTGTACGGGCCGGCGCTTATGCCCGCGTCGGGCTTGTCCTTGCCGCCATTGGGCTGGACGATCAGGTGATAGTCGCTGAGCAGGTAAGGCAGGTCGGCATTGGCTTCCTTCAGCGTCAGCACGACTTCCTTGCCGTTGACCTTGATGGTCTCGATGCCCTTCATGTAGCCGAGCGCGCCGGACTTCGACTTCTCGTCCGAATGGCGCTCGAGTGTGGCGGCGACGTCATCGGCGGTCACAGTCTTGCCGTTGTGGAACTCGACGCCGTCGCGGATCTTCAGCGTCCAGACCTTGGCATCCTTGGACGAACCGATCTCTTCGGCGATGCGGTTCTCGAGCTTGCCCTCCGGCGACAGCTCGACGATCATTTCACCCCACATCTTGCCGAAGGCGAATGGCACCTGCGTCATCATCAGCGCCGGATCGAGGCTGTTGGTGGACTCACCGCCGACCAGGCCGGCCTTTAATGTGCCGCCCTTGACCGGGCCTGCCGCCCGTGCCGCGCTTGAAAGCAGCGAGTTGGCGAAGGGTGCGGCGATGCCGAGCGCTGCCGCGCGGCCGAGAAAATCACGACGGCTCAGTTTGCCTGCTGCGACACGCCGGCTAAGGAATTCGAGTTCGTTTGACATTATGAGTTCCTCACTCTGTTGGTTCGACTCTGCGGTCGATTTCTTTGTTAATTCTCCCTGAATAATGAGGGTAAGCTAACGCGGTAAGCAAGACCGAATGCGACATGCCGTGGCGTAAATCGTACGTCGCATTTGGACCAAGGCTTCAGCGCTCAAACGAGCGCGCGTGGAATCTTTTCCTCGAAATTGCGCTCGAAGACGATTTTTTCACCCTCATAGGCTTCGATTCTGGCGCTGACGATGAAGTTTTGCGCGTCCGATCGCATCTCGGCCCACGTCTCGGTGCGCACCGACCATCCTTTTCGCGACAGTGTCTGCGTCCAGTGTGTTTTTCCCGAAGCTGACAGTGGATTGTCAGGATGGATCGTCCATGTCTCGCGAGCGATGCTGCCATTGACCAGGCCGTGGTCGAGATCGCGTACCTCGCCGAAATCATCAGATATGGAAAGCGTGACCATTCCCGTCTTTTCGTCGCGATCGACATGGCGTTCGGAATTGGCGGCACGGATCGTTTCGGTCGCCCAGGGCGCAGCGCCTTCCGGCTCGGCGAACGTCACTTCGTCGCCTGTCGCCAGCGGGCGCAGCGGCAAGGCCAGCTTCGCAGCCGACAAGGTGAGTTTCACCGGTTCCGGCGATGGCCAGATGGCAGGCCAGTAGGCGTTCGATACGGCGATGCGCAGGCGGTGGCCAGCAGGCACGCGATAGGCGCATTGGTCGAGCACGACACGTGCGGAGACGGTTTCGCCCGGCACCAAGGCTTGCGGGAATTCATGCGAGTCGCGGTGCGTCAGGTTGAGCACGCCATAGGAGATCAGCTCGGAAGCGCCGTCGGGATGCACGTCGCAGAGCCGTACCGCGATGTTGGCCTGCGGGCGATCGGAAGAGAACGTGACCTGAACGTCCGGCGCGCCGAGAATGTCGATCGCCTCGGCGAGTTCAGGCTGGTCAACACACATCGACAGCGCATCGTCGGGACGCTGGTCGCCGGGCAGTTCCGGGCCGAAGGTGAACGGGAAATACTCGCCGCCGGCAAGGCCGCAGGTCTGCGGCGAGGCGACGATTGCAAGTCTGCTCCCCTTGGGAAGCAGATCGATCGTCTGGACCGTGATGGCGGGCGACGGCCATTGTTGCTCCGCCACCCAACGGCCCGGCCGCTCCGGATGCCAACGGGCCGGGCGTACGCTGTCCATCACATAGGCGCGGTAGGCGGGATCGTCCTCGACGCCGGTCTCCGCGCCCTTCAGCCAATGGTCCCACCAGCGCAGCGCCTCCTGCAGGAAGCCGATGGCCGGTTGAGGCCCGGCATAATGCGGATATTTGTGGATCCAGGGGCCAACGATGCCCTTCACCGGCGCTTCGATGTTGGTGACGAGATGCGAGATCGTGTTGCGGTAGCCGTCATGCCAGCCGCCGATCGACAGAACGGCGGCTTTGACTGCGGAAAAATCCTCGCAGATCGAACCGCGTTTCCAGTAGGCGTCGCGGTGCTGGTTGCTGAGCCAGAGCGGCAAAAGGAAGGACTGGTTCTCCAATCGGGTCAGCCACAGATCACGCCAGCGGTTGTCGCCCGCGATCAGCGGATCCGGCGGCCGCGACGAATAGGACAGCATCGTCGAGGCCCAGCCAAAATTCTCGATCAGCAGGCAGCCGCCCTTGTAGTGGATGTCGTCGGCATAGCGGTCGACGGTCGAGCACAGGCTGATCACCGCCTTCAGCGCCGGCGGCTCTCTGGCCGCCACCTGCAGGCAATTGAAGCCGCCCCAGGAGATGCCCATCATGCCGACATTGCCATTGCACCAGGGTTGGCTGGCCGCCCAGGCAATGACGTCACAGGCGTCCTGCAATTCCTGCTCGGAATATTCGTCGTCCATCAGCCCTTCGGAATCGCCATTGCCGCGCATGTCGACGCGGATCGAGGCGTAGCCGTGCCCGGCGAAATAGGGATGGGTCAGCTGATCGCGAAAGATGGTGCCGTCGCGCTTGCGGTAGGGCAGGTGCTCCAGGATGACAGGCACCGGATCGTCGCCGGCATCTTCCGGCATCCACACCCGCGCCGACAGCCGGCAGCCATCCGGCATGACGATGCCCATATCGGGGAATTCGACGACCTTGCGGGGAAATTCGGTGACGGTTTTCATGGGTGCGCATAACGCCCGGTGGCGCCGCAACTTTCAATCGCCATTCGCGACTGGCGCAGCGAATTATGCGACCTGTGCCGCAGCCTGCTTCACACCCTCAGTTCAGCGGAATGTCGTTTTCGTCCTTGCTTGCCTGGTAGGCGCCTGACAGCTCGTCGTAACGGGCCGAGATCTTGCCGATACGCGTCTCCAGCCGCTGGCGTTCGACCTCGGGTAGCGCCCGTACCAGCCTGCGGATGGAAAAGCTTTTCCAATAGGCGTTCTCGGCATTGTAGCCGCCGGGATCGAGGGTGAAGACCTCTTTCAGGATTTTCAGATCGTGCGGGATCGCAAAACTGTCGCGCGAATCCTCATGGCTGAACAGGTAATAGAAATTGTCGAAGCCGGTCCAGGTGATCGCCGACAGGCAGAGCGAGCAGGGCTCGTGCGTGGCGATGAAGATGGCGTCCTTGGTGTCGACACGCTCGGCCCTGGGCATCTCGTAGAAACGCTTCAGGCAGTGCACTTCGCCATGCCAGAGCGGGTTTTCGATCTCGTTGTTGGTTTCGGCCAGCACCAGCGAGCGGTCGTCCTTCCTCAGGATCGCCGCCCCGAACAGTTTGTTGCCGTGGGAGACACCCTCGGCCGTCTTCGGCACAATGTCGTGCTCGATGACGTCGAGCAGGCGGTCGATCAGCGAAATGTCGGTCATGAAGGAATCCCGTCGGGAAGGTGGATCTCGTAGGCGTGCGAGAAATGGAATTCTTCGAGGTTGGAGCCGTCGCCGCCACGGTCGACGATCAGGAAATCCTGAGCCTCGCCGAGCGGCGTCAGCACGCCGTGCCAGAGATTGCGGGAATAGTTGATGCCTTGTCCGGGCGCGGTGATGAACGCATGCGGCTCGCCCGGCCCCTCCTTGCCGTCATGGCAGACGACGACCAGGAACGGCCGCGGCGACAGCGGGATGAAAGCCTGGCTGCCGAAAGGGTGGCGCTCGACCATGGTCAGCTTTAGCGGCAACTCGTAAGGTGTGCCGCGCACCATCGAGATCAGCACACGGGCGTTCGGCCCTGCGGCCTCGGCGGTGGCGAGGGAGTGGTAGCGTTCGGCGCGCCCACCATTGATCGGGTAGTGGGTGTCGCCGCCCATGTCGATCACATCGCCGAATGCGGCAAAGTTCTCGCGGGTCAGCGGCCGCGCGACGATGCGGGTCACGGCGCCCGCCTTGCAATGCCGGCACTGCCAAGCTTGGCGTGGCGGTTGACGTCCTTGTAGAGCAGATAGCGGAATTTTCCGGGACCTCCGGCATAGCAGGCCTGCGGGCAGAAGGCGCGCAGCCACATATAGTCGCCGGCCTCGACCTCGACCCAGTCCTGGTTGAGGCGATAGACCCCCTTGCCTTCCAGCACATAGAGCCCGTGTTCCATGACATGGGTTTCGGCGAAAGGAATGACGGCGCCGGGCTCGAGCGTGACGATGGTCATGTGCATGTCGTGGCGCAGATCGGCCGGATCGACGAACCGCGTTGTCGCCCAGCGGCCCTCGGTGCCGGGCATCGGCGTCGGCGCGATCTCCTGCTCGTTGGTGAAGAAGGCTTCCGGCGTGTCGAGACCGTCGACCGCCTCGTAAGCCTTGCGAATCCAATGGAAGCGGACTGCGGCCTTGCTTTCGTTGCGAACGGTCCAGCCGCTGGACGGCGGCAGAAAGGCAAAGCCGCCCGGCCGCAAGACATGCTTCTTGCCGGCGAGCAGAACTGTCAGTTCGCCCTCGACCACGAACAGGGCGCCCTCGGCGCCAGCGTCGGGCTCCGGCCGCTCGCTGCCGCCGCCGGGCGCGACCTCGACGATATATTGCGAGAATGTCTCGGCAAAACCGGACAGCGGCCGCGACAGGATCCAGACACGGGTCTTGTCCCAGAACGGCAAGGCGCTGGTGACGATGTCCTGCATCACGCCCCTGGGGATGATGGCATAGGCCTCAGTGAAGACGGCGCGGCCTGTCAGCAGCTCTGTCTGTCCGGAATGGCCGCCATGCGGGGCATAATAGGTTCGCTCGGGCATCGTGATCGTATCCATGGGTTCAAACCTATTGCGGCAGCATATCCCTGAGGCGGAGCAGCGCGATGCGCTCGACCTGTTTGCAGGCGGTATCGAGTTCGACGCCGCGACCGTTGCCGATGCGCACCTCGAACTCCGCCAGGATTTCCTCCTTGGTCTTGCCCTTCACCGCGATGATGAAGGGGAAGCCGAAGGTGGTGACGTAGGCGGCGTTGAGCTTGGAGAACAGTTCGCGTTCCTTGTCGGTCAGCGCGTCGAGGCCGGCAGAGGCCTGTTCTCGGGTGGATTCCGCCGTCAGCCGTCTGGCCTTGGCCAGCTTTCCGGCGAGGTCGGGATGGGCGTTGAGCACACCGAGCCGCTCGGTCTCGCTGGCGGCGCGGAAAATGCGGCAAAGCGCATTGTGCAGGCCGCCTGCGGTGTCGTGTGCCGGACCGAGTTCCAGCTCGTAGGCTCGCTCGGCGATCCAAGGCGAATGTTCGAACACGCCGCCAAATGTGTGGACGAAGGTCTCGAATTCCATTTTCGACGGGCGCAGCGCCGCCGGCTTGTAGGGATGGTTCTCCTGCCAATGCCTGGCGATATCGATGCGCCGTGCCAGCCAGACCTTGTCGTGCGATTTGACATAGTCAACGAACCGCTTCAGCGCCGCCACCCGGCCGGGACGACCGACAAGCCGGCAATGCAGGCCGATATTCATCATGCGCGGCCGCCCGGCCTTGCCCTCGGCATAGAGGGTGTCGAAACTGTCCTTCAGATAGGCGAAGAACTGATCGCCCGAATTGAAGCCCTGCGGCGTGGCGAAGCGCATGTCGTTGGCGTCGAGCGTGTAGGGAATGATGAGCTGCGTGCCGCCACTGTGCTCGAACCAGTAGGGCAGTTCGTCGTCATAGGTGTCCGACACGTAGTCGAAGCCGCCTTCTTCGGCGACCAGACGCACCGTGTTGACGGATGTGCGCCCCGTATACCAGCCGGTCGGGCGCTGGCCGGTCACCTCGTAATGCAGCTTGATCGCTGCTTCGAGGTCACGGCGTTCATCTTCCGGGGCATGGTCGCGGTAATCGATCCACCGCAGCCCGTGCGAGGCGATTTCCCAACCGGCGTCCTGCATGGCCGTGACCTGGTCGGGTGAACGTGCCAGTGCTGAGGCGACGCCGTAGCAGGTCACCGGCACCTCGGCCTCGGTGAACAGGCGTAGCAGCCGCCAGAAGCCGGCCCGCGCGCCATATTCGTAGATCGATTCCATGTTCCAGTGGCGCTGGCCCACCCAGGGTGCCGCGCCGACGATTTCCGAGAGAAAGGCTTCCGAAGCCTTGTCGCCATGAAGGACGCAGTTCTCGCCGCCCTCTTCGTAATTGACGACGAACTGCACGGCGACATGCGCACCGCCAGGCCATTTCGGGTCCGGCGGGTTGGCTCCATAGCCGCGCATGTCTCTGATGTAACGCATTGTCCCTCCGGCCGGGCATCGCCCGAACTATGATCAGGATATCGAAAGGGTGCTTCTCGCATTCCCCCGAAAATTTTTGAAAGTGTTTTTGTCGCACTCCGCTCGACCGGGACTTATGCATCGCCTTTAATTGGCGCACAATTCATCACTAGTGTTCGATTGTACCAGCCAGTTCGTTCATACTGGAAAGGGAGGCGGCCAATGGCAGAAACGTCGAAAGCCGATGGCGGGCGCCTGACGACCCACGTGCTGGACACGGCGACCGGCAAGCCGGCGGCTGGATTGTCGATCGCGCTTTATCACCTTGAGGGCGACGCCCGGAAACATCTGAAGACCGTTGTCACCAATGCCGACGGCCGTTGCGACGCACCACTCCTCGCCGGAGCGGAATTCCGTACCGGCGAATACGAGCTGGTGTTCGCGGCCGGCGATTATTTGCGCGGCCAGGGCACAAAACTGCCCGAGCCGGCCTTCCTCGACAGTGTGCCGATCCGCTTCGGCATGGCGGAGGCGGTGCACTATCATGTACCATTGCTGATCTCGCCCTACGGCTATTCGACCTACAGGGGGAGCTGAGGCATGGCCAAGATTTCCGTCCGCAACGAGATCCGCTTCATCCTCAATGGCAGGGATGTCGTGTTGTCGTCGGTGGCACCCGACGCGACCTTGCTCGACTGGCTGCGGCTCGACCGGTCGCTGCGCGGTACCAAGGAAGGCTGCGCCGAGGGTGATTGCGGCGCCTGCACCGTGCTGGTCGGCAAGCTATCGGCCGGCGGACTGGTCTATGAAAGCGTCAATGCCTGCATCCGCTTCGTCGGCTCGCTCGACGGCACTCATGTCGTGACGGTCGAGCATCTGCGCGGCGAGCCCGGCCAGTTGCACCCTGTGCAGCAGGCGATGGTCGATTTCCACGGCTCGCAATGCGGCTTCTGCACGCCGGGCTTCGTCATGTCGCTCTATGGCCTGTGGATGAAGTCGCCGGACCCATCGAACGCGGCGATCGAAAAGGCCTTGCAAGGCAATCTCTGCCGCTGCACCGGCTACGAGGCGATCATGCGCGCCGCGCACGCCATCTCCAGCTACGGCAAGGTGGCGAAGGATCCGCTGGCGGTGGAGCGCAAGGCGATCACGGCGAGGCTCGAAGCCTTGCGGGACGGCGCGCGGGTCGAGATCGGTTCAGCCAAGGCGCGGCTCATCGTGCCGGCCAATGTCGACGATTTCGCCACCATACTGGACAACGAACCCGGCGCCACCATCGTTGCCGGTTCGACCGACGTCGGCCTGTGGGTGACCAAGCACATGCGCGATATCTCGCCGGTGGTCTTCATCGGCAATCTCGACGGGCTGTGCACCATCTCGGAAGACAAGGGCGTCATCTCGATCGGCGCCGGCGTCACCTACACCGAAGCCTTCTCGACGCTCGCCAAGCGTATCCCGGCGCTGGGGCCGTTGTTCGACCGCATCGGCGGTGAACAGGTGCGCAACATGGGCACCATCGGCGGCAACATCGCCAATGGCTCGCCGATCGGCGACACGCCACCACCCTTGATCGCACTCGGCGCGCGCCTGACGTTGCGCAAGGGCAAGAAGCGGCGCACGATCCCGCTGGAAACCTTCTTCATCGCCTATGGCAAGCAGGACCGGCAGCCCGGCGAGTTCGTCGAGGCCGTGCACGTCACTGTCCCGGCCAAGGGCACGAAATTTGCCGTCTACAAAATTACAAAGCGCCGCGACGAGGACATCACCGCCGCCCTCGGCGCCTTCTTCCTGGCGCTGGCCAAGGACGGCACGGTCGCCGATATGCGCATCGCTTATGGCGGCATGGCGGCGACGCCGAAACGAGCGTTTTCTGTCGAAAAGGCGCTGCTCGGCAAACCCTGGACCGAAGAGACGGTCGACACGGCGATGGCCGAATACGCCAGGGATTTCACCCCGCTCACCGACATGCGGGCGTCAGCAGAATACCGGGCTCTGGCGGCGAAAAACCTGTTGCTGCGCTTCTTCGTCGAGACCACCGGCACCAGGGCGCCCTTCCAGGTGTCCCGCAACGAGGCGGCATGATGAACAAGCACGCCACATCAAATCTCAAGGCGGAGAAGATCGTCGGCGGCGTCGCCACCGATCAGCGCCACGACTCGGCCCACAAGCATGTCAGCGGCACCGCCGTCTATATCGACGACATGCCGGAACCGGCAGGCACGCTGCATGTCGGGCTCGGCCTGTCGAAGGTGGCGCATGGCACGCTGAAGAGTGTCGACCTCTCGGCCGTGCGGGCAGCTCCCGGCGTCGTTGATGTGCTGACCTATGCCGACGTGCCCGGCGAAAACGACGTCTCGCCCAGCAACATGCATGACGACCCGGTGCTGGCGGAAGGCAAGGTGCAGTTCTTCGGCCAGCCGATCTTCGCGGTGATAGGCGAGACGCGCGAGGCGGCTCGGCGGGCTGCGCGCCTGGCCAGGATCGAATATGATGAGCTTCCCGCGATCCTCGGCATCTGGCCGCTGGACCCGATCAAGGACAGGCTGGTTACCACCCCGTTGACCTTGCGGCGCGGCGACCCGGCTGCCGCGATCGCCGCGGCGCCCCGTCGGGTGAAGGGGCGGATGAAGCTCGGCGGGCAGGACCACTTCTACCTCGAGGGCCAGGTATCGTTGGCCGTGCCGGGCGAAGACGACGAGGTCACGGTCTATTGCTCGACCCAGGGGCCGAGCGAGACCCAGCATCTCGTTTCCCATGTGCTCGGCGTGCCGAGCCATGCGGTGACGGTCGAAGTCCGCCGCATGGGCGGCGGCTTCGGCGGCAAGGAAACACAGGCCAACCAGTGCGCGGCAATCGCCGCGATCGCGGCCAAGAAGCACAAACGGGCCGTGAAGGTCAGGCTCGACCGCGACGAGGATATGACCGCCACCGGCAAGCGGCACGATTTCGCCATCGATTATGAGGTCGGCTTCGACAATGAGGGCAATATCCTCGGCGTCGACTTCATGTTCGCACTCAATGCCGGCTTCTCGGCCGACCTGTCCGGTCCGGTCGGCGACCGTGCGCTGTTCCATTGCGACAACGCCTATTTCTATCCGAACGTCCACGCCAAGTCGGCGCCGCTTTACACCAACACCGTTTCCAACACGGCCTTCCGGGGCTTCGGCGGCCCCCAAGGCATGATCGGCGCCGAGCGCGTCATCGACGAGGTCGCCTTCGCCGTCGGCAAGGACCCGCTCGAAATCCGCAAGTTGAATTTCTACGACCCGATGGAGGCGATCGGCGCGCGCTGCGTCACGCCCTATCACCAGAAGGTCGAGGACAACATCATCCAGCGCATCGTCGCCGAGCTCGAGGAAAGCGCCAACTATGCGCGGCGTCGGCGTGAGATACGGGCTTTCAACGCCAACAGCCGCTTCATCAAGCGCGGCCTGGCGCTGACGCCGGTCAAGTTCGGCATT
The DNA here is from genome assembly GCF_013170805.1 of Mesorhizobium sp. NZP2077. Taxonomy (NCBI): domain Bacteria; kingdom Pseudomonadati; phylum Pseudomonadota; class Alphaproteobacteria; order Hyphomicrobiales; family Phyllobacteriaceae; genus Mesorhizobium; species Mesorhizobium sp. NZP2077. The sequence continues at coordinate 386,261 of NZ_CP051293.1, read as the reverse complement.
TCCTTCACCAAAACCGAGTCCAACCAGGCCGGCGCACTGGTGCATGTCTATGCCGATGGTTCCGTGCACATGAACCATGGCGGCACCGAAATGGGGCAGGGCCTGCACCTAAAGGTGGCGCAGGTCGTGGCGGAGGAATTCCAGATCGATCTCGATCGGGTGAAAATCACCGCCACCACCACCGCCAAGGTGCCGAACACGGCACCGACGGCGGCATCCTCCGGCGCTGACCTCAACGGCATGGCGGCGCAGAATGCCGCCCGCCAGATCCGCCAGCGGTTGACCGATTTCGCCGCCGAAAAATACCAGGTTCCGGTCGATCAGGTGGTGTTCCTGCCCAATCGCGTCCGCGTCGGCAACCAGGAGGTCAGCTTCAACGATCTGGTCAAGCAGGCCTATATCGGGCGCGTCCAACTTTCGGCCGCCGGTTTCTACAAGACGCCGAAAATCCATTGGGACCGCGGCAAGGGCCAGGGCCACGCCTTCTACTATTACGCCTATGGCGCGGCCTGCTCGGAAGTGTCTGTCGACACGCTAACCGGCGAATATGTCATCGAGCGCACCGATATCCTGCACGATTGCGGCCGATCGTTGAACCGCGCGATCGACATTGGTCAGGTCGAGGGCGGCTTCATACAGGGCATGGGCTGGCTGACGACGGAGGAACTGTGGTGGGACGGCAAGGGCCGGCTGCGCACCCATGCGCCGTCGACCTACAAGATCCCGCTGGCGTCCGACCGGCCGAAGATTTTCAACGTGGCGCTGACCGACTGGTCGCAGGCCTACGAGCCGACCATCCACCGCTCCAAGGCGGTCGGCGAGCCGCCGCTGCCGCACGGCATGTCGGTGCTGCACGCGCTGTCGGATGCGGTGGCCAGTGTCGCTGACCACAAGATCTGCCCGCGCCTCGATGCGCCGGCGACGCCAGAACGCGTGCTGATGGCGATCGAGAGGCTGAAGAGAGAGGTCAAGGCAGGCGCCTGAAACGCGCAGAACGTGCAATCCAGGCCGAAAAAGCCTATATTTCCCAATAGGGAAGCTAAAGATGAACTCGAAAGTGCAAAGCCTGAAAGCCTTTCTCGCCAGCGCCGGCCGGGTCTCCTTGGTCGAGGTGGCCGGCACCAAGGGCTCGACGCCTCGCGAGAAGGGCGCGCTCATGCTCGTCTCGCAAGCGGCGATCTTTGGCACGATCGGCGGCGGCCAGCTCGAGTACATGGCGATCGACAAGGCCCGGCAGATGCTTTTCTCCCCCCTCGAGGGGGGAGAGGAGCGGTCGGCCGAAGGCCGAGAAAAAGCCAACGATTTGGCTTTTTCAGCGACGAGCGCCCGTAGCCATGGCGAAGGGCAATCCGCAAAGCGGCCAGAGGGGATCCTCTCAGGAGGCACCGCAATGACGTCGAGCACTGCCGCGAGGACCCCACCCGGCGGCTTCGCCGCCACCCTCCCCCCAAGGGGGAGGGGAACCCGCATCGAGGTCGATCAAGTCTGCGCCACACTCGACGTGCCGCTCGGACCGGAGATCGGCCAATGCTGCGGCGGGCGCGTCGAAGTCTTGATCCGCTTGGTCGATGCCGCGATTGCAGCCGAACTGGTTGCCGCGGCGGCAGCTGAAGAGGCGCACCTGCCGCATGTCTATATCTTCGGCGGCGGCCATGTCGGACAGGCGCTGGCGTCAACGATTGCGCTCCTGCCGGTGCACTGCGTCGTCATAGAGACACGGGCCGAGGCACTGGAAGGCATGCCGGCAACTGTCGAGACGCGGCTGACGCCAATGCCGGAAGCCGAGATTCGCAAAGCGCCCCCCGGCACGGCTTTCGCCATCCTCACCCACGACCATGCGCTGGATTTCCTGATCGTCGCCGAAGCGCTGAAACGTGACGACGCGGCCTATGTCGGCATGATCGGCTCGAAGACCAAGAAAGCCACCTTCAGGAGCTGGTTCCTGAAATCAGGGGACGGCACGGAAACGGAATTTGCCCGTCTCGTCTCGCCGATCGGCGGCGATGCCGTCAAGGACAAGCGGCCTCCCGTCATCGCCGCACTTGCGGCCGCCGAGATTATGACGGCGTTGGTTGTTTACGCCGCTGCCTCGGGTGCCGACCATCAGGTTTCGCGTGACAAGGTTATGGTCGGTTAGCCAAAGGCGAACATCGGCTTCTTCGTTTTCCAATCGCAGGAAAGATGCATTTGCGGTACCCACCCCCGCGTTGCTGCATGAGGTGAGGAAACATGAACGTTCTGAAAATCGCGGCCTTTTCGGATGGCAACACCGGCGGCAACCCTGCCGGGGTACTGATCGGCGATGTCTTGCCCGATGCCGCCGAAATGCAGCGTTTGGCGGCGAAGGTCGGGTTCTCGGAAACCGCCTTTGCCGCACCGGATGGTGACAACTGGCGGGTGCGCTATTTCTCGCCGGAATCCGAAGTTCCTTTCTGCGGTCACGCCACCATCGCCTTGGGAGCCGCTCTTGTCCGGCAGTTCGGCGATGGAGTTTTCCCGCTGACCCTCAACCAGGCCAGCATCACCGTCGAAGGGTTCCGCGACGGTGCGACCATTGCCGCCGCCTTGCAGTCGCCGCCGACACGCAGCAGGCCGGCACCGCCGGTGCTGATCGCCGAGGCGCTGGCGCTGTTCGGCTATGCCGCGACCGATCTCGATCCAACCATTGCGCCGGCGCTGATCCATGGCGGCGCTGACCACCTTGTGCTGGCCCTGAAGTCGCGCGAAGCACTGGCCGCCATGCATTACGAGCTGAAAGCCGGGCAAGTGCTGATGCGGCGCGAAGGGCTGGTGACGATCCTGCTCGCTTATGCCGAAACGCCGCGGCTGTTCCACACGCGCAATCCCTTTGCCTCCGGCGGCGTCTATGAGGATCCGGCGACGGGGGCGTCGACGGCTGCCTTTGCCGGCTACCTCCGCGACATCGGCTGGCCGCATGGCGGCGCGATCGATGTCGTGCAAGGTGAAGACATGGGTATGCGTTCGCGCCTGCACGCCGACATTGCGCCCGAGATCGGCAGCTCGATCAGGGTCTCAGGCACAGCCCGGATGATGGAGGAAGCATAGGAGCTGCCGGCGTCAAGCCGGCCGTTTCAAGCCGAGATGATCGCGCAGCGTGCGGCCTTCATAATCGCGGCGGAAGAGCCCGCGCCGCTGCAGTTCCGGCACGACTAGCGTGGCAAAGGCGTCGAGTTCGCCGGGGAAATAGGACGGCATGACGTTGAAGCCGTCGGCCGCACCGCCTTCGAACCGTGATTGCAATTCGTCGGCGACCTGCGCCGGCGTGCCCACGATGCGCCAATGGCCGCGCGCGCCGGCGAAATGGCGGGCAAGCTGGCGGATGGAAAGGCCGTCGCGGCGCGATTGCTCGACGACCAGTGCCTGCCGGCTTTTCATGCCCTCGCTCTCCGGTAGTTCGGGCAGCGGCCCGTCGATCGGATAGCGCCAGAGATCGGAGATGCTGAGATAGCTGGACAGCAGCGCCACGCCGACATCGTCGGGGATCAGCGCCTGCAACTCCTCATGCTTCTCGCGGGCCTCAGTCTCGGTTTCCGCCACCACGGGTGAAACGCCGGGCATGATTTTGATGTCGTCAGGCTCACGTCCATAGGCGGCCAGGCGCCCTTTGAGATCGTCGTAAAAGGCCTTCGCTTCCTCAAAGGTTTGCGCCGCCGTAAAGACCACGTCTGCGGTGCGGGCGGCAAGGTCGCGGCCGACATCCGAGGCACCGGCCTGAACCATGACTGGCGCGCCTTGTGGCGATCGCGGCAGGTCGAGCGGGTCACGAACCGAAAAACTCTGGCCGTCATGGCCGGACGACTTGCCGTGCCAAAGACCGGTGACCACCTCGGCGAATTCGCGCGCCCGCTCGTAGCGGTCGGCATGGAGCTTGAGCCCGGTCGACCCGAAATTGGCGGCCTCGATCGGGCTGGCTGATGTCACCAGGTTCCAGCCGGCCCGGCCGCCGCTCAGATGGTCGAGCGACAGGAAAGTCCGCGCCAGCCCGTAAGGCTCGTTGTAACTTGTCGAGGCTGTCGAAACGAGGCCGATACGGCTGGTTTGGACCGCCAGCGCCGAAAGCAGGCTGATCGGCTCGAAGCCGATCGAGCGCGACGTCTGGCTGGCGATGCCGACATTGGCTTCGCGCAGGCCGGCCGCGTCCTCGCAGAAGATCATGTCGAACTTGGCCGCCTCCGCCGTGCGCGCCAGTTGGATGTAATGGTCGATGTCGATGCCGGCGGTCACATGCACCTTAGGGTGGCGCCAGGCGGCGATGTGATGGCCGGTCGCCCAAAGGAAGGCGCCGAGCTTCATCTGCGCGGTCATTGTTCACCTCCGCCGACAAGGCCAAGATGCGAGCGCAGCGTAGTCCCGCGATAATTCTCTCGAAACAAGCCACGCCGCCGCAGCTCCGGCACGACAAGATCGGCGAACTCGTCGATCACCGGAAGCTGTGCTGGCAGCTGGATGTTGAACCCGTCGCAGCTTTTCGCGTGGAATTGTTCTTCCAGCCTGTCGGCGGCGGCGGTCAGCCTACCATCGGCGGCAAGCGAGATGTTCGTCAGCACCTTCACGCTGTCCGGATCGCGCCCGCAGGCAGCGATGCGGCGCTTCAGATTGTCATAGCGTAAGTTCGCGCCTTCGATCGGTCCGCTCTCCAGCAAAATGACATCGGCGGCGCGAGCTGCAATGTCCAAGTCGGGTTCCGACAGACCCGATAAGACAAGCACCGGCGTGTCCTGCGGCGAGCGCGCGACGTTCAGCGGGCCGCGCACGGAAAAGAATTCGCCCTTGTGGTCGAGCAGGTGCATCTTTTCAGGGTCGTGGAAGCGGCCGCCGCTCTTGTCGAACAGCAGCGCGTCCCTATCCCAGCCCCGCCACAGGCCTTGAACGATGCCGATATACTCCTCGCTGCGGCGGCGAAAGTCGTCCGCGGAAAACCCCTCTGGTCGGCTGAAATTGGCAGCCTCGCGTGGCACCTGTGCCATCGTCGCATTCCAGCCGGCACGCCCATGGCTGATGATATCGAGCGAAGCGACACGACGTCCCAGATTGTAGGGCTGATGGGCCATGGTCGAGGCTGCGGCTACAAGGCCGATCCCGTTGGTCACCGTCGCCAGCGCGGCCAGCAGAGTCGTCGATTCAAAGGGCATGGGCTTGTTCGCGGATTCGCCACCGGACGTTGGCGCGGCATCGGCAAGCAGCACCATGTCCAATTTGGCCGCCTCGGCCCTTTGCACGAAGCTGGCCAGGCGATTGAATTCCAGCCCCGTCCCGGGTGAGGTGTCAGGAACCGGCGAGACGGCTAGATGCATTGTGGCGCCGTTGTCCATGAATGGTTCCTGCAAGACGACATGCCGAACTATGTTCGCCACATCAGGGGATGGCAACCACTGGCGCTGGGCCAACCGTCACTCACGTGCCGGCCAGCCCTCACTTTCCGGTCAGCCGTCACTTGCCGGCCAGAAGATCCTTGATCAGCCGCTGGCAGCGCTCGGCCATGAAGTCGAGCAGCAACCGCACCTTGGGGTCCTGCAGCTTCTTGTGCGGATAGACGGCGGCGAACTGCACCGGCGTCGGCGGCGTACTGGCCAGGATCACCTTGAGCCGCTGGTCGCGGATGAACGGCTCGACCTCGAAGCGCGGCTTGTTGATGATGCCGCGCCCGGACAACGCCCAGCCGGTCAGCACGTCGCCATCGTCGGTGTCGTAAGGCCCGTGCACTTCGAATTTCTGCGGCCCGGCCGGGGTCTGCAGCGTCCACACGTATTCGCGCGCGCCGGAATAGCGCAGCATCAGGCAGTCATGCTTCTTGCCGATCAGTTCCTGCGGCTCCATCGGTTCGCCGCGCGCCTCGAGATATTTCGGCGCCGCCACCAGCACGCGCTCGCATTCCATGATGCCGCGCATCCTGAGACTGGAATCCTCGATGATGCCGAGCTTGAAGGCGACGTCGATGCCTTCCTTCATGATATCGATATTGTGGTCCGAGAGCCTGAGCCTCACCTCGATGTCAGGATATTTGTCGTGGAAATCGGGAATGCCCGAAGCCACCAGCCGACGGCCGAGGCCGAGCGGTGCGGTCACTTTGATAGTGCCGCGCGGCTGACCGGATAATGCCGAGACCGCGGCTTCCGCTTCGGTGATCGCCTCCAGCACCTGCTTGGCGCCGGAGTAGAAAACTGTGCCATGTTCGGTCGGCATCAACTGTCTGGTCGTGCGATTGAACAGCCGCACACCCAGATGTTTTTCAAGTTCCTTGATGCGATTGGAGGCGACCGCCGGCGAAATGCGCATGTCGCGGCCGGCCGCCGACAGATTGCCGAGTTCGACGACGCGGACGAAGACGGCGATGTTGTCGAGATAGGCCATGCGGTTCCGTGGCTTTCCCAGGGCCGCCTTCGGGCGGCTCCCATCCTGCTGCGTGGGACCATCCTAGTATTTTCCATTTTTTTTTGAAAGTCATCGTACACCTCCCCTCTTTCCGTTTGCGCGCGACACCGTAAAGTCGCGTGATCGGCAGGGACGACTTCAATGATGGATTTCGCGATTTTCTGGGACTGGCTGAGCTTCGCCGTGCGCTGGCTGCACGTCGTCACCGGCATCGCCTGGATCGGCTCGTCCTTCTATTTCGTCGCGCTCGATCTCGGCCTGCGCCAGCGTCCCGGCATGCCGGTCGGCGCCTTCGGCGAGGAATGGCAGGTGCATGGCGGCGGCTTTTATCACATCCAGAAGTATCTGGTGGCGCCGGCTGAGATGCCCGAGCATCTGACCTGGTTCAAATGGGAATCCTACGCCACCTGGCTGTCCGGCTTCGCCATGCTGTGCGTCGTCTACTATGCCGGGGCCGACCTGTTCCTGATCGATCCCAATGTGCTGCCGATGTCGGTGCCGGTCGGCGTCCTTTTGTCGATGGCCACGATTGGCGTCGGCTGGGTGGTCTATGATCTGCTGTGCCGCTCACCGCTTGGCAAAAGCGACACCGGCCTGATGCTGGTGCTCTATGGCGTGCTGGTGTTCATCGCCTGGGGGCTGACCCATCTGTTCACCGGCCGCGCCGCCTTCCTGCATCTGGGCGCCATCACCGCCACGATCATGTCGGCCAATGTCTTCATGGTCATCATCCCCAACCAGAAGATCGTCGTTGCCGACCTCATCGCCGGCCGCAAGCCCGACCCGAAATACGGCAAGATCGCCAAGCAGCGCTCGCTTCACAACAATTATCTGACGCTGCCGGTGCTGTTCCTGATGCTGTCGAACCACTATCCACTGGCATTTGGGACAGAGTTCAACTGGGTTATCGCCTCGCTGGTGTTCATCATCGGTGTGCTGATCCGGCACTATTTCAACACCGTGCACAAGCGTGCCGGCAACCCGCACTGGACCTGGCTTGGCGCCCTAGTCCTGTTCATCATCATCATCTGGCTGTCGACCGTGCCGAAGGTGCTGACCGGCGAGCCCAAGGCGTCCGCCTCGGCGGACATCTATATCGCCTCCGCCCATTTCCCGGCCGTGCGTGACACCGTGCTCGGCCGCTGCTCGATGTGCCACACGGCAGAACCGGTCTATGAGGGCATCTACCACGCACCCAAGGGGGTGATGCTGGACAGCGACGCGGCAATAGCCAACCACGCCCGCGAGATCTATCTGCAGGCCGGCCGCAGCCACGCCATGCCGCCCGCCAATGTCAGCCAAATCACCGACAAAGAGCGGGCGCTGCTGGTGGCCTGGTTTGAAGGCGCAGGGAAATAGCATGACCTCGACACTTCTGCGCGGCCGCACGCTGTCCTTTGTGCGCTGGCCGCAAACCATCGACGACCATTCGGCCTGGCGTTACGAGGAGGATGGCGGCCTGCTGATCAGCGACGGCAGGATCGTTGCATCAGGCGCTTATAGCGATGTCGAGAAGCAGGCCGGCGAGGGGACAAAAAAGATCGATCACCGGCCGCACCTGCTGCTGCCGGGCTTCATCGACACCCATGTGCATTTCCCGCAGATGCAGATCATTGCATCCTACGGCGCCGAACTGCTCGACTGGCTGAACACCTACACCTTCCCGGAAGAGACGAAATTCTCTAATGCCCAGCATGGCCGCCGCATTGCGCGGCTGTTTCTCGACGAGATGGTCCGCCACGGCACGACGACGGTCGTCGCCTACTGCTCGGTGCACAAGGCATCGGCGGAAGCCTTCTTCGCCGAATCGCATGATCGCAACATGCTCAACATCGCCGGCAAGGTGATGATGGACCGCAATGCGCCCGAAGGCGTGCTCGACACGCCGCAATCCGGCTATGACGATACGAAGGCGCTGATCGCGGAGTGGCACGGCAAGGGCCGCCAGCACTACGCCATCACGCCGCGCTTCGCCATCACCTCGTCGCCGGAGCAGATGGAGATGGCCGGCGCTCTCTGTCGCGAACATCCCGATCTGCACATGCAGACGCATCTTTCGGAAAACCACGCCGAGATCGCCTTCACGCAACAGCTTTACCCCTGGTCGCGCGACTATACTGACGTCTACGAACATTACGGGCTGCTGGGCAAAAAGAGCCTGTTTGGGCACTGCATCCATCTCAGCGAGCGCGAGGCGGATGCACTCTCGGACAGCGGCTCGGTGGTGGTGTTCTGCCCGACCTCGAACCTGTTCCTCGGTTCCGGCCTGTTCGACTATCAGCGCTTTCGCCGCCGCGACAAGCCCCTGCGCATCGCCGCTGCCACGGACGTCGGCGGCGGCACCAACTATTCGATGCTGCGCACCATGGACGAAGGCTACAAGGTGATCGCGCTGAACGGCGAGAAACTCAACCCGTTCCAGTCCTTCTGGCAGATCACGCGCGGCAATGCCGAGGCGCTCTCGGTGGCCGACAAGATCGGCACGCTGGAGCAAGGCACCGACGCCGACATCGTCGTGCTCGACGCCAGGGCGACGCCGGCGATGCGGCTTAGGATGGAAACGGCGCAGACGCTGGCGCAGGAATTGTTTCTCCTGCAAACGCTGGGCGACGATCGCGCGGTGCGCGAGGTCTATGTCGCGGGGCGGGCCGCCAAGACGGATATGGCGAATTAGAGCGCCAGCTGCGTTCATTGCTTGACCCGGCGGCAGCCATCGGTCAAAGCGTGCGGCGAAGTTGACAGGGGAACGACATGGCCGTTGCTGACGACATCGCTCTGATCAAGAGACAGGAAGAAACTCTTGTCTTTCCCGCCTTCGATGAGGCCGTTGCCTTCAAGATCGGTTCCGCCATCCGCGATCGCGCATTGGCCGAAAACCTCCCCGTCATCGTCGACATCAGGCTGTGGGACCGGCCGCTGTTTTACGCCGCCATGCCGGGTTCGAACGCTTCCAATCCTGACTGGGCGCGGCGCAAGATCAATGTCGTCAGGCGGTTTCTCAGAAGCACCTATCGCATGGTGCTGGAACAGCAGCGCCCCGACCGCACTTTCAAGATCGGCGAAGGCCTCGACATCTCGGACTATGTGCTCGCCGGCGGCGGCTTCCCGGTGACGGTCAAAGGCGCCGGCGTCATTGGCGTGATCGCCGTTTCCGGCCTGCCGGAACGTGAGGATCATGGCGTGGTGGTCGATGCGCTCTGCGATCATCTCAGCATCGACAAGCGTGGGCTGGCGCTGTCGTCGGAAGCCGAATGACCGTGCTCGACCCGAAGGCTTTCCTCATCTCCATCTTCGACGCCGCCGTGGCCGCCGCCGATCCGCAGCGGACCATCAGCGATCATCTCCCGGCGAAGCCGAAGGGCCGCACCATCGTCATCGGTGCGGGCAAGGGCTCGGCGCAGATGGCGGCGGCGTTCGAGAAGGTCTGGGACGGTCCGATCGAAGGACTTGTTGTCACCCGCTACGGCTATGGCGCCAAATGCGAGCGCATCGAGATCATCGAGGCCGCGCACCCTGTGCCGGACTCCGCTGGTCTTGAAGCCTCGCGTCGTCTGCTCGCCAAGGTTCAGGGTCTCACCGAGGACGATCTGGTCGTGGCGCTGATCTCCGGTGGCGGCTCGGCGCTGCTGCCGTCGCCCGATCTAGGCCTGACCTTGGCCGACGAGATCGCCGTCAACGAGGCGCTGCTCGCCTCCGGCGCGCCGATCGCGGCCATGAACACCATTCGCAAGCACGTTTCCACCATCAAGGGCGGAAGGCTGGCCGCCGCCGCCTGGCCGGCCAAGGTCGTGTCGCTGGTTGTCTCCGACATTCCCGGCGACAACCCGGCCCTTGTCGCCTCCGGTCCGACGGTCCCCGATACCGGCAGCCGCGAAGACGCGCTGGCCTCCATTGCCGCGTATGGCATGAAACTGCCGGCTTCGGTGATGGCTCACATCAATTCGCCGGCCGCCGCTGCGCCAGATCCCGGCGATCAGCGCTTTTCGCGCAATGAGGTGCACCTGATCGCCTCGGCGGGCGTGTCGCTGGAAGCAGCAGCCGTCGAGGCGAAACGGCAGGGGATCGAAGCTGTCATCCTCTCCGATGCCATTGAAGGCGAAGCGCGCGAGGTTGGCGGCGTCCATGCCGCAATCGCGCGCGAAGTGGCGAACCGCAACCGACCATTTTCGAAGCCGGTGCTGATCCTGTCCGGCGGCGAAACAACCGTGACCTTGCGCGCCAAAGGCAAAGGCGGACGCAATTCGGAATTCCTGCTTGCCTTCGCCATCGGCATCAACGGCGTGGAGGGCATCCACGCGCTTGCCGCCGACACCGACGGCATCGATGGCTCGGAAAACAATGCCGGGGCCTTCGCCGATGGCTCGACCGTCTCGCGCATGCGCGCTGCCGCCATTGACGCCAAGGCGATGCTGGCGGGCAACAATGCCTGGACGGCGTTTAATGCGGTGGCCGATCTGTTCGTGCCGGGACCTACCGGCACGAATGTGAATGATCTCAGGGCGATCCTGATCCGGTAGAGCGCGCCGCATCGCCTGTCTGCACAAGCGTCGCGTCGACCTACAGCCAGATCAAGCTACCATCAGCCGCTTCACCTGGTTCATATCCTGCAAAAACCGCTCGCGTTCGGCTTCCTTGTCCGCAGGCTCATGGATGCGCAGGATAAAGGAGGGATGGATGGTGATGAAGACGCGCAGGCCGTCCTTGCGCTCGATCACCTGGCCACGCATCTTCGTCACGGCAATAGCCTTGCCCAGCAGCGACAATGCTGCCGTAGCGCCGAGCGCCACCGCAAGGTCTGGCTTGATCAACTCGAACTCCCGATCGATCCACCAGCGGCAGGCCTGGATCTCGCCGGCATTCGGCTTGGAATGGATACGGCGCTTGCCGCGCGGCTCGAACTTGAAGTGCTTGACCGCATTGGTGACGTAGACTTTTTGCCGGTCCACACCTGCGTCATCGAGGATGGCGTCGAACACTTTGCCCGCCGGGCCGACGAAAGGTTTGCCGGCGAGATCCTCCTGATCGCCCGGCTGTTCGCCGACGAAAATCACCTTGGCGTTGTCAGGCCCTTCCCCGAAAACGGTCTGCGTTGCGTCGCGCCAAAGCGGGCAGCGGCGGCAGCCTTTTGCCGCCTCGCGTAACTCGGAAATGGTGCTGGCATCACCATCCTGCGGCGTTTCGACTGGTTGCTTCGGCCAATGCCTGGCCTGGACCTTCGCATGGTGCGGCGCGGGTGTCGTCGGCATCTTCGCAATCATGGCTACAGCGGCCTTGTCCGCTCCTGCGATCAACCCTGGAATGAGCGAGGCCTCCGGAAGGTTCCGCCAATATTTCTTCGGCATCTCCTTTTGCATGACCTTCACCTTCAGCCGTGCCGGGTTGAAGATGTTCTCGAAATAGGTGCGCCACAGTGCCTCGGTGTCGTCCTGATCGGGTGCATCGCCCTTGGCGGAGCCCGGCCCGATCGCCAGCCTTTCGCCATCCCAGTCGGCGGAGGCGTAAGGCGTCAGGATGGTCCAGCGCATGCCGGTGAAGCGCCTGACGAAGAAATCGGCGTTGCGCTCGACGATGAAATGATCGGGTTCGAACCAGGCGACATAGCGCTCCTCGTCGCCGTCGCCGATCTTCCGGAAACGGACGAAGGCATGCATCTTGTGGCTGTCGCGCCGCACCGCTTTTTCCATCGCCTCGAGCCGTCTGGTATCGGGATCCGATGCGATCGCCAGCAGCTTGGGCTCGGTGCGCAATCGCCACAGCAACCGGTAGAGAAAGGCGAATCGGCTGGGGTCGGAATGGCAGAAGGCGGTTTCAGCGTGCTCGATAAAGTCGCGCGGCACCACGAGTTGCGCCCCCACAGGCACAGCTGGCAAATCGCCAGGCGGTTGGTCGGAGCCGGCCGCGACATGCCAGCTGACGTCCCCGGGCTTGATCTCGTTCAACGCCAGCCGCCGTGCCGCGTCACGCCAGCCTGAAAAGTCGGTCTCGCTTTCGAGCCGAACACTGTATCGGGCAAGATCTAGTTCAGCCGGCTGCATGGTTAAAACAATGACAGCTGTTCGCAGGAGCGCACGATCTTGTCGCGCAAGCCCTGCTTGTCGGTGAGCGCCCCCGGCGACCAACCCTCGGCGATGATGAAGGGCCTCAGCTTGGCGATCGACTGGCAAATCCGCCCGACATCTTCGAGCCGCATGCGCCGGTGGCGGCGTGTCTCGAGGATTTTCGCCACCACCTTGGTGCCGAGACCGGGCACGCGCAGCAGGGATTCGCGGTCGGCGCGGTTGATGTCGACGGGAAACTGTCCCCTGTTGCGCAGCGCCCAGGCCAGCTTGGGGTCGATGGCGAGGTCGAGCATGCCATCGCTGCTGCCGGCCAGTATTTCCGGCTGCGAAAATCCATAAAACCGCATCAACCAGTCCGCCTGATAAAGCCGGTGTTCGCGCATCAGCGGCGGCTTCTGCAGCGGCAGCGACGACGAGGAATCGGGGATCGGGCTGAAGGCCGAATAGTAGACGCGCCGCAGATGATAGCTGCCATAGAGGCGGGCGCTCGTGTGCAATATTCCGTCGTCGGAGGTCTTGTCGGCGCCGACGATCATCTGGGTCGACTGGCCGCCGGGTGCAAAGCGTTCGCGTTTTTTGGTCCTCAGCGTCGGCTCGGCCTTTTCTTCCATCGTCTGGCGCAGCCTGGCCATGGAAAGGCGGATCGTCTCCGGCTTCTTTTCCGGCGCCAGCTTCTTCACGCCCTCATCGGTCGGCAGCTCGACGTTGATCGACAGCCGGTCGGCGTAGAGACCGGCCTTCTCGACCAGTTCCGCCGAACTTTCCGGGATGGTTTTGAGATGAATATAACCGGAGAACTTTTCTTCCAGCCGCAGCCGGCGCGCCACTTCGACCATCTCGCCCATGGTCTCATCAGGCGAGCGGATGACGCCCGAGGACAGGAACAGGCCTTCGATGTAGTTGCGGCGGTAGAAATCCATGGTCAGCTTCACCACCTCGTCGACGCTGAAGCGGGCACGCTTCACATTCGAGGACGAGCGGTTGATGCAATAGCTGCAATCGTAGATGCAGAAATTGGTGAGCAGGATTTTCAGGAGCGAAATGCAGCGGCCGTCCGGAGCGTAGGAATGGCAGATGCCCATGCCTTCAGTGGAACCGATGCCGCCGGATTTCAGCGAATCCTTTTTCGCCGAGCCTGACGAGGCGCAGGAAGCGTCATATTTGGCGGCGTCGGACAGGATTGCAAGCTTTTCACGGACGGTGAGAACACTCATTTGTTCATGATATGTTCTGTACGGCTGCCGCGCTACCTCATTTGAGGCAGGCGGCGAAAAAGTGATCGCCGCCCATCACAAGGTCGTCAAACCTCGTGCAAATAGAGATGGTAATCCAGCTCGCTGACCGTGCGTGCCACGCGCAGATATTCGGACTGTTTGATCGCCACGAAGGTGCGGTGCAGGTCCTCGCCGAGTGCGCCTTTCAGGAAGCTGGATGCCTTGGCCGCCTCGATCGCCGCGCGCCAATCGGCCGGCATCGTCGTACGCGTGACGGCAGCCTCATAGCCGTTGCCGGTCGTTTCGGGGCCAGGATCGAGCCCCTCGTCGAGCCCTTTTATGATGCCGGCGAGCACCGTTGCGGCGATCAGATAGGGATTGGCGTCGACGCCGGACGGCCGATGCTCGATGCGCCGGTTCTTGGCGTCGCCGGCTGGCACGCGCAGCGCCACCGAACGGTTGTTGACGCCCCAGGTCGGCGCCACCGGCGCGTAGGATTGCGAGACGAAACGCCGCCAGGAATTGGCGTGCGGCGCAAACACCAGCATCGATTCCGCCATCGTCTGGATCAGCCCGCCGAGCCCTTGCAGCAGCGGCAGTGACCAGCTTTCGCCGCCGGCTTCGGCAAAGACGTTGCGGCCCGCTCTGTCCTGCAGCGAGACGTGGAAATGCATGCCCGAGCCGGCATATTTCTCGATCGGCTTGGCCATGAAGCAGGCAGTCACGCTGTGGCGGCGCGCCTGTGCCCGCACCAGCCGCTTCAGCATGACGAGATCGTCGGCCGCCCGCATCACATCCTTGCGGTAGTTCAGCGTCAGCTCGTACTGGCCAGGCGCATATTCTGATATCACCGTCTCGGCCGGGATACCTTGCGCCTTGGCCGCGGCGTAGATGTCGGAAAACAGCGGCTCCATGCCGTGCAGATGGTCGACGGAATAGACTTCGGTCTTGCCCGAGACACGGCCGTCAAGCACTGCGCGTGCCGGCTGCACCTTGCCCTCGGTATCGCGCTCATTGGCCAGCAGGAAAAATTCCAGTTCGAAGGCGCCGGCCGGGTAAAGTCCCTTGGCCGCGAGGATATCGACCTGCCGGGCCAGCGCCAGCCGCGGGTCCGACGACATGGGCTGGCCATCGAGATGGTACATTGCCATCAGCACCTGGCCGCGCGGCGGGCTGGTGCCGTAGAGCGGCACCAGCGTGCCGGGGATCGGCCATGCCCTGAGATCGCCGTCGCCGGTCGTCCAGATCAGCCCGGTCTCGTGCACATCCTCGCCAGTGATGTCGAGGCCGAGGATCGAGATCGGCATATGCCGGCCGCCCTCGAAAATGCTTTTCAGCTCATGCCGGCGCACGATCTTGCCACGACCGACGCCATTGGCGTCGGTCAGCACGATATCGAAGGCTTCGATCTCGGGATGGGCGTCGAGAAAGGCTTTCGCTTCGGTGGGCGAGGACCCCGAAGGTGAGGTCACGATGGCATTGTCCATGGCCGCTTGTCTCATGCCGCAAGCTTTGCCGCAACCGCGGCGAAGGCGCTGATCAGCCGGTTGACCTGGGCACCTGACGTCGCCGGCGAGATCAGCATCATATTGTGGAAGGGCGCAATCAGCACGCCGCGATTGACCAGCGCGACATGGATGGCCGCCTCCAACTCTGGCGCATGCGCGCCTTCTGCCTCTGCACCGTTGCGCAGCGGGCCGGGTGCGCAGATGAACTCGACGCGGGCGCCGACGCGGGCGACATGCCAGGGCAGGCGGTAGCGATCGATCACGCCGGTCAGCCCGGCATCCAAACGCCGCGCCAGATGGTCCATCCGGTCGTAGTTCTCCGCCGTCATCACCTCTTCCAGCGTGGCGCGCATGGTGGCGAATTGCAGCGGGTTGGCCGACAGCGTCGTGCCCATCCCGGAGTAGCCGGGCTCCTTGGTCCTGTTGTAGTCGGCATAGCGCGAGGCGACCTCATCGCTCATGCCCCACACGCTTGCCGGCACGCCGCCGGCGATCGGCTTGCCCAGCACGAAGAAGTCCGGGTCGAGCCCGTATTTCCTCGTGTAGCCACCTGGGCCGGTCGAGATCGTATGCGTCTCGTCGATCAGGAGCAGCGTGCCGGCTTCGCGGGTCAGCCGGCGCAGCGCATCATGGAAGCCCGGATCGGCCAGCACCATGCAGGAATTGGTCAGCACCGGTTCCGCGATGACGCAGGCCACATCCTTGTCCTTGAGCGCAGCCTCCAGCGCGGTCACATCGTTGAATTCGATGACCTTGGCCGTGCGGGTCAGGTCACGGAACTCGCCCGCCAGTCCCGGCCGGTTGACGGGCTTGCCGTCGATCAGCCGCACCATCGTCTCGTCGACAGAGCCGTGATAGCAGCCGTTGAAGACCAGGATTTTTTCGCGCCCGGTGACGGCGCGGGCGACGCGCAGCGCAAAGCGGTTGGCGTCGGTCGCCGTCGTCGCGATCTGCCAGAACGGCAGGCCGAAGCGCTGCTGCAGCAACGGGCCGATGGCAAGCGCGTCTTCCGAAGGCAGCATATAGGTCAGGCCGCGTCCGGCCTGGCGGCGGATCGCGCGCGCCACCGGCGGCGGCGAATGGCCGAACATCGAGCCGGTGTCGCCAAGGCAGAAATCGTCGAGCCGGTTGCCGTCGATGTCGGTGATCGCAGCACCCCTGGCGCTGTCGACCAGGATCGGAAACGGCGTCGGCCAGTCATTCATCCAGTGCATCGGCACGCCGCCGAAGAAGCCGGGCAGGCCATTGCCGACCTTGGCCTGCGATTTAGGCCGTGCTGCGCGGAAGGCCGCTCCTTCGGTCTCGCGCAATTGCGCGATGCGGTCACGGCTGATGCCGCCGATGGTCTTTGGACTGTCGCTGCTGTGCATGGAAACCCCTCTCGTGCGTACCTCTTAGCCAATCCATGTCCGCAACCGCAATTGGCCGCGCGTCCGCCCTGCATTGGCTCAGCCTTTGGCAGCGTCGCTTGACCGTGCTGCCGAAGTCGGCGCCAATATCCGCGGGAATTGAGGTGGGGAGACAAAAATGCGGACGATCATCTGCGGGACGATGCTGCTCCTGTCGGCCGGCTCGGCTGCTGCCACTGGCGGCATCTGGTGCTCCGTCGATGACGCGGCGGTGAAATTCCAGGTCGACGCCGGCGTCACCACTGGCCTTGGCAGTCCGACCTTCAACTTTCGCGGCGACGCCGAAATCAAGGCGAGGCCGGTCGACGATCAACTGCGAAAGACGACATTCGAGAATTACAACCTCACCCAGTATTGGCTCGACGCCAAGGAATTGCGCTTGAACATCTATCACGAACAGGAGGTGGCCAAGAGGTTCAGCTCAGTCGAGCTGACGATCCTGACCAAGGCCAGTGACGAAGGCGTCTATGATGGAGAGTATAAACTTGCCGTTTATGACAGCACGGCCGACAAGGATAGCGACGGCAAGACCGCCGAACTGACCGGCAAAGTGTCTTGCGGCGCCGAATAGGCCCTCGCCGAGCCACGTCTCACAATCGGTGCGAACTATTTCGAGCGGTTTCCCGAGATCACGGACGGGTCAACGAGGTTGATCTTCTCGCCGGGCGGAAAGCCGAACACCCGTTCGAAGTGCTTGGGCCCAAGCAGCAGCGCTGCCTGGTCGATCAGGTGTTGGTTGCGGGCGTTGATCGTATCGGCGCTGGGTGGCGCGAAGCCGGGGAGGCGTTGTGCCGTGAAATTCTGCACCTCGCCTTTCAATGACAAGAGCCTGGCCAGAAGTTCCGGCTCTTCGTCGGCAAGCATGGCCCTGGCGTGATCTTCAAAATCGTCGGGCAAACCCTGCATTCTGGTCACTCCACCTGCTCCGCCGGCCGCCGAGACGCTTGCTCCCGTGCAACTCAGTATCTTGCTGGCCCAGGCCGTGTGCCGCAGCCCATATGTCCCATATAGGAAGCTGCTGGCCCCATAGCCACGCGCCGTCCTGACCGTCAGCCGCGTACCCGTGGTCGCGTAGAGGACCTGATTGGCAAGCTGATGGCAAACACCATCGATGCCGTAGATCAGGATAGTCCCCTGGGCGGCGGGCACCGAAGCGGAATCCGCATTCGGCTGGACGAGGCATCGCGCCAGCGCGAGATGACCGGCTTGCTTGCCGAGAGAGCCTGCCGGGTTACCCGGAACTCCGCCGGTCGCATGATAGCTTCCCCAGCAAAACCAGTAGTCCTGGCCGGCAGCGGCGACAGCCCCGGCGTTAGCATATTGATGCAGCTGGTTGTCGTAGCTGGTGACCCAGGTGTGATCGAGCGGCGATCCGCTGACGAATGCTGGAGTTGCCCAAGCATAGAGCATCACCGTGCTTGGCAAGGTTGCCTCCCATCTCTGGAACCGTCTGCGGTCTCGAGGATGCGCCCATCAAGGGCACTGCGCAAGCGTGGAGCCGGTCAACTGGCCACCGGGGCGCTGCTGGAAAGCGGAGATCGCGCGATGCGTCAGGCGGTGATGTCGATGACGCCGCAGTCGCCGGCGGCACTGCCAAAGGCGATGCGGCGTTCTTCCTTGTCCCACATCATGGATGTGATGGCGCCTTTGCCCGGGCGCCGCAACAGCACTTCCTTGGCGTCGGAGAAACGCACAGCCATCACCATGCCGTCGTCATAGCCGACGGCGACGACATCCTGGCTCGGGTGGCACGCCACCGCTGTCACCATGGCATTGCCACGTGTGCCGAGTTCCAGCGGCGCCTTGCCCATCGGCCCGTCCTTGCCCGAAAACGGCCAGACGATCGCTGCTGGCGCGCCGGAACTGGCCAGCCATTTGCCCTTGACGCTCCACGACAGGCTTTTGACCTTGCCGGGATAGCCGGTCATGCGCATGTGCTTGCCGTCCGCGAGCTTCCAGCCATGCAAGGCGTTTTCCTGCATGGTGGTGACGAGGAAGGCGCCGTCGGGTGAGAAGGTGATGCCGGTATGGGCGCCGGCCCATTCGAGCTCCACGGGCTTGCCTTCGGCGGCCGGGAAATGCAGCGTCGCACCATTGTAGCGGGCAACGCCGAAACGCATGCCCTTGGGCGAGAACGCCAGGCCTTCGACCGAGCGCGGATGCGCAAATTCGCGGATCTTGCCGTCGGCGAAGCGCACGAAGGCGGTCTTGCCCGTGGTGTAGGCGATGGCGCCCTGCGGCCCAGCGGTAACGCTGGTGATCCATTTCTTGCCGGCTGTCGCCAGTTCCCTGGCCTCGCCGCCGGCCTTCAAGGCGAACACCTTGCCGTCATCGCCGCCAGTGATCAGCCGGTTATTGGCTACATCATGGAAGGCCGCGAGCAGCCCGTCATTGGCCTGCACCGTCTTGTGGCCATTGTCGAGCCGATGGACGGCACCGTCAGCCAGCGCGAAATGCGGCACGTCGCCGAGGAAGACGGCGGCGACGCAATGGCCTTCAAGATCAAGCGGGGCGACGGTCGGCATGGCGGGTCTCAACAGTCATTCGTTCGTTCCAGCGCAGGATGACGGTGTCCTCGATCGGAACCGGGCCGCCTTGATAGGTGAAGACGAACCATTTGTCCCAGTTTTCGATCAGCCAGGCTTTCGAAAGGCCAGGTTTTTTCTCGAACCGGCTTTCCTTGGGCAGCACCGCGAAAACCAGACCCGCCTTATAGCCAGATGTCACCATCAGACCGAGCCCGGCCTCCACTTCGCGGGGATCGAAGATCAGAAGATCGACCGGGCCGGAGGCCGGCCCGAGATCATAATTGTCGGAAAGTCGGATGACGTCGCCGATGATCAGAAAATCATCGGCGAGATCGAGCAGACGCGGCATCGATTGCGGTCAAGCCGCCTGGCAGGCGTCGAAACTCTTCTTCAGCCGCTCGGCATCCAACTCGCGGCCGATGAACACCAGCCGGCTCTCATGTTTCTCGCCATCCTTCCAGGCGCGCTGGTGGTCGCCTTCGATGATCATGTGCACGCCCTGGATGACATAGCGCTCGTCATCGCCCTTCAAGGCAATGATGCCCTTCAGCCGCAGGATGTTGGGGCCTTCCATCTGGGTGATCTTCTCGATCCACGGGAAGAATTTCTTCGGGTCCATCTCGCCGCCGCGCAGCGACACCGACTGCACCGTCACATCATGGATGTCGGAAGGATGCGCATGATGGTGATGATCATGCCCGTCATGGTCGTGATGATCGTGGTCATGATGATCGTGATCGTCATGCGCCTCGAGGAAATGCGGATCGTTTTCCAGCGCCCGCGACAGGTCGAAGGCGCCGCGGTCGAGCACTTCCGACAAGGCAACACCGGCACGCGTCGTGCGGTGGATCCTGGCCGCTGGATTGATGGCGCGGATCGTCGCCTCGACCTTGGCGAGCTCTTCTGGGGTGACGAGATCGGTCTTGTTGAGCACGACGACGTCGGCGAAGGCGATCTGGTCCTCGGCTTCCTTGGAATCCTTGAGCCTGAGCGGCAGGTGCTTGGCGTCGACCAGCGCCACAACCGCATCGAGCCTGGTCTTGGAGCGCACGTCGTCGTCCATGAAGAAGGTCTGCGCCACCGGCACCGGATCGGCGAGACCTGTGGTTTCGACCACGATGGCGTCGAAGCGGCCGGGCCGGCGCATCAGGCCTTCGACGACGCGGATCAGGTCGCCACGCACCGTGCAGCAGACGCAGCCATTGTTCATCTCGTAGATTTCCTCGTCGGATTCCACGATCAGGTCGTTGTCGATGCCGATTTCGCCGAACTCATTGACGATGACCGCGTAACGCTTGCCGTGATTCTCCGACAGGATACGGTTGAGCAGCGTCGTCTTGCCGGCGCCGAGATAGCCGGTGAGAACGGTTACGGGGATCTGCGTCTGTGCGTCGCTCATGGTTGCCTCGAAAATGACCGGGCCTTGAAAATCCAGGCCGCGAAAAGGGATTGTCGGCTCCATATAGGATGTGTGCCGGGCTTTTGCACGAGGCAAACCAATGGTCCAAAGCGGCCGGTTTGGCTTGTCTTGTGGTTATTGTCGGCGGGAAGGGTCGCCTCTTCGGCGACGAGACTATAAAGAGAGTGTGTTGTCCGGATCTGCCGATCGTCAGACCGCGCCTGCGTCGCGGCCGCTATGAATCCGGTGCTCCCGAAACTCGTTTGTCATCTAACTGAAATAAACATCTGGCATCACCACGGCGGACACCGCAATGCTTGCCGGCAAAGCTGTTTGGAACGCCGGAATCTTTTCGATCGTCGATTGCCAACCGGCCGGCTGCGTCTATGCTGCACGCACCGGTACGGCCGAAGAGGGATCACCATGGCCAAGGCGGACAAGACTGCAACAATGAGCCGGCTGCATTCGGCGGCCAGGCTGGCAAGAACCGCGCTGGCGGCCAGGCTTCTGGCGCACGGCTTCTATGCTGGCCAGGACCAGATCATGCTGGCGCTCGACCGCGAGGACGGCCAGACGCCGGGCAACCTTGCCGGTCGCCTCGGCGTGCGCCCGCCGACCATCACCAAGACCATCAATCGGCTGCAGGCGCAGGGTTTTCTGGAAAAGCGCGCCTCCGAGTCCGATGCCCGCCAGGCGCACATCTTCCTCACCGAGACCGGCCGTGACACCATCCGCGCCATCGAGAAGTCGGTGAAGAAGACCGAAAAGCAGGCGCTGAAGGGCCTCGACAAGAAAGACCAGAAGGCGCTTTTCAAGCTGCTCGCCCGCATCGAGGCCAACCTCTCCAACGAGGAACTGGCGCTGATCGACGACGACGCCGAGTCGGACGACTGATTGCAACGATCAGGCCGCTGCCGGGGCCGAGTCCCGGATCAGCGACGACCAGCGTCCCGGCGTCATGCCGAACGCCTTCTTGAATTGCCTGTTGAAATGGCTCTGGTCGGTGAAGCCCGCTTCGACCGCGATCTGCGCCAGCGGTTCGCCGGCCGTGATCATCCGCCGCGCACGCTGAAGCCGGCGCATCACCAGGAAACGATGCGGGCTGGTCGAGAACGCGGCGCGAAAATGTCGTGACAAGGCATAGCGGTCGAGCCCAGTGATGGCTTCCAGTTCGCCGGAGCGCACAGGACGCGTTGCGTTCTCTGTCAGATAGTCCCGCGCCAGCGCCGCCGCCCGCCATGCCGTCCTGGCCATCGGCTTTGCCGGCTGGCCGGCATGCTGCGTCAGGCTCTGTATCAGCTGCGCCAGGAAGTCGTCGACGAACAGTTCGTCGAGTTCATGCTGCAGCGGCCCTAGCGCTGAAAGCAGCGTGGTGCAGAAAGCGTCGTCCCTCACCACGGCATCCCTGACAAAGGGCAGCGATGCGCCGCCAAGGCAGTCCAGCATCAGCGAGGGTTCGAGATAGAGCATCCTGTAGCGCAAACCGTCCTCGGTGCCGGCGCCGCCATCATGCAATTCATCGGGATGCAGCACGATGATCTGGCCGGGCAGGCTTAGCCGCGTCGCGCCGCGATAGCGAAAGGTCTGCACGCCCTGCAGCGTCACCCCGATCGCATAGGTATCGTGGCGATGCAGATCGAAGGCGCTGCCGTGGAAGCGCGCCTCGATACGCTCCATACCCGCGGGGTCGGGAGCCGAGATGATGCAGTTTTCCGCCGCGTCTGCGCACAAACGTCCAAGACCCTCGAAGGCCTGGCTGCCTAGATAGTGCGACATCGTCTCCTTCAGCCCCGACATCGGGGCACAACCTCGAATGGTCCATTTTCTCATGTTCGATACGAAATTTGCAATCGTCCTGCGGGAAGATCTGCCCGTCTGGCAGAAGCTCAACGTCACCGCCTTCCTGACCAGCGGCATCGTCGCGCGGTTTCCCGACATCATCGGCGAGCCCTATCGCGACCGATCAGGCAATCTCTACAATCCGCTGTCGATCCAGCCGGTCATCGTACTCTCGGCCGACCAGGCGACGCTCGCCACGATCCACCGGCGCGCGCTGGAACGCGACGTGACGACTTCGCTCTATGTCGAGGAGATGTTCTCGACCGGCATCGATGCCGCCAACCGGGCCGTCTTCGCCGAGTTCGCGCCCGAAGACGCCAAGGTGGTCGGCATCGCGCTGCGCACTGACAAGAAGCTCGTCGACAAGATCACCAAGGGCGCCCGCATGCATCCATAGGGATCAATCGGCTGTATGTTGCCGGTCGAGAAAGGCGGCATACAGCGCCGCCAACAATGCCAGTGCCGCCGATATCAGCATCGTGACGAACAGCGCAGGGATCGAATCTGCCAGGAACAGGCCGGCGATGGAGGCTATGAGAGCCCCACCACCGATCCGCATTGCGGCGGACAGTCCTGCGGCCGTGCCAACCAGATCCGGTCGCACCGACAAGGCGCCGCTGTTGGCGGCAGGCATGGTCAATCCATTACCGATGCCGATGAACAGGCAAGGTCCAAAGAAGGCCAGGACGTGAGTGATGCCAAAGCTTGACAGGACCAGACCGGCCGACAGGCCGGCGCAGGTTAGGAGGCGCGCAAAAACAAGTATGGCGCCGAGCGAGGTCTTCGAGGCGTAACGCCCGGCCAGATAGCTGCCGAGAATGAAGCCGGTGGGGACCAGTCCCATGTAAAGGCCGAGCTTTGCGCTTGATCCATCGAGCGCGTCACCGACGACCAACGGGGCGCCGCCCAGAAAGACATAAAGCACGCCCATCGAGGCGGCCATGCACAGTGTGTAGGCCCAAAACCGCGCCGAACTCAGGAGCAGCCTGTAGGAGTGAGCGTAATTCCTGTGTGACCTCGACACCGGGGTTCTTTTGATCTCGCGCATCGATAGGGCGAGGGCGGCTGTACCAAGGATCGCGAAGACAACGAAGCTTGACCGCCATCCGAACAGTTCGTCCAGTGACCCGCCAAACAGAGGACCGACCATGGGCGCGAGCGCCCACCCCATGGCGAGATAGCCAAATTTGCTGGCGGTTTCGCGCTCATCCGATGTCTCCTTGATGATGACCAGAGCGACGGAATAGCAGGGGCCAATGCACGCCTGCATCGCGCGAAACACAAGGAAGATGCCGATATTGGGCGCCAAAGCGCTGCCAATGGACGCAATGATGAAGGTCGAGAGAGATATCAGGACGACCGGCCTGCGCCCAAATCGGTCCGATAGTGCGCCTCCGATGGCCTCGATGACAGCGGTGATGATCGCAAAGCCGGCAACCGACAGATTGACCAATGCGAAATCGGCTTGGAACGTTGCGGCAATGTTCGGCAGCGACGGCAAAATCATGTTCACCGGCAACACGGCAAGAGCCGAAAGCAGGATAAGGGTGATCAGTCGGGGTGGAGCAGCGGGTTCAGAGACTATCGCTCTCCGTGATATGTCTGTGCCCGGACTCCGGATGGGGGTATCGCTCGCCATGATCTCGCTCGCCTTGTCGGTGGGATTGAAGTGAGGGTTCTGACGGGGCGGCGGCACAAATTCCGGGCATAAAAAAGGCCCCGTCAGGAGCCTGCTTACCGCGCATGGGTGCTTCCGCCGGATGGTTACACCATCCTGCCCATGCGCTCCCTTACGACGATCAAAGTTTTTGCGATCATGGCGTCAGAGCTAGGCGGAAAGCCGCATGTCGTCAAGGCAGCATGCTTTCGACGTCGATCGACAACAGAGACAGTGCGTGTAGCCTGTCCCCACGCTCGGCCCGAGCGGGGGAGCGGTTTGGGCCACCACATGCTAGACGGACGGGGGCTGGCTAAGCCTGCCGACGCGTCTTGTTGTGCCAGGCGCTTTTGGCTTGCCGGCAAGCGACAATTCCCGCAAAGGTGGGGTTCAGCCCAGCTCTTCCCCCGGCCTGCAAGTGAATGCTTCCCAAAAATATCTAGAAAGCGCGACGCCGCCCGTGGCGATCTTGTGCATGCTTTCCACCTATGTCTGCTTCACCTTCCTCGACACCTCAAGCAAATATCTTGTCCTTGCCGGCGTTTCCGCGCTGATCGTCGCCTGGGTGCGCTTTGCCGTGCATGTCGTGCTCGTTGGTACGCTGCTGCGCGGCTGGCGCCAACCGATGCGATTTCGTCCGGTCAACCTGCCGGCGCATGTGCTGCGCGGCCTGTGCCTGTTCGGCTCGACCATGTGCAACATTCTGGCCCTGCGCTCCCTGCAACTGGCCGAGACGACATCGATCTATTTCTTCGG
This sequence comes from Mesorhizobium sp. NZP2077, assembly GCF_013170805.1. NCBI lineage: Bacteria > Pseudomonadati > Pseudomonadota > Alphaproteobacteria > Hyphomicrobiales > Phyllobacteriaceae > Mesorhizobium > Mesorhizobium sp. NZP2077. Next base: position 361,499 of record NZ_CP051293.1, on the reverse strand, counting down.
GCCGATGGTGATCACTGCGCTTGCCGGCCCGCTGCTCGGCGAATGGGCCGGTTGGCGGCGTTGGCTGGCCATTCTGGCTGCTTTCGCTGGGGTTCTGATCATCACAAGGCCAGGTGTCGGCGTTTTCGGCATCGGCCATCTCTTCGCGCTCGGCTCGATGCTGTCGAACAGCTTCTATGTCATCATGACGCGCCGCATGTCGGCGACCGAGACCTCGGAAAGCCTGATCCTGTTTTCGGCGCTGGCGCCGGCGGTGCTGCTTTTGCCCATGCTGCCGTTTTCCTTCTCGCTGCCGCATGATGGCTGGCACTGGTTCGTGCTGCTCATGCTCGGCGTCTTCGGCGGTGTCGGACACTGGCTGCTGGTCCAGGCCTACCGGCTGGCGACGACCACGGCATTGGCGCCCTATCCCTATTCGCAGATGGTGTGGATGATCATTTCCGGCTTGATCGTCTTCAACCAGTTCCCCGACCGCTGGACGCTGGTCGGCGCCGCCATCATCGTTGCCAGTGGCCTCTATATCGTCCATCGCGAGCACCGTCTTCGGCTGCAGAGCCGCGCGGCCTCCGATGTCGAGGCTGAGGCGCTGGCAAAAAAACTTTGATTTGCCCCCGATCGGTGGCATAACGCCGCCTTTAAACAGTTTAGGTCGGAATTCAGGTCGTTCGGGGAGCGCAAAGCGCTGGCACAAAAAATCAAGCTTTCGACGATCGCCGATGCACTCGGCGTGTCCACGGCCACCGTGTCGCTGGCGCTGCGCGACAGCCCGCTGGTTGCGGGCTCGACGCGCGACCGCATCAAGGAACATGCGCGCGCCATCGGCTACATCTACAACCGCCGTGCCGCCAGCCTGCGCACCTCGCGCTCGGGCATTGTCGGCGTTGTCGTCCACGACATCATGAACCCGTTCTTCGCCGAGATACTGCGTTCGATCGAGAGCGAGCTCGACCGCAGCCGTCAGACCTTCATCCTGTCCAACCACTACGATCAGCTCGAAAAGCAGCGCACCTTCATCGATACGCTGCTGCAGCTCGGCGCCGACGGCGTCATCATGTCGCCGGCCATCGGCACTCCGGCTTCCGACATCCTGATGGCCGAGGAGAACGGCCTGCCGGCAGTGCTGATCGCCCGCACCGTCGAGGGCGCCGACGTGCCGGTGTTTCGTGGCGACGATTCTTATGGAACAGGCCTTGCCACCAACCATCTGATCTCGCTTGGCCACAAGCGCATCGCCATGATCGGCGGCACCGACCAGACCTCGACCGGCCGTGACCGCTATCAGGGCTATGTCAACGCCATGGAGGCGGCCGGGCTGGAGGTCAGGCCGTCCTGGCGCATCGCCGGCCCGCGCACCAAGCAGGCGGGCTTCGAGGCCGCCGGGCAGTTCCTGGCGCTGAAGGACAAGCCGACCGCCGCCTGCTGCTGGAACGATCTCGTCGCCATCGGCCTGATGAATGGTATTGCGCGCGCCGGCCTGGTACCGGGCATCGACATCTCCGTCACCGGCTATGACGATCTCGAGGAGGCGGCGATCGCCACGCCGGCGCTGACCACCGTCTGGAACGGCCAGCGCGAGGTTGGCCGCCGCGCTGCCAGCGCGCTGCTCGACAAGCTCAACGGGCAGACGGTGCGGCCCTCGCAGGAACTGATCAAGCCGGAACTGCATGTGCGCCAGTCGACCGGCAAGCCGGTGGAGCGTGCATGACCAAGGCCGAACAGCTGCAAGCCGTCGCCATTCTGGTGCCGGCGGACTTCAGCGACCATGCCGTCAGGCGTATCGACCGGACCTTCAACCAGGTCAGGATCGAACGCGCCGATCCGGTGCTGGTCACCGACGAGATGCGCCGCACGGTGCGCGGCATTGCCTCCTTTGCCGGCATCAGCGCCGCGATGATGGATGCCTTGCCCAATCTCGAACTCATCGCCTCCTTCGGCGTCGGTTATGACTCTGTCGATGTCGGCCATGCGGCAGCGAAGAACATCATGGTCACCAACACGCCCGACGTGCTGACCGAGGAGGTCGCCGACACCGCGATCGGGCTGCTGATCAACACGATCCGTGACCTGCCACGTGCGGAAAACTGGCTGCGCGACGGCAGCTGGCTGCGCAAGGGCAACTATTCGCTGAGCCGGCTGACCTTGCGCGCGCGCCGTGTCGGGATTTTCGGCATGGGTCGTATCGGGCAAGCCATTGCCCGGCGGCTTGAGGCGTTCGGCCTGTCGGTCGCCTACCACAACCGGCGCCGTGTTGAAGGCCTTTCCTATCAATACCACCCGACGCTGAAGGGCCTTGCCGAAGCGGTCGATACGCTGATTTCGGTGGCGCCTGGTGGGGCTTCGACGCAGAAGGCGGTCAATGCCGAGATCCTGTCGGCGCTTGGCGCCAACGGCGTCTTCGTCAATATCGGCCGCGGCAGCACGGTCGATGAGGCAGCACTGGCGGCGGCGCTTGCCGACGGCACCATCGCCGCCGCGGGGCTCGATGTCTTCGCCGACGAACCGAACGTGCCCAGGGCGTTGCTCGATGCGCCCAACACGTCGCTGTTGCCGCATGTCGGCTCGGCTTCGGAGCATACACGCCGGGCCATGGCTGATCTCTGCGTCGACAATCTGGTGTCATGGTTCACAGACCGCCGACCCCTGACACCGGTGCCGGAGACGGTGCATGTGAAAGCGCCCGGCTGAGTGGCATGTTGCCACATTTATTAACGTCAGCTTAACCCTTTGAAATCATTCTTCATCCTGCCCCGCTTGCATGGATGAAGAACGATGAAAGTGCTTTCCGCATTGGTCACCGCCGCCGCCCTGTTTGGCGGCGTTCAGCTGTTTCATGACGGCAATGGGGAAAGCGTCGCCAATGAAGCCGCGCCGTCCAACACCTACAGGCTGGTCGCCAATGGCGATGAGGCAGCCTGCGCGGTCAGCCGCGGGGCCGAAATTTCGGATGGCTTATCCCAGCTTACCGTCGCTCCGACATGCCGTCGTCTGCTGGCTGGCATAGAACGGGCAAAGTTTTGGCGTGAACAGAATGACGGCACCGTCGCCTTCAGCGCCAACGGCGTCGATCCGATTGTCACCTTCAGCGTTGCCGACGGAGATGGCTACGAGTCTTACGCCCCGGCCACACCCTTGCTGTCATTGGCGAGCGATCAGGACTGACGACTGACTATTCCGCGGCAGCCCGCGAGCCAGCCTTTGCCACCGCATGCAGGCGCACCGCATCGCCGAAGGCGCGGAAAATCTTGGCCGAGTTGCTGTCCGATTTGACCCAGTATTCCGGATGCCACTGGACGCCGACGGCAAAGGCGCGGGCTCCCTTGACCGAAACCGCTTCGACCGTGCCGTCAGCAGCAACGGCCTCGATCTCGAGCTTCGAGCCCAGCCGGTCGATCGCCTGGCGATGCAAGGAATTGACCTTGATGTCACCGGCGCCGAACACGCCGGCAAGGCAACTGCCCGCTTTGATCGAAATGGTCTGGTGGATGGCGAAGCGTTCGTCCTGTTTGTCGCTCACCGGTGCGCGGTGGTCCAGCGAACCCTCGCGCTCCTGAATCTCGGTGCCCAGCGTGCCGCCGAGCGCGACGTTCAGCTCCTGGATGCCACGGCAGATGGCGAGCAGCGGCACGCCGCGCTCGATCGCCCGGCGAATCAGCGGCAGCGTGGTGGCGTCACGCGCCGGGTCGTAAGGACCGTTGGCTTCGCTGGCATCACCACCATAGAGCGAGGGATGCACGTTGGATTTCGAGCCGGTGACCATGACGCCGTCGACAGAAGACAAAAGTTCGTCGAAGTCGAGCCTGTCGCCGAACGATGGCACCAAAAGCGGGAACACGCCAGCGCCGGTAATCGCTGCTTGCAGATATTGCTGCGGGGCGGCATGCCAGGTGTAGTTGTCGAACTGACGGGTGTCGGTCGATACGGCGACGAGCGGTTGGTGCATTTTGGGTCTGGTTTCCATCGGGCAAGGGATGTTCTGCCTTCAAAATAGGCGATCCGGACGTCTTTTTCCATGCCAAGTTTCAGCGTGTCGCATAGTCCACGAAATCCCTTGTTAGACTATAGTTGCAGGGTCGCATGGCTTGGTTACCAAATCTGGCCGCCGTGCTGGACTAGACCTCTTGCCCGTGTATTGTTTGGGCCAACCGATGCGGGAAGCCGAGGATTTCCCGAAAATCGGTCTGTTGATCCAAAAGGGAGGAATTGCATGGATCGTCGTTCATTCATTCGCAAGGCCGGCGTGACCGGTGTCGGTGCCGCCGCCGCAGCGGCAACGCTCGCCGCTCCGGCAATCGCCCAGTCCAACCCCAAGGTGACATGGCGGCTGGCGTCGTCCTTCCCTAAATCGCTCGACACCATCTATGGCGGCGCCGAAGTGTTCTCCAAGATGCTGTCGGAAGCCACCGACGGCAATTTCCAGGTCCAGGTCTTTGCCGCCGGCGAACTCGTGCCCGGCCTGCAGGCCGCGGACGCCACCACGGCCGGCACGGTCGAGGCCTGCCATACGGTGGCATATTATTACTGGGGCAAGGACCCGACATGGGCGCTCGGCGCGGCGGTTCCCTTTTCGCTCAACGCGCGCGGCATGAATGCCTGGCATTACCATGGCGGCGGCATTGATCTGTTCAACGAGTTTCTTGCCACACAGGGCCTTTTCGGCCTGCCGGGCGGCAACACCGGCGTGCAGATGGGCGGCTGGTTCCGCAAGGAGATCAATACGGTCGCCGATCTCTCGGGCCTCAAGATGCGCATTGGCGGCTTTGCCGGCAAGGTGGTGCAGAAGCTCGGCGTCGTGCCGCAGCAGATCGCCGGCGGCGACATCTATCCGGCGCTGGAAAAAGGCACGATCGACGCCGCCGAATGGGTTGGCCCCTATGACGACGAGAAGCTCGGCTTTTACAAGGTCGCGCCCTATTACTACTATCCCGGCTGGTGGGAAGGTGGCCCGACCGTCCATTTGATGTTCAACAAGGCGAAATACGAAGAGCTTTCGCCGGCTTACAAATCGCTGCTGCGCACCGCCGCGCAGGCTGCCGATGCCGACATGCTGCAGAAATACGATTATGTGAATCCCGCGGCGGTGAAGCGCCTGGTCGCCGGCGGCGCCAAACTGCGTCCGTTCAGCCAGGACATCATGGCCGCCTGCTTCGAGAAGGCCAACGAGGTCTATGCCGAGATGGAGGCCTCCAACGCGCCGTTCAAGAAGATCTGGGAATCGATCAAGGGCTTCCGCAAGGAGCACTATCTCTGGGCACAGGTGGCCGAGTACAATTACGACACCTTCATGATGGTGCAGCAGCGCAACGGCAAGCTGTAGAACTGGTTGAAGAGGGTTCGCGCCGGCTAACAACCGAAGTCTGCACGGCCCCTCATCCGCCTGCCGACACCTTCGAATAGTGACGGGGAGAAGGGAACTGCCATCCTCAACCCCGTCCTGGAACCACCAGCACCTTGACCTCGCCGGGCGTCGGCGGATTGGCGATGACATCAGCCGCCTCTTCGAGTGGCACCTGCCTGGAGATCAGCCGGTCGATCTCGATCGCGCCCGACGCGATAAGCTCGGCGGCGCGGCGATGCGTGTAGGGATTGAGGAACGAGCCAACCACCTTCAATTCCCTAAACAACAGGTCGAAGGGCTCGAATTCTGCCTTCACGCCTTGCGGTGTCACGCCGACGATAACGACTGTGCCGCCGGCCCTTGCCAGCTGCATCGACTGCTCGACAGTCGCGCGCACGCCGGCGCATTCGAACACCACGTCGGCGCCGCCCGGCATCAAGCCTGCCGGTCCGGCGATGGCGTCGATGACATCGGCGGCGGTGGGATCGACCGTCACGGTAGCGCCGAGCGCTTCTGCAAGCGTGCGCCGCGAAGCCTGCCTGGTCGACAGGATGATGGCGGTGGCGCCGGCCAGCCGCGCCAGCTGTACGGTGAGCAGGCCGATTACGCCGCCGCCAAGCACGACCACCGAACTGCCCGGCCTGATCTCGGCCAGATCCACGCCATGCAGGCAGCAGCCAAGCGGCTCGCAGAATGCACCATGCGTCGGCGGTAGATCGGCGGGCAGGATGAAGGCCTGCTTGTGCGGCAGAGCGACATAGTCCGCAAAACCGCCATCGCGATGGATGCCGATGGCATTGAGATTGCGGCAGAGATTGACCCGGCCGGCATGGCAATGCGGACATCGCCCGCAGGCGATGTTGGGATCGCCGGTGACACGGTCGCCGACGGCAAAGCCGGAGACGGCGTTGCCGATCGCCTCGATGATGCCCGAAAACTCATGCCCGGGCGTCACTGGCGGTCGGCAGGGGAATTCACCATGGAAAAGGTGGCGGTCGGTGCCGCAGACGCCGCAGGCCTCGATCCGGACCAGAATCTCGTCCGGGCCGGGGACAGGTTTGTCAACCTCGCGCAGCGCGATGCTGCCCACCGCCTCCAGCCGCACTGCTTTCATGGCATTGCCCCCATCAGTTGAAGCTCGGCGGCTGCGACAGGTCCGGTGTCGGTGTCGCCGGCTTGGCCGGCGGCGCATCCCCGAAACTCGGCGGTTGCGACAGGTCCGGCGTGCCGGGCGCTGCCGGTGCGGCACCGCCATTGGCAGGAGCTGTGCCACCAACCGGCGGAGTGCCGAGCGGCGACAGGCCGGGCACTTCCGGCACCTTGTAGTCGATCGTGCCCGGATCGATCACTGTGCCCTTATAGCGCATCACCATTTGCGGGAATGTGATGGTCAGTCCGATCATCACCACCTGGATCAGGACGAAAGGCACCGCGCCCCAATAGATCTGCCCGGTCGTCACAGGCGCGATCTGCTTGCCCGTAAGGCGGTCGAGATAGGGCACGCGGGCGGCGACCGAGCGCAGGTAGAACAGCGCGAAGCCGAAGGGTGGATGCATGAAGCTGGTCTGCATGTTGACGCCGAGCAGCACGCCGAACCAGATCAGGTCGATGCCGAGCTTGTCGGCCGCCGGCGCCAGCAGCGGCACGATGATGAAGGCCAGTTCGAAGAAGTCGAGGAAGAAGGCCAGGAAGAAGACGAGGATGTTGACGCCGATCAGGAAGCCGACTTCGCCGCCCGGCAGCGAGGTCAAAAGGTGCTCGACCCAGATCTGGCCGTTGACGCCGTAGAAGGTGAGCGAGAACACCCGCGCGCCGATCAGGATGAACAGCACGAAGGACGACAGCCGTGTCGTCGAGGCCAGTGCCTGCTTGATCACGTCCAGCGACAGCCGGCCCTTTGCCGCGGCCATTGCCAGTGCGCCGACCGCGCCCATGGCGCCGCCTTCCGTTGGCGTGGCGATGCCGAGGAAGATGGTGCCCAGCACCAGGAAGATCAGCGCCAGCGGCGGGATCAGCACGATCACCACCTGCTGCGCCAGCCGCGACATCATGTTGATATTCAGCCTCCTGTCGGCAATCGCGACGACATAGATCAGGATCACGCCGACGCAGGCGCCGAGAATGTCCGCATTGTCGCCATGCGCCGGTGCCAGGTAGCGGTACGCGGCATAGGAAATGGCCACCGACACCACCAGCGCCACCAGCAGCGAAATCACACCATGGCCGAGCGTGCGCGCTTCGAGCGGCAGCGCCGGCACCATTTTGGGCCGGAAGATCGAGACGATGAGAATGTAAAACGCATAGAGCCCGGTCAGGACCAGGCCGGGGATCAGCGCGCCGGCATACATGTCGCCGACCGAGCGGCCGAGCTGGTCGGCGAGCACGATCAGCACCAGCGAAGGCGGGATGATCTGGGCGAGCGTACCCGAGGCGGCGATGACGCCGGACGCCAGCCGGCGGTCATACCCATAGCGCAGCATGATCGGCAGCGAGATCAATCCCATGGCGATGACCGATGCCGCCACCACGCCGGTGGTAGCGGCCAGCAATGCGCCGACGAAGATCACGGCATAGGCGAGGCCGCCACGGATCGGCCCGAACAGCTGGCCGATCGTGTCGAGCAGGTCCTCGGCCATGCCCGATCGTTCGAGCACGATGCCCATGAAGGTGAAGAACGGAATGGCCAGCAGCGTGTCGTTCGACATCACCCGGCTGCCGTAGAAATTGTCCGGAAGCGCATAGAGCAGCGGCCATGCGAGGTTGATCGCACCGCCCGAATAGGGCGTCAAAAGCACGCCGATAAAGAAGAACATCAATCCGTTCGCGGCCAGAGAGAAGGCGACGGGATAGCCGATCAGCATGAACAGGATCAGCGAGGCGAACATGATCGGCGCCATGTTCTGGGCAATGAATTCCATCACGAGCGCACCTCGTCGGCGAGCGCCTTGGCTTCGAGTTCAGCCTGTTCGTGCACGGAAATGAAGGGGTTGGGATCGTCCATGACGCCCCGCATGATGGCGATCTTCTTGATGATCTCGGAAATGCCCTGCAGTGCCAGAAGGAAAAACCCGACCAGCAGGATGGCCTTGGCCGGCCAGACGATCAGCCCGCCGGAATTGTTGGACATCTCGCCACTGCGGATCGACAGCGACACATAGGGGACGAAATAGATGACCATCAGCGTCACGAACGGCATCAGGAACAGAATGTGGCCGAGAAGGTCGATCCAATGCTGCACGCGACGTGAAAACATACCGTAGACGATGTCGATGCGGATATGCTCGTTCTGCTTCAGCGTGTAGGCGGCCGCCAGCATGAAGGCGGCGCCGAACAGGTACCATTGCAGCTCCAGCCACGCATTCGACGAAATATCGAAGATCTTGCGGATGATGGCATTGGCGGCGCTCACCAGGATCGCCAGCAGGATCAGCCAGGATACCGATTTGCCGATGAATTCGTTGAGGCGGTCGATACCCCGCGACAGAGCGAGCGGCCCTTCCATGCAGTCCTCCCTTGTACCGGAGGCGCGCCGGCTCCCCCTGCCGTCACGCCGCTTGGTCCAACGGTATGCCGCGCGTGGACTGACGGGTCAACAAGGATGGGAGCAACAAAACAGCATCAAATAAAAGCGGAGGCCGGAGACTGGCGGTCTGCCCCGGCGTCATGCAACCAAAGTCTGAGGGGTTCAGACGACCTTGCCGGTGTCGCGGCCGGCGCCGATCAGGATCAGCATGGCCACCAGGAACAGGTACATCCAGGCATCGCGCCATTCGACCGGGAAATAGCCGGCCCACAGTGATTCGGCCATGCCGAAGGCGGCCGCGCCCAGGGCCGCCCGTGGTGGCGAGAGATAGCCGCCGACCGCCGTCACGAACAGAATCTTCAGACCGTAGACGAGGCCGGAACCAAAGCTGACATTGCCATAGTAGAGGCTGGCCATGACACCGGCCAGGGCGGCGCAGAAGCCACCGAGCAGCACGGCATGCCGGAACACGCGGCGTACATCGACGCCGCACAGCGCCGCGGCTCGAGGGTCGTCGGAGACAGCGCGCCAGGATCGGCCGAAGTTCGAGCGGGCAAACCCCCGGGTGGCGAGTGCGATTGCCGCCAGCACCACCGCGCAGTCCAGCACCTGGATCAGTGTCAGCGTCGCTTTGAAGCCGGCGCCTTCAGCGAAGACGATGGGCTGGGCAAGCATTGGCGGCAGCCACAGATCATGGGTATCGGCGGCGATGCGGCTTGATTCCGACAGGACGATCAGGATGCCCAGCGTCGTCACCACGATGGCATTGGGCGTACGGTCGGCCAACGGTTCGAAGACGCTGCGCGACAGGACGTGGCTGATCAGCGCGGCATAGAGCAATGCCGCGACGACGCCGAACAGCACCGATGCCAACAGCGTCAGCCACAGCACCTGGTAGCCGAAGGCGACGCTCAGGATCATGACCTGGCCGCAGAAGGCGAACAGCGCGCCATAGGCGAGGTTGGTGCGGTGCAGGATGCCGTTGGTCAGCACGTAGCCGAAGGCGAGCAACGCATAGAGCGCGCCCGAATGCAGCCCGTTCAGCACCTGCTGGAAGAAGTAGAGCATGCAAAACCCCAGGAGCATGTCGATCAAAACAGCGCGGCGGCTTTGGGACAACGACATGCGCAAGACAAAGGCTGCGGTGACCGCGCCCATGTGAAGGTTTGCATTGCTGAATCTAACTTGTCAAATGCGATTTATCGGTTAGATTTCTGGCATGACGGTATCCTGGATCCCACACCGCTTCACCGGCGGCATGCTTGCGCTCGACACGGCCAACACCGTCGTGCTGCGCGGCGATCCGGAGAAAACATTCGACCGCTTCGATGATCCGGCCGAGATTGCCTGCTTCGCCGATGCGGCCAGCGGCTTTCGCGCCGCCGAGCTTGGCGACAGGCGGCTGGCGGTATCCTCGCCCACGGCGATCGCGCCCGTCGTGCTGTCGATCCGCGAGACGACCGACCGGCTGTTTCGCGGCGCGGTATCGAAAGGTGCGGTCGCCACCGCTGACCTGCCTGAGTTCCTGCGCGCCTGCGCCGAGGGCCTGGCCGGCAGCCGGACCGAGATCGGTGCGGCGGGAAGGCCGTTCGGGAACCCTGCGACCCCGATCGCCTTTGAGGCGGCGCTGGCGGTTTCGGCCCTGTCGCTGCTGCGCGACGATACCGTCGCAAGGCTCAGGATCTGTCCCAACTGCACTTGGCTGTTCGTCGACAGGAGCCGCAATTCCAGCCGCCTTTGGTGCGACATGGCGGTGTGCGGCAACCGTCAGAAGGCAAGTCGTCACTATCGCCGCCGCCGCTTGGCGGCCAATGAGGTCAAAGATGCTTAAGAGGTTTTCCCGTTCGATCGTTGTCGGCGCGGCATTGATTGCTGCCGCTGCGCTCGGCGCCTGCCGCGACACCGGCAAGGAAAGCGAAGGCAGGCTGTTCGAAATCTCCGGCAAGATATTCGTCTTCAACTACCGTCTCGCCAGGGCAACCTATGTCGTGACATTGCGGCCCCTGCAGCCGATGGGCGAGGGCCAGGTCGCGGTCGCCAGCTTCCAGGATCCCGCCGGCGGCGCGCCGCTGGTGGTCGAGCAGAAGGTCTGGCCGAAGCTCGACAAGGTGACCCTGGAAAGCCCGGCGCTCACCTGCGTCGTCAAGAACAAGCCTTATGCGATCGCCATCAGCATCAAGGGCTCCGACGGTGCGGTCCTGCAGAAGATCGACACCACATTGATGTCGACGGAGGATCAGTCGGTGCTGCCCGACCGGCCGCTGGTCATCGACCAACTCTATACGGCTAACCCCGACCTGGTCGGCCATCCCGACGGCAAGCTGCCGGATGAGCCGAAGCCGGATTGCTCGAAAGCCATCTAGGCGCAGCGGCAACTGTTGAAATTTTCGTGCGTCGGGCAACGTCCGCGGGTCGGTTTCGTAGCGGTTCGGGATGGCTGCGGACTGTTCGTTTCGCGTTGCCTGGCGCCTGCGATTTTGTTTGACCTGCCTTGCAAGGGGAGAAAGGATGCGTCATCCGACTCCGAGGTTGGCTGCCTGCCCCCGCGCGGCCTCCGCAGAGGAAATGCCTGATGACGCTGCATGATGTCGCGCTCGACGACAAGTTCGACCTCGGAAAGGAGCGCATCTTCCTGTCCGGCGCGCAGGCGGTCATCCGCATGCTCCTGATGCAGCGCGAGCGCGACCGCCGTGCCGGGCTGAACACGGCCGGTTTCGTCTCCGGCTATCGCGGCTCGCCGCTCGGCGGCCTCGACATGCAGCTGTGGAAGGCGAAGAAGCAGCTCGCCGGAGCCGACATCGTCTTCCAGCCCGGCCTCAACGAGGAGCTTGCCGCCACTGCCTGCTGGGGGTCGCAGCAGACGGAACTGCTGGGCGAGGGCACCCATGACGGTGTCTTTTCGGTCTGGTACGGCAAGGGGCCGGGCGTCGATCGTTCAGGCGATGTGTTCCGCCACGCCAATCTCGCCGGCTCGTCCAAGCATGGCGGTGTGCTCGCGCTGATGGGTGACGACCATATGGCCGAATCCTCGACCAACGCACATGCCACCGAATTCCTGTTCGTCGACACCATGGTGCCGATCCTCAATCCGGCCGGCGTCCAGGAGATCATCGACTACGGCCTCTACGGCTTTGCCATGTCGCGTTTCGCCGGCACCTGGGCGGCGATCAAATGCGTCAAGGACAACATCGAATCGACGGCCTCGGTCGATGCCTCGCTCGAACGGCTCAACATCGTCGTGCCAGAGTTCGACATGCCGCCGGGCGGCCTCAACATCCGCCACGAGATCGACATGCTGGGCCAGGAGGAGCGGCTGCATGAGCACAAGCGCGCCGCAGCCTCCGCCTTCATCCATGCCAACGGGCTGAACCATATTGTCTATTCCGGCGGCCGCAGCCCGAAGCTCGGCATCATCACCCTGGGCAAGAGCTACCTCGATGTCCGCCAGGCGCTGGAGGATATCGGCATCGACGAGGCCGCCGCCAACCGCATCGGCGTGCGGCTGTTCAAGGTCGGCTGCCCCTGGCCGCTCGACCTGCATCACATCGCCGACTTTGCCCGCGGCCTCGACACCATCGTCGTCGTCGAGGAGAAACGCTCGCTGATCGAGGTGCAGTTGCGCGAAAGCCTCTACGGCACCGCCACGCAGCCGGTCATCCTCGGCAAGAAGGACGAGCGCGGCGACTGGCTATTCCCCGCCAAGGGCGCGCTCGACCCCAACGAGATCGCCATTGCCCTTGGCGAGAGGATCGTCAAAACCATCGGTCCGTCAGAGGAGATTTCGGCGCGGGTGGGCAAGCTGCGCCAGTTTCAGGCGATGCTGGCGGATGCCACCGACATCGGTTCGCGCACGCCCTTCTTCTGTTCCGGCTGCCCGCACAATTCCTCGACCAAGGTGCCGGATGGCTCGATCGCCGCCGCCGGCATCGGCTGCCATTTCATGGCGCTTTGGATGGACCGCAACACGCTGAGCTTCACCGCCATGGGCGGCGAGGGCGCGCAATGGGTCGGCCAGGCGCCGTTCTCGAAGCGCGGCCACATCTTCCAGAATCTGGGTGACGGCACCTACAACCATTCCGGTACGCTGGCGATCCGCTTCGCCCTGTCGAGCGATGCCAACATCACCTACAAGATCCTCTACAACGATGCCGTGGCGATGACCGGCGGCCAGCCGCATGAGGGCGGCCTGACGGTGGACATGATCGCCAGGCAGGTGCGCGCCGAGGGTGTGGACCGCATCGCCATCGTCACCGACGAACCGGGCAAATATGCCGGCAAGGCCGAATTCCCGTCCGGCGCCACCATCCACCACCGCGACGACCTCGATCTCGTCCAGCGCGAGCTGCGCGACGTCAAGGGCGTATCGGTCCTGCTCTACGACCAGACCTGTGCCGCCGAAAAACGCCGGCGCCGCAAGCGCGGCACCTTTCCCGATCCCGACAAGCGCGTCTTCATCAACGAACTGGTCTGCGAAGGCTGCGGCGATTGCGGCGTGCAGTCGAACTGCGTCTCCATCCAGCCGGTCGAGACCGAATTCGGCCGCAAGCGCAAGATCGACCAGTCGAGCTGCAACAAGGATTTCTCCTGCGTCAACGGCTTCTGCCCGTCCTTCGTTACCGTGCACGGCGCCAAGATCCGCAAGGCTGAACGTCTGGCCGGCAAGACCGATCCGCTCGATGGCGTGCCGACGCCTGCCGAATTCCCGCTGGGCACTGAGGGTTGGGCGGCGATCATCGACGGTGTCGGCGGCACCGGCGTCGTCACCGTCGGCGCCGTGCTCGGCATGGCGGCCCATCTCGAGGACAAGGGCTGCGGCATGATCGACATGGCCGGCCTTGCCCAGAAGGGCGGCTCAGTGTTCACCCATGTCCGCATTGCCCGCACGCCGGACGACATCCATGCCATCCGTGTTTCGGCGGGGAAGGCCGATCTCGTGCTTGGCTGCGATCTCGTCGTCTCGGGCGCCAAGAAGGTGCTGACGGCGGTGCGCGAGGGCCACACCATCTTCCTCGCCAACACCGCCGAGATCATGCCCGGCGAGTTTGCCCGCTCAGCGGATTTCTCGTTGCCGATCGAACGCCTGAAGAAAGCGATCCGCACCGCCGCCGGCGACGACAAGGCGCATTTCTTCGACGCCACCCGCACCGCCACCGCGCTGTTCGGCAATTCGCTCGGCGCCAACATGTTCATGCTCGGCTTTGCGTTCCAGCATGGCGGTCTGCCGTTGTCGGCGGAAGCCGTTGAAAAAGCTATCGAATTGAACGGCGAAGCGGTGGCGATGAACATCGCCGCCTTCCGTTGGGGCCGCCGTGCGGCGCACCAGCCGGATTTCGTGCGCGGCCTCGTCGCCCAGCCGGGCAAGGCGGGACAAACCGCCCCGGTCGCGCAGACGCTGGACGAGATCATTGCCCGCCGTGTCGCCTTCCTGACCGCCTATCAGAACGCCGCCTACGGCAAGCGCTATGCCGACAGGCTGGCGCTGCTGCGCGCCGCGGAAGCGAAGGCCGTGCCCGGCTCGACCGCCGTGACCGAGGCGGCGGCCAGGAGCCTGTTCAAGCTGATGGCGATCAAGGATGAATACGAGGTGGCGCGGCTCTACACCGACGGCTCCTTCGCCGCCGAGCTTGGAAAGCAGTTCCAGAGCTACGAGAAACTCGAATTCCATCTCGCGCCGCCGATCATGGGACGTCGCGGCAATGACGGAAGCCCGAGGAAATCGAGCTTCGGACCCTGGATGATGAAGGGTTTTCGCCTGCTGGCAGCGCTGAAAGGCCTGCGCGGCAGCGCTTTCGACCTGTTCGGCTACACCGCCGAACGGCGCATGGAACGGCAGCTTTTGGCACAATATGAAGGCGATCTTGAGCTCGTCACCCAGTCGCTGGCACCGGGTAAGGCTGATGCGGCGGTCGCGCTCGTCTCGGTCCCCGCGCTCATCCGTGGTTATGGCCATGTCCGGCAGGCCAGTGCTGAAAAGGCCGCGGGCGAGCGCTCCCGGTTGCTCCAGCGCCTCGCAAACGCACCTGCGGGATCGGCACTTCAGGCCGCCGAGTGAAGGCCTTGTTTACCTGAAGCTCGATTTCCCGGCCGGTCCTGCCTTTGCGCGCCGTCGGCAACCGAGCCGAAACCACCATTCTAAGCCTTTCTTAAGGCGGATGTGGGATGACGAGGCCTAGCGTTGGGCCGACGACATGGGCAGAACAAAGACCGAAAACATCCCGGCGGATGTTTACATCCAGTTTGTGCGGTCGTTGTTCGACAACGCCCACATGCTGGTGATTGGCGGCATCTGCTACTGGATCCTCGGATTCATGATCTACTTCCGCACGCACAATCCATTGTTCCTGGCTTTCTCTTTTTCCCTGCTGTCCATCAGCCTTTTCCGCTACTTCGGCATTCGTGACTTCCGAAAGGCCGGCGGTGTAATATCCAATGTCCAGGAGGCCCAGCGCTGGGAGCGCAATTACATCCTCAAGGGCAGCCTGCAGGGCCTCGGCTTGGGCGCGCTGTGCTTCATATCGATCTATGTCTATCCCGATCCCTTTGCCGAACTGGCCGCGACGTCGCTGGCCATCGCAACCTTGGTGACGGTTGTTGGCCGGAACTACGGGTCTCCGCTCATGGTGCGGATTTTTTCCGTGACCTTCATTGGTCCGGCGGCACTTGCACTCCTGCTGCGCATGGATCTCCCTTCGGTCGTTCTGGGCTTGATGATCATCCCGTTGACGTTCATCACCATCAACAGCGCCGACCACGTCCGCGACGTGCTTTTCTCGGCGGTCATCGGCCACAAGGAAGCGAGGAAGTTGGCGCACAGGTTCGATCGCGCCCTCAACACCATGTCGCACGGCCTTGTCATGCTCGGCCCCAACGGCCGCGTGGCGGTCGCCAATGCCGAAGCTGCCCATCTGATGTCGCTCAAGTCCGGGGATGCGCTGCTCGGGCGATCGATCCACGGTCTTTTGATGCGTGGTGTCGCCGGCGGCATGCTGGCGCCGAAGGATTGCCGCTATATCGAGGCCCAGCTGACACGCGCCCTGCGCGAGGGTCGCGACCGCAAGGTGCTGGTTTCCCTCGCCAACGGTCAGCACTATGAATTCTCGGCGCGTGAAGGCAGCCAGGAACTGGGGGTCATCACCTTCGAGGACGTGACGGCGCGTGTCGAGGCGGAAGACAAGATCCGCTTCATGGCGCGCTACGACAATCTCACCGGCCTGCCCAATCGCGCCTATTTCCACGAATTGGTCGGCGAGGCGATGGCGTCAGGAGACCGCGACCGTCTCTGCGGCCTGGCCGTGCTCGACCTCGATGATTTCAAGAGCGTCAACGACACGCTCGGGCATCCGATCGGCGACGGGTTGATCTACGCGGTTGCCGAGCGTCTTGCCGGCGTTGCGGGGCAAGGCATCACTGTCAGCCGTTTCGGCGGCGACGAATTCATGGTCTTCTTCGACCGCATCGAGGATGAAAGCCATCTGACCACGCAGATCGACGAGATATTTGCCGCATTGCAGGGCGAGGTGGACGTCGCCGGCCATGGGCTGCGCATCCAGGCCAGCGGCGGCGCCGTGCTGTCACGGGTCAGGGACAGCGATGTCGACGCCATGATCGTCAAGGCGGATCTGGCGCTTTACAAGGCCAAGGAGCTTGGCAAGAACGGCTGGCGGCTGTTCGAGGCGGCAATGGACGCGGCGTTCCGCAACCGCCAGCTGATGAAGGCGGATCTGCGCAGCGCGGTGGAAAGCAAGAGCCTGCGGGTCGTTTATCAGCCTATCGTGTCGATGAGCACCATGCGCATCGCCAGCTGCGAGGCGCTGTGCCGTTGGGATCATCCCGATCTCGGACCGATCTCACCAAGCATCTTCATTCCGCTCGCCGAGGAAATGGGCATCATTTCCGAGATCAGCACCTTCGTGTTGCAGGCAGCCTGCACCGAATGCTCAAAATGGCCGGATCAGACCAGCGTCTCGGTCAACCTCTCGGCCAAGGACTTCCGCAGCCGCGACGTCATCCAGAAGGTTCGCGATGCACTGGCGAGTTCCGGTCTTGCCGCCGGCCGGCTGGAGATCGAGGTCACTGAAACCGCGCTGCTCGACGACAAGTCGCTGACGCGGCAGTACATCGAGGAGTTGAAGCAGATTGGCGTTCGCATCGCGCTTGACGATTTCGGCACCGGTTATTCGAGCCTGAGCTACCTGCACAAGCTGCCGCTCGACAAGATCAAGATCGACCGCTCGTTCCTGATCGATGTCACCCAGAACCCCCGGTCGTTGGAACTGCTCAAGGGCATCGTCAACCTGTCGCGGCCACTGGGACTTTCCGTGACCGTCGAAGGCGTCGAGACCTTCGAGCAGCTCAAGATCCTGGCCTTGCAGGTCAAACCCGACCTCGTGCAAGGCTTCCTGTTCGGCGCCGCGCTCAGCGCGTCGGGTATCGAGACAATGTCGAATGCCACCTGGCCATTCGCCGCTGACCTGCGCCTCGCCAGCAAGCGGACAGCCACGTAGCGCCGTGAAGTTCGCCTGATTCCTGGCGTCTTCCGTCTCAAGTGCAGCCCTTGAAAGCGGACTTATGCGCATTTTAGTCAGGACATCGTCCCGCCGCGATCTTGCTTTTGCGCAATGCCGGCTCGCGCGCCGGCCTGTCGATGCAGGTGCGATGTTCCGGAGGCCATGATCCCATCCTTCTCCGGTGCATTGTTCATTAGGACATTCTCAGGTAAGCGCTCAACCGTTAAGGTTAACATAAGGTAAATCAACAACCTCTAAGTTTCTACTTGTGTCTCATTTTGACTCGAATAGCCTATCCGTAGGCGGAATTTCGAGGACAGATAATGGATGCTGCAAGGCCTGCAAGGGATGCGTCTGGCGTGGTCAGGGCAGCGGGGGATTCGGTACTCAACCGATCGATGATGCAACTGCTGGAGCATGTCGATTATCGCCTCATTACGGGGGGCGAGGATTTGGAGGCGATTTACCGGCTTCGCTACAAATCCTATCTGCGCTCAGGCATGTGCGGTCCAATCGCCAGCGGGATGTTCGAGGATCGCTGGGACAATCTACCCAATTCCTACCGGTTCGGTGTCTATTTCTACGGCGAATTGGTCAGCACGATCCGCTTCCACTACATTTCCGCAGAGCACCCGAATTCGCCCTCCGTCGATGCCTATCCGGAAATATTGCTCGAGCGGCTTGCCCGCGGCGAAACCTTTATCGACGGAACCCGGTTTGCAACCGATCCCGACAGCGCGCCGGCGCCCGGAGTGCTGCCGTTCCTGACACTCAGGCTTGCCATGGTGGCCTCGCTCTATTTTGGCCAGAACTCGGTGTTGACGCCGGTCAAGGTCGAGCACTCCAATTTTTATTCACGTTATTTCAATGCCGTGCAGAGGACCGAGGCCAAGGAATTTCCGGGCGTTCTTACCCGGATCGCCCTGTTCGAAATCCCTGCCGGCGAAAATATGCGCCGGACACTCGAACGGTTCCCGTTCTTCAGGTCGACGCCGACGGAGCAGCGGCTGATGTTCAGCAATCCGGCCATCAACCGGCTGACACCCTTGTCCATCGTGCCGACAGCGAAATATTATCGCGCCGCCGCGTAGGCGCCCCTATTTTTGCAAGGCGTCTGGAGCCTTCCGGCCGGATCCGCGTTCTGATGATTGCGGTGCGTTCGCTCCGCGTCCTCATTTCGGCGGATCTGCCAAAAGGAACCCGACATGCATATTTCCCAGCTCGCGCTGACGCCGCTTATCTCGCTGATTGCCGGTGTGCTGATCCTCGTCATGCCACGACTGCTGAACTATATCGTCGCGCTCTATCTGATCGTCGTTGGTCTGCTCGGACTTTTCCCGCATCTTGCCGGCTGAGGAAACTCTCAGCCTACGAAAAAGCGCAGCGCGGCGGCGACGATCGCCTCCGGCGCGTCTTCCTGCATCAGATGGCCGGAGCCCGGGATGAGCGTCAGGCCGCAATTCGGCAGCATGGCCACGAGCTTTTGGCCGCTTTGCGGCGGTATCCAGCGGTCTTCCTCTCCCCACAGCAGCGCGACGGGGCAGCGGAATTTGCCGTAGAGCGGTTCAACCTCGTCGGTGAAAAGCCGATCCATCTGTGCGATCTGCCGGTAGAAAGCCGGCTGGCCAACAGGCCCGGTCCATGGCGCGACATAGGGTTCCAGATCGCTGTCGGACAAAGATCTGGCCGCGGCGCCTGAAATGTAGGCTTTCAGGATTGCAACCTGTATGTAGTCCGGCATGCCGGCGAAGGCGGCCTCATGCTGACGGACATGCTGGACAAAGGGCGAGCCCCACGGCCGCACCGCCACAGGATCGATCAGCAGCAGCCTGTCATAGTCGCAACTGTCGATCAGATGCGCGCGCAATGCCGTGGCGCCGCCGAAATCATGGGCGATGATCTTGGGCCGGTCGAGTTTCCAAAAGGCCAGCATCGCCGCCAGCGCCTTGTTCTGGATGCCCAGCGAAACGTCTTGGCCTTCCCGTTTGCCGGATCGCCCATATCCGGGAAGGTCGTAGAAATACAGCGTATGGTCGCGCGCCAGTTCCGGTGCGACGCGATGCCAGACATACGAGGAGAACGGCGTACCGTGCACGAGCACGATCGGCGGGCCTGAGCCGGCGGTTCCCCACGCGATAGTCGTGCCGTTCCAGTCAAATGTCTGTGTGGGTGTGATCATGTCGCTTCACCAACCGGCTGTTCGTCTGGCGACAATAATCCCCCGCGATGTCGTCCAGAACCGCCAAATTCTGACAGCAGCTTCAACGGAACTCATGCGGGACCGCCGGTGATCGCACCGCCAACAGGCTGGAGGTCGGCGGCAGTTTCAATTTTCCCTTGAGGCAGTTGTCGGCCCAATGCGGCAATAGCGCCATTGCTCTCGGCCCGGCTTTTAGGTATGTGCCTGAAAGATGTCTTCGAAGGGGTATTCCTATGGCTGATCACTCGCCGACCGGTCCTGTCGAACTGGGCGCGAAGATGGACTATGCCGAACATGACCGCACCTATGCGGGCTTTCTCGCGCTGGCCAAATACGGATCGCTTTTCTGCGGCGCGTTGCTCATCGCGATGGCTTTCGGCTTCTTTGCGGCCGGTTTCTTCTCGGCGCTTATCCTGTTCGTCCTGATACTGGCCGTCGGCGCCTTCATTCTGCGATAGACCTTCCAAAGCCCGTTGCCATTGACGTCGCCGGATATTCCGGCCGACACTTTGCGCAAACAGGTTCCAGCCGAAAGGATCATGCGGTGGGACAGTCGGTTTTCATCCCTCGTGAGCTTGATGCGAACGAGCCGCGCGTCGCGGCCTCGCCCGATACGGTCAAGCGGCTGGCGGGGCTGGGCCTCGACGTGATTGTCGAAACCGGCGCCGGCACGAGGTCGCGTATTCCCGACGAAGAGTTTGCCAAGGCTGGCGCTGCCATCGGCAAGGCTTCCGATGTCGGCAAGGCCGATGTCGTGCTGAAGGTTCGCCGGCCAACGGAAGCCGAGTTGAAGAGCTACAAATCCGGCGCGGCGGTGATCGCCATCATGGATCCCTACGGCAACGATGTCGCAGTAGCGGCTCTGGCCAAGGCCGGTGTCACCGCCTTCTCGATGGAATTCATGCCGCGCATCACCCGCGCGCAATCCATGGATGTGCTGTCCAGCCAGGCCAACCTTGCCGGCTATCAGGCGGTGATCGACGGCGCTTCGGAATATGATCGCGCCTTGCCGATGATGATGACGGCGGCCGGCACGGTGCCGGCAGCGAAGGTCTTCATCATGGGTGTCGGCGTTGCCGGCCTCCAGGCGATCGCCACGGCGCGCCGCCTAGGCGCGGTCGTTACCGCCACCGACGTGCGCCCCGCCGCAAAGGAACAGGTCGCCTCGCTTGGCGCGAAATTCCTCGCCGTCGAGGACGACGAGTTCAAGGCCGCAGAAACCGCCGGCGGCTACGCCAAGGAAATGTCGAAGGAATACCAGGCCAAGCAGGCGGCACTGACCGCCGAGCACATCGCCAAGCAGGACATCGTCATCACCACGGCGCTGATCCCCGGCCGGCCGGCGCCCAGGCTGGTGTCGGCGGCCATGGTCGCCTCGATGAAGCCGGGCTCGGTGCTCATCGATCTGGCAGTCGAGCGCGGCGGCAATGTCGAGGGCGCGGTGCCGGGTCAGGTCGTCACCACGGCCAACAACGTCAAGATCGTCGGCCATCTCAACGTGCCCGGCCGCGTCGCCGCATCCGCCTCGCTGCTCTACGCCAGGAACCTGTTCGCTTTCCTCGAGACGCTGGTCGACAAGACGACCAAGACGCTCGCCATCAACCGCGACGACGACCTGGTCAAGGCGACGATGCTGACCGACGGCGGCAAGGTCGTTCATCCGGCCTTCGCCAAGGCCGACCAGCAGCCTCATGTCGAACCGGCCGCGATACCGGCCACGACGATGGTTGCCGACGCCTCGGTTGAACCCAAGAAAGCCGCGCCCAGGAAAACTGCCGCATCCAAGTCGTCCTCGTCCAAGCCGAAAGGGACCGCGTGATGGATCAGACCCTGCAGAAAGCCCTCGACCAGCTCGACCAGGCAAGCGCTGCCGTCAGGCTGGCGGTGCAGAATCTGGCCAATGCTCCAGGCGGTGCCGATGCGGCGGGTGATGCCGCGCACGCACTCTCCGGCGGCGCCATCGATCCCTTCGTCTTCCGCTTCGCCATCTTCATCCTGGCAATCTTCGTCGGCTACTACGTCGTCTGGTCGGTGACGCCGGCACTGCACACGCCGTTGATGGCGGTCACCAACGCCATTTCCTCGGTCATCGTCGTCGGTGCGCTGCTTGCCGTCGGCATCGCGGCTTCCGGCGTTGCCGCAGGCTTCGGCTTCGTCGCGCTGATGCTGGTCTCGGTCAACATTTTCGGCGGCTTTCTGGTCACCCAGCGCATGCTGGCGATGTACAAGAAGAAGGACAAGTAGAGCGCCATGAACGCCAACTTCGCGTCCTTCCTCTATCTGGTCTCCGGCGTCCTGTTCATCATGGCGCTGCGTGGCCTGTCGCATCCGACCACCAGCCGCCAGGGCAATATGTACGGCATGATCGGCATGGGTATCGCCATCGCTACCACGCTGGCGCTGGCGATTCCGTTTGTCCCGTCGGCCGGCCGCTACGGGCTGATCGTGCTTGGCCTCGCCATTGGCGGTAGCGTCGGCGCCGTCACCGCGCGCCGCATCGCCATGACCTCGATGCCGCAGCTGGTTGCTGCCTTCCACAGCCTCGTCGGCCTTGCCGCCGTCATGGTGGCTGCTGCGGCCATCTACGCGCCGGAAAGTTTTAGCATCGGCACGGCGGGCAACATCCATGCCCAGGCGCTGATCGAGATGAGCCTCGGCGTCGCCATCGGCGCCATCACCTTCACCGGTTCGGTCATCGCCTTCCTCAAGCTCGACGGCCGCATGTCCGGCAAGCCGATCATGATCGGCGGCCGCCACTTCATCAACGCCGCGCTTGGCGTCGCACTGATCGTGCTGATCGTGCTGCTGGTCGGCACGGAATCGAAGCTTGTTTTCTGGCTGATCGTCGCCGCCTCGCTGGTGCTCGGCATCCTCTTGATCATCCCGATCGGCGGCGCCGACATGCCGGTCGTCGTCTCGATGCTCAACTCCTATTCCGGCTGGGCGGCGGCAGCGCTCGGCTTCACGCTCGGCAATCTGGCACTGATCATCACCGGCGCGCTGGTGGGCTCGTCCGGCGCGATCCTGTCCTACATTATGTGCAAAGGCATGAACCGCAGCTTCATCTCGGTCATCCTCGGCGGCTTCGGCGGCGAGACCGCGGCTGCGGCCGACGATGGCATCGAGCGCACTGTCAAGCAGGGCTCGGCGGATGACGCCGCCTATCTGATGATGAACGCGCAAAAGGTCATCATCGTGCCGGGCTACGGCATGGCGGTCGCCCAGGCACAGCATGCGCTGCGCGAAATGGCTGACAAGCTCAAGGCCAACGGTGTCGACGTCAAATACGCCATCCACCCGGTCGCCGGCCGTATGCCGGGCCACATGAACGTGCTGCTGGCCGAAGCCAATGTGCCTTATGACGAGGTGTTCGAGCTCGAGGACATCAACTCCGAATTCGCCCAGGCCGACGTCGCCTATGTCATCGGCGCCAACGATGTCACCAACCCTTCGGCCCGCGACGACAAGTCGTCGCCGATCTATGGCATGCCGATCCTCGACGTCGACAAGGCCCGCACCTGCCTGTTCGTCAAGCGCTCGCTCGGCTCCGGCTATGCCGGCATCGACAACACGCTGTTCTACAAGGACGGCACCATGATGCTGCTCGGCGATGCCAAGAAGATGACCGAGGAAATCGTCAAGGCCATGGATCACTGATCCAGCTGATAGTCTCGATATCCGAATAGCAAAGAGCCCGGTTTCGAAGCCGGGCTCTTTCAATTCTGGGGAACTGTCTGCCCGTTTAGCGGCTGGTCAGGAAAACCGCTTCCTCTTCGTCGCGCTGCCTGCCGCCGAGAGCGGCCGCGGCACTGGCGATGAAGGCGCCGATGACCAGCGACAAGGCGCCAAGCAGGGCAAAGGTCGCACTGCCCTTCCTGGCTGTATCGGCGGCCTGCTTGGCCTTGACCTTGGCGTCCTCGACCTTGGCAACCAGGGCATCGACACGCGCCTTGGCGTCCGCCTCGGAAAGGCCGGTGCGGGCGGCAACCAGTTGCGAGAGATAGGTCTTGTCGTCGGCCGAAATCTCGCCCGCGGCGGCACTGGCGATCAAGACTCGTGAGGCCTGACCAACCGCGGCGGCGTTACCGTCCGGACCAGCCGCCCCGAGCTTGCTCGGATCGGCGGGACGGAACAGCGAATCCACCAGATAGGAGGTTGCGTTGTCGGTCGATGCGCCGCCGGCATCGGCGGACGCGCCGGCCGATGCACCCATGGCAGCGCCCGACGCTACGGTGGAGACCGCCTGCACGCCTGTACCAAGCGCTGCGGAAAGTGCTGAACCGAGGACGCCGACGACGAGCAGTGTAGCCAGCGCCCAGGCAAGGAAGCCATGAGCGGTGTCACGGAAATACACCTCGTCAGTGTGGATGCCGACCCATTTGGTGCGCAGGCGTCCGGCAAGGTAGCCGCCGACGCCGGAGGACAGCCATTGCACGATGATCAGCCAGATGGCGGTCGACACTGCGAAGGTGGTGATCGACGCGCCGGACCCCGACCACGGTGAAACCATGCTGAGCCCAAGCCCTGAGCCAAGCAGCATGAGGATAAAGGTCAAGGTCGAAGCCGCGAAGGCCCCGGCGATGATCGGCCCCCAGCTGACGGCTGTGGCGGAGGATTCTTCCGAAGCGGACAGGTCGATAGCCGACACGGTGGACTGCATCGACGCCCCCTACCGTACGAACAGCATGATGAGAATGATGATCGGAATCGGAATACCGAGCAACCAGAGCAAAATGCCACGTCCCATGAAAAGCCTCCTGTGAGAAATTGTGATCGATGTTGTCACAATGTCGTCGGAGGCCTTCCGTTCCGGCGGGGCATAAAATGATTTTATTGGCACAGAAGGAAAACTTGGCGCGCCGCGGCGCGTCAACGTCAGGGATCGATATCGAGATCAAATATCGAGATTGGCCACCGACAGCGCATTGTCCTGGATGAATTCGCGCCGCGGCTCAACCTCGTCGCCCATCAGCCGCGAGAACAGGCTGTCGGCATCGGTCGCATCGTTGACCTTGACCTGCAGCAGCGAGCGCACATTCGGGTCGAGCGTGGTTTCCCAGAGCTGTTCGGCATTCATCTCGCCGAGACCCTTGTAGCGCTGCATGGTCAGGCCCTTGCGGCCGGTCGCAAAGACGGCGTTGAGCAGCGCCAGCGGGCCCGAGACGACTTCGGACACGTCCTTGCGGCGCAGCACCGGCGGCGTCCCGTAGACCTCGCTGAGGCGCTGTGCGTAGCGGTCGAGCTGGCGGGCGTCGGCCGAATTGATCAGTCCCATGTCGAGATGGGCGTATTCCTTGACGCTGCGCACGGTGCGCTCGAAGATATAGCCGCCACTGCCGTCATTCGAGGTCGACATGCGGCCGGTCCAGCCGCGCTCGGTGTCCTCGGCGATGATGTCGAGCCGTTGCGCAATCCGCTCCGCCATGGCGTTGGCGCCGCCAAGATCGTTGAAGACGTCGGGGTTGAGCCCACCGGCGATCGCGGCTTGTTCGACCACGCCTCTGTTGTAGCGCGTGTGCAGGCCGTTGATGAGCTGGCGCACAGCCAGCGCGTCTTCGACGGCACCGCGCAGATCCTGTCCGATCCGCACTTCCCCCGAGCCCAGCGTAAGCGAGGCTTCCTCCAGCCCGGAATCGATCAGGAACTCTTCGAAGGCGCTTTCATTCTTGATGTATTGCGAGCTCTTGCCACGCGTCACTTTGTAGAGCGGCGGCTGGGCGATGTAGAGATGGCCGCGCTCGATCAGCTCCGGCATCTGCCGGAAGAAGAAGGTGAGCAGCAGGGTTCTGATGTGGGCGCCGTCGACGTCGGCGTCGGTCATCAGGATGATCTTGTGGTAGCGCAGCTTGTCTGCGTTGAACTCGTCCTTGCCGATCGAGGTGCCGAGCGCGGTGATCAGCGTGCCGATCATGTCGGAGCCGAGCATGCGGTCGAAGCGCGCCCGCTCGACATTGAGGATCTTGCCGCGCAAGGGAAGGATCGCCTGGTTCTGTCGCGAACGGCCGCCCTTGGCCGAGCCACCGGCCGAGTCGCCCTCGACGATGAAGATTTCGGATTTCGCCGGATCGCGTTCCTGGCAGTCGGCCAGCTTGCCAGGCAGGGAGGTGACGCCGAGCGAACTCTTGCGGGTGATGTCGCGCGCCTTGCGCGCCGCTTCACGCGCCGCCGCGGCCTGGATCACCTTGTCGATGACCACCTTGCCTTCGGTCGGATGCTCTTCCAGCCAGGTGCCGAGCGCCTCGTTGACCAGCCCCTCGACCACCGGACGCACTTCCGAGGAAACCAGCTTGTCCTTGGTCTGCGAGGAGAACTTCGGGTCAGGAACCTTGACCGACAGCACCGCCGTCAGCCCTTCGCGGCAATCGTCGCCGATCAGCGAGACTTTTTCCTTCTTGGTCAGGCCCGAGGACTCGCCATAGCCGGTGATCTGGCGCGTCAGCGCGCCACGGAAACCGGCCAGATGGGTGCCGCCATCGCGCTGCGGGATGTTGTTGGTGAAGGCCAGCACGTTCTCGTGGTAACTGTCGTTCCACCACATCGCCACTTCGACGGTGATGCCGTCGCGCTCCGCCTTGATGGCGATCGGTTTCTCGATCAGCGGTTTCTTGACCCGGTCGAGATATTTGACGAACTCTTCGAGGCCGCCATCATAGTGCAGCTCATGCCGCACGATGTCGGCGTGGCGGGCGTCGGTGAGAATGATGCGGACGCCGGAATTGAGGAAGGCGAGCTCGCGCAGCCGGTGCTCCAGCGTGCCGAAGTCGAACTCGACCATGGTGAAGGTCTCGGACGACGGAAAGAACGTGATCTGGCTGCCGCTGCGGCCCTCATAGGTGCCTGGCTGCTTGTCCTGTTCGTAGCTGCCCGTAGCCTTCAACGGCGCATCGGCATTGCCGTGCGTGAAGCTCATCTCGAAGATCTGGCCGTTGCGGCGGATCTTCAGCTTCAGCCATGCCGAAAGGGCGTTGACCACCGAGACGCCGACGCCATGCAGACCGCCCGACACCTTGTAGGAGTTCTGGTCGAATTTGCCGCCGGCATGCAGCTGCGTCATGATCACTTCCGCCGCCGAAATGCCTTCGCCGGTATGGATATCGGTCGGAATGCCACGGCCATTGTCGATCACCGTCACCGAACCATCGGGGTTGAGCGTCACCGTGACGAGGTCGGCGTGACCGGCCAAGGCCTCGTCGATGGCGTTGTCGACCACCTCATAGACCATGTGGTGCAGGCCCGAACCGTCGTCGGTGTCGCCGATATACATGCCGGGGCGTTTGCGGACAGCGTCCAACCCCTTCAAAACCTTGATGGAATCGGCGCCGTATTCGGCTTCTGCGCCGTTTGAGTTCTCGGTCTGGTCGCTCATGAAAACCTGTTGTCTAGATGCCGCTTTTACAACGCGAAAAATCGGCCCCGAATCGCGCGTCTGATATCGACTAGATATAGGCGCTAAAGGCGGTTTTTCCAAGGTTTACGGGCATTTCCGGCCCAAATCCCGGGCCGGCAGCCGGCTATTTTTTTTGGGCGTTGAATTTGGCGAGAAGGCCGCGCAAATATTTGATCGTGGATTTGTCTCTGGGCGCCAGCCGGCCGGTGCGGTCGAGCTCAAGCGTCAGGTTCAGCGCCTGGGTCAGCGCGGCCTTCGGATCTTTCGCCACATACGCATAGTTGATGTAGGCCTGCACCAGATCGAATTGCCAGATCGCATTGTTGGGATCGGACTGGGCCAGTTTCTGGCGGATTTCGAGGCTGGCTTCGAAAGCCTTCTTGGAGCCCTCGAAATGGCGCTGCTTGGTCTCCAGCATGCCGATTTCCGACAGAGTGATAGAGAGGTCGCGTTGCCAGTCGGAATTGCCTGGGTCGAGCTTCGCCAGACGGTCGGCAATGACAAGACTGTCCTGGTAGTTTTGCAATGCATCGCCGACATTGCCCTGGGCATCAAGCACACCGGCAACCTTTTCAAGACAGACCGACAGGTCGCGCTGCCAGTCGGTGTTGCCGGGGTCATCAGCGGCAAGGTCACGCGCGACAGTCAGCGCCTGCTGATAGGAAGCCAGTGCTGCCGGCCAGTTCTCCTGGTCGTTGAGCGCGTTGCCGGTCTTGGCGTAACTGATCGACAGGTCGCGCTTCAAGTCGGTATCGTTAGGGTCACGGCGCACCAGGTCTTCGGCGATCGCCTGGCTCTTGGTGTAGGCCCCGAGCGCACCGGCGGCGTCGCCGCGCTCGCGCAGCACGTCACCGATCCTCTCCTGGCTGACAGCGACAGCGCGCTGACGCTCGGGGGCATCGGGTCTGTCATCGGCCAGCACCAGCCGAATTCTCAGGCTCTCTTCAAAGGCCGCCTGGGCGCTGTCCAACTGGCCGGCGGTCCGGGCAAGGTCGCCGATTTCGTCATAGGTTATGGTCAGGTCGCGCAGCAGATCGGCGCTGTTCG